>CAADGB010000439.1 GCA_900696455.1 uncultured delta proteobacterium
GCGCCCCCCGCGCCGCCGGGGCCGCGCCCGCGCATGCGCCCGCCCACGCCGCGACGGCGATCGCGGCGGCGAGCGTCACCGCGCCGCGCGCGCCGGAGCTGGGGGCCGGGGCCACCTCCGGGAGACACCGGCCGCCGGCCGCGGTTTCAGCGGGCGACGACCCGGGCGCCCGGCGCCAGGCGGACGCGCGACTGCTCGTGCCACTCCTCGGCCTCGCCGTCGAGGGTGGGGGCCCACCACACCACCAGCTCGTCACCCACCCGCGCGATCGCGACGTCGTCGGCGACGCCGTCGGGGTCGCCGCGGTGGTGGAGGTGGAGGAGCGGCCCGTCGTGGGGCAGGAGCGCGGCGGCGTCGTGGGGGGCGAACGGTCGCGGCGGCGCGAGCGGCGGCAGCGGCCGCACCTCGCCGGGCGCCAGCGGGCAGACGGCCGCCGGCACCAGCGCGAAGCCCAGCTCGATCACCACGGCCGCGGTCCCTGCGCCGGCCGCGGTGAGCGCCAGCGCCAGGTCGAGGCGCCGCAGGGCGTCGCCCGGGTCGACCTCGGGCGGCGCGCGCTCGAGCAGGGTCACCACGACCTCGAGACCGAGGTCGGTGGCGTCCACCTGCCGGGCGTCGGGCTCGGCGATCACCCGCTCGGCGGCCACCGCGGTCGCGCGGTGCACGGTCTCCATCCTCGTCACCTGCGGCGCCCTCAGCCCACGTACGTCCAGTGCCAGTGCTCCTTCTCGTACGGCTTGAACCCGTACGAGGGGGCGTTGGCCTTGAGCCAGGCCAGGTGCCAGGACTTCTTCCACTCGGCCTGGTTGTCGTAGTCGTTGCCGAGGTTCTTGCCGTTCTTCTCCATCTGGAGGTCGACGGCGGTGCCGTTGGAGTGGTTGGAGCCGCCGGGCGGCGCCTTGCGGTTGGCGATGTACTTGACCATCACGCCGGCCGCCTCCTCGCCCAGCGGGTTGCCGGTGGCCTCGCGGGCCTCGGCGGTGTTACGGAAGTACTTCGGGAAGTACTTGTCCCACAGCCCGAAGTCGGTCTCGGGCGAGCGGTAGCCGTTGGAGACCCGGATGCCGGTGGCGCTGCCGACCTCCTTGCCGTCGACCGGGGTGCCGCTGGCGATGGCCGCCTCCATGGCCGACATCATCGAGGTCAGGGGGCCGTGGACGTCGGCGCGGATCGTGCCGCTGCTCTTGCCGCCGATGCTCGACAGGTTCTCCTTGTCGACGCCGCCGTAGACCTTGTCGCCGAGCCGGGCGGTGGCCTTCTCGTAGACCCGCTGCTTGAACTTGTACTCGGCGTCGGTGAAGTCCTGGCGGCTGAGCTTCTCCTTGGCGAGGCGGCCGCCGGCCTTGTAGACCTCCTTGCCGGCGGGCTTGGCCGGCGTGCTGGCCGGGACCTTGGGCTTCTCGGGCGCGTTGACGTCGGGGTTGTGCTCGGGCTGCGGCACGTCGTCGTCGAGGTCACCGCTGCCGGTGTTCGCCGGCTGCTGGGACTTCTGCTCGACCACCTCCGCGCCCTTGCCGGTCGGCTGGTGACCCGGCGCGTCCGGATCCTGGTCGGCCTCGGACTCGGCCAGGGCGTCGCGGCCGAAGGTCGCGGCGCCCGCGGAGCCCTCGCCGATCGAGAGGATGGCGTCGTCCATGACGTCGTCGCGGATCTGGCCGTGGCTGCGCTTGGACTCGAGGATGAGGATGTCGGCGTGGACCTGGCCGTCCTTGAGGAGCTGGGAGTGCTGGATGACCGTGCCGTTCTCGCGCTTCTCGCCGTCGGGCAGGTGCTTGACCTCGAAGCCCTGCTTGGCGGCGTACTTGCCGAGCGGGCCGGGATCGAAGTAGGCGCCGTGGAACTTGTGGCGCTCGCCGCGGATCTGGACCTTCTGGCCGATGATGCGCAGGTTCTTGCCGGGCGAGCCGCTGAAGATCCAGTCGCGCGCGTCGGCGAAGTGCGACGTCGAGTAGCTGGAGTCCATCAGCGTCATGTCGGTGATGTTGTCGGCGAGCTCGCCCGCGCCCTTCATCGCCGAGTGCACGCCCTCGTAGCCGCCGGCGCTGTGACCGGAGATCGAGATGCGGCCAGGGGCGAGCGCCTCGACGCCGAGCTGGGGGGCAAGGCCGCCCAGCACCGACGACAGGAACGTGGGGAGGCCGGCCTTGAGGCCCTTCATGCGCCCGCCGGCCTCGTCGCCGCGGCCGATGTTGCCCTGGGGCAGGATCGCCACCAGGTTCTTGCCGGTGGCGTGGGCCATGGCCTCGGCGGTCGCGTCGCGGCCTGACTCGTAGAGCGCCATGCCCTTGGGCTTCTTCTGCTGGTCGTCGATGCCGTAGTCGGCCTGGTAGCCGTGGAAGAAGAGGAAGATGTCGGGCGTGGCCGAGGACAGGCCGCCCGGCGACACGAACACCAGGCACTTCTGGAAGCCGATCTTCTCGGCGCCGCCGTCGAGGACGAAGCGCAGCGGCTCGCCCTTGACCAGGGGCTGCGCCGGCTCCTGGGCCTTGGCCTCGTCGGCCGGCTTGACGTCGGGGCCGAGGACCGGGCCCAGCATGGGGACGTTGGCGCCGCCCGGGCCGACGTTCGCGCCGGGCGTCGGGCCGACGTTCGCGCCGGGCGTCGGGCCGACGTTCGCGCCGGGCGTCGGGCCGGCCTCGGGCTCCGCGGTCTCGGCCTGGGGTGGCGCCTCCTGCGCCGGCGCGACCACGTCACCGCCGATCGCCGCGCACACCGTGAGCGGGCCGCAGTGGCCGTCGGGCTTGACCCCGTGCGCCCGCTGCCAGCGCGCCACCTGCGCCGGATCGAGCTCGCCGTCGGCGCCGAGGCACGCGCCGCCGGTGGCCTGCGTGAACTGCGCCACGTAGCCCGGATTGCGGCGGTGATAGTCCCGCGCGCGCACCGACCAGCCCGGCTCGCCGGCGGCCTTGCGCTGCACGTGTCCGGCCGCGGCGGCGCCGCCGGTGCGGGCGCCGAGCAGGTCGGCGGCCGGCTCGCCGGCGACCACGCGATCGGCGACGGCGTCGGCCGCGCGCTCGTAGGCGTCACCGGCCTGGCCGACGCCACCGTAGAGGTTGACGCCCTGCGCCTGCTGGACGACGTGGGCGGCCTCGTGGGCGGCGGTGTGGAGGTCCGGGCTCCGGGCGAACGCGACGTGATCGCCGGTGGCGTAGGCCTCGGCGCCCATCGCGGCGCTGGCCTCGGCGGCGGCCCCGCCGACGTGGGCCTGGACGCCGGAGACGTCGTGGTCGGCGCCGAACGAGCGCTGGATCTGGTCGAGGAACGGCAGGCTGGTGGCCGGCGCCGAGAGCCCGTGAGCGGCCGCGGCGTGGACGTCGGTCGCGCCGCCGCCGTCACCGCGGCGCTGCACGGGAGCGTCGAGCAGGTGGAGCGCGAACGGATCGTCGTGGCCCGTGGCCTCGGACGCCGCGGCCTCGGTGGCGCTCGTCGGCGGCGCGGGCACCGCCGCGCGCTGTTGCACCGCCGGCAGGGCCGCCGTCCGCGTCCGCTTGCCCGGCGACAACGCCGTCGGGTCCTGGGCGCCGAGGGTGCTGGTGTCGCTCGCTGACCGCTCGTCCTTCATGGGCTCTCCAGTCTCCAGGCTTGACGATCGGCGGCGCCGGGTCAAGGCGGTTCGCACCCCCGCAAGCCTTTGCCATTCCACGCAGATCCCAGGGAAGGTGAGGGCGCCGCCGGCCGTACTATGAGCCGGCGCGAGGGCGCGCGCGTGGCCGAGGCCGCCGGCGCCGTCAGTCCGGTCGGTCCCGTCAGTCCGGCTGCCAGACGTCGACCCGGGTGACCGGATCGCCGGCGTTGGCCTTGTTGCAGTTGCGGAAGACGAACGAGACGCCGGGCTGGTGCTTGCTGCGGGCGACGCACAGGTCGTCGTCGCCGAGCGTGGGCGGCATCGGGTACAGGCGGACATCGGGGTAGGCCGCCTGCAGCTCGGCGAGGGTGGCGCCGACGCCGAGGCCGGCCGCGGTCGCCGCGCCGGGGCCATGGACCATCACGCGGCGGACCCGGGCGCCCTTGCGCACGGCCTCGACGGCGGGGCCGCGCAGCCGGTCGACCGGGGGCGCGCCGGCGCCCCGCTTGCGGTCGAGCTGCGCGAACGGACCGTCGGCCAGCACGATCGTGAGCGGCGGGTCGTCGAGGCGGAACCCGTCCAGGGGCTGGGCGTCGGCGATGTAGCGCGCGACGTAGCGATCGCCGAGGTCGGCGGTGACGAGCTCGGCCGGCACCGGCTTGCCCAGCTCGATCGGGCCGACCCGACCGGGCTCGATCAGCCACGCGGGGCGGGGCGGGGGCGCGTCCATGGTGACCTCCGGAGGTGGCGCGGCGTCGACGGCGGTCGGCGCCGCGGCGGTGGCAGGGGTCGCGGCGGCGGCGGGCTCGGCGCCGCCGGTGCTGGCGGGCGGCGAGCCGCGGCCACACCCGCCGGCGGCGGCTCCCGCGGAGAGCATCGCGGCGACGATCAGCGCGGCGTGCGCGCGGCCACCCGGCGTCATGGCACCGAGACGTACCACAGCATCAGGCGCTGGCACGAGTACCAGCCCGCGGCGTTCGACAGGGTCTCGCCGTCGAAGAGGTCGACGTGGCCGGTGCCGCCGTAGCCGAAGACCTTGTCGAACGCGACGATGCCCTTCTTGCCGGCGAGCAGCGGCTTGATCGTGGCCTCGAAGTCGTCGCGGAACTTCTCCTCGTCGGCGTAGCGGCCCTTGGCCGGGAAGGTGGCGTCGGGCTTGCGGTAGTGCGCCGTCAGGTACGTCCACATCTCCTTGGCCGAGAGGATGTAGTACTTCTTCGTCTTCTTGCTGTAGTGCAGCCGCTCCTTCTTGATCCCGGCCCCGGTGGCCTTGGCCACCGTGATCGGGTCGCCGATCTCGTTGAACATGATGCTGATGCGGATGGCGCAGGTGTTGGAGTACGACGCCGGCAGCCCGTGCTGGTCGAGCACGTCGGGGCTCGAGGTGTTCTCGGCGTCGTCGGCCTGGTAGTTGTGCGGGTGCGCCGCCCACATCTGCTCGAAGCCCTCGTCGCCCGCGGGCAGCGTGCCCTTCTTGTGCTGGACCACAGGCGCCGACCCCGGGCCGGGCGCTCCGAGCAGGTCGGCCGCCGATCGCCCGGCGACCACGCGATCGGCGACCGCGTCGGCGTGGCGCTCGTAGGTGTCGCCGGCCTGGCCGACGCCGCCGTAGAGGTGGACGCCCTGGGCCTGCTGGACGACGTGGGCCGCCTCGTGGGCGGCGGTGTGGAGATCGGGCTGGCTCGCGAACGCGACGTGGCCGCCGGTGGCGGAGGCCTCGGCGCCCATCGCGGCGCTGGCGGCGGCGGCCGGGCCGCCGACGTGGGCCTGGACCGTCGACAGATCGTGGTCGGGGCCGAAGGCGCGCTGGATCTGCGCGAGGTGCGGCAGCGCGGTCGCCGGCCCGCCGATCCCGTGGGCGGCCGCCGCGTGCACGTCCTCGCCCGCCGCCGCACCCTCGCCGCGGCGCTGCACGGCAGCGTCGCCCAGGAGGTGGAGCGCGAACGGATCCTCGTGGGCCGGGGCGGCGGACGCGCCGGCGCCGCCGGGGGCGGGCGGGAGGGTGGCCACGGTCGCCCGGCGCTGCACCGCGCCCGCGCCGGCGGGCAGGGCGGAGGTGAGCGCGCGCTTGCCCGGCGCCACCTCGGTCGCGAGCTCGCCGCCGCTGATCGACGACGCCTGGCTGGTTCGTGCGTTCTTCATGTGCTCGCCCCGCGTCCGGTCCTGAGTCCTGAGTCCGGTCCAGCGACCAGGCTTGTCGATCCGCCGCGTCGGGTCAAGCCAGTTCGTTGACGGCGACGAGCTTCGGCCGTAGCTTGGACCGGAACGGCATGACCCAAGAGAACGAGTCGCTTCGCTTCATGCGTACGCTCTGGCGGCTGGTTCACGGGCTCGAGGTCCGCTCCAAGTGGATGGAGCGCAACCTGGGCGTGACCGGCCCGCAGCGCCTGGCCCTGCGGTTGATCGGGCGGTCGCCGGGCATCGGCGCCAGCGAGCTCGCCACCAGCCTCGATCTTCACCCCAGCACCCTGACCGGCATCCTCGCTCGCCTCGAGCACCGCGGCTACCTGCTGCGCGAGGGCGATCCCGAGGATCGGCGGCGGGCCCGCTTCCGCCTGACCGCGCGCGGCAAGCGGATCGACGGCGAGAAGGAGGGGACGGTCGAGGCGGCGGTGCGGCGCACGCTCGCCCGCTCGCGCGATCGCGACATCGACGGCACCAAGGCGCTCCTGGCGGTGCTGGTCGAGGAGCTCGAGCGCGACGCCCGCCCCGTCAGTCCAGCCCCGTCGATATCCCGTCGACGAGGTCGAGCCCGAGCGCGCGCGGCCGGCGGGGCAGGCCGGGCATCCGCGTGATCGCGCCGCACAGGGCGACCCAGAAGCCGGCCCCGGCCGACAGGTGGGCCCCGGTGACGGTCAGGACGTGATCCCGCGGCCGCCCGGCGCGCCTCGGATCATCGGTGAGCGAGGTCGGGGTCTTGGCGACGCACGGCGGTAGCGTCCCGCCGCCGTGGCGCGCGATCTCGGCGAGGTCGGCCTTCGCCCGCTCGGTCCAGCGCACCTCGGCCGCGCCGTAGAGCGCGGCGGCGAGCGCCGTCAGCTTGGCCTCGGCGGGGTCGGTCGCGGCGTAGGGCGGACGCGCCGGTCCCGGCCGGGCCGCGGCCACCACCGCCCGCGCCAGCTCGAGACAGCCGTCGCCGCCGGCGCCGTAGGGATCGGCGACCGCGCACGGCACGCCCCGGATGTCCGCCCACCGGACGACCTGGGCGATGGCGTCGGGGTCGTCGTCGGCGCGCCGGTTGACGGCGATCACCGCCGGGCGGTCGAAGCGCTCGACCGCCGCCACGTGGTGGTCGAGGTTGTCGAGGCCAGCGGTCAGCGGGTCGGCGGCGTCGCCGCCGTGAGCGCGCAGCGCGCGCACCGTCGCCACCAGCACCACGGCCGCGGCCTCGAAGCCGCCGGCGGGCGCGACCAGGTCGAAGAACTTCTCGCCGCCGAGATCGAAGCCGAAGCCGGCCTCGGTCACGACCCACTCGGCGTGGGCCAGGGCGAGCCGGGTCGCCAGCACGCTGGAGCAGCCGTGGGCGATGTTGGCGAACGGACCGCCGTGGACCAGGGCGGGCGTGCCCTCGCGGGTGGTGACGAGGTTGGGGTGCAGGGCCTCGCCGAGCAGCGCCATCATCGCGCCGACCGCGCCGACGTCGGCGGCGGTGACCGGCGCGCCGCCGCGGTCGACGGCGACGATCATGCGGCCGAGGCGGGCGCGGAGATCGTCGGCGTCGCGGGCCAGGCACAGGCACGCCATCACCTCCGACGCCGCGGTCAGGACGAAGCCGGTCTGGCGGGGCGGCCCGCCGCCGGGCGCCTGGCCGGTGGTGATCGCGCGCAGCGCCCGATCGCCGACGTCGAGCACCCGCGGCCAGCGCACGGCGTCGGGCTCGACGTCGAGGGCGCCGAAGTGCAGGCCGTTGTCGATCATCGCCGCCAGCAGGTTGTGGGCGGCGGCGATGGCGTGGAGGTCGCCGGTGAAGTGGAGGTCGATGCGCTCGGCGGGCACCAGGCGCGCCAGCCCGCCGCCGGTGCCGCCGCCCTTCTGACCGAAGACCGGGGCCTGCGACGGCTGGCGGAGGGCGGCGCAGGCGACGTGGCCGATCCGGCGCAGGCCGTCGCGCAGGCCGATCGCGGTCGTGGTCTTGCCCTCGCCGGCGGCGGTGGGCGTGATCGCGGAGACCAGGACGAGGCGGCCGCGGGGCGGCGCGTCGGGGGCCACCAGCTCGAGCTTGGCCGCGTCGCGGCCACACGGCGACAGCGCGTCGGGCTCGAGGCCCAGCGCGGCGGCGGCGCGGGCGAGGGCGCCATCGGGGACCAACATCACGACTTCATGTCCCGGTTCGCGGCCATCGTACCGCGGCGCGCGTGCGATCGCGAGTGAGCGGGGGAAGGAATCAGTGCGCGCGCAGGTAGGCGAGGAGGTCGGCGCGCTCGCCGGCCGGCAGGTCGCAGCCGAAGGTGTGGCCGCCGTCGCCGAAGGCGGGCTCGGTGACGCCGGGGCGGGCCTCCACGCACAGGAGCTGCTCGAGGCGCTCGAGCGAGCCGTTGTGGAGGAAGCGCGTCATCGTCCACAGCCCGACCAGGCGCGGCGACTTGAGGGCGTTGGTGAGCGAGTCGCCGGGCTGGAAGCGCAGGCCGTCGAAGGGCTGGCCGTCGTGGTCGGGGCCGTCGGCCCACCAGCGCATGGCGGCGTCGGTGCCGATCTCGTCGAAGTCGTAGAGCTCGGCGCCGCCGCCGCGCGGCGCGCCGTGGCAGTCCTGGCAGCCGGCTGCCACGAAGACGCCGCGGCCGCGGGCGACGGCGTCGGCCGGCGGCGGCGCCATCGGCGCCGGGGCGCGCAGGGAGTCGAGGTAGTCGACGAGCGGGCCGAGGCGCTCGGCCGGCCACTCGCCGAGGTCGCCGCCGCCGATGTCGACGAACCCGGCGAGGAAGTTGTGGACGCTGGCGGTGCCGCCGGTCCAGCCCAGCATCGCCGAGGTCAGCCCGTGCGCGGCGAGCTCGGCCTCGCCGGGGATGCCCCACAGCGCGCTGATCTTGGAGATCGTGTGCACGCCGTCGTCGAAGGGCAGGGGCTGGATCAGGAAGTCCATCGTGCCCGATCGCCAGCGCGCGTAGTGGCCCTCGGTCTCCGCCGACAAGGTCGGCATGGCGCCGCCGCCGCCGCCGAGGAGCGGCAGGAGCGCCGCGATGAGCGCGCTCTGGATCGATGGATCGGCGGCCATGCGATCGCGCAGGGGCTGGATGACCGCGAGGGCCTCGGGGTGGTGGGCCGACGGATCGGCACCCGGCACCGACAGCATCGGCAGGAGCGTCATCATCAGGTTCATGTGGCCGTAGCGGTAGGCGTGGTTGGGGGCGCCGACCGCGTAGCGCCCGTCGGGGAGGCGGGCGAAGTGGCAGCTCGCGCAGCCGAACGACACCGCCGGCACCGTGCCGAAGTCGGGGCCGGGGGGCAGGCCGAGCGGCAGGCCGTCGACCGACGCCGGATCGGGGATCATGCCGAGGTGGGTGAAGCCGGCGCCGACCTCGTCGGGGAAGTGCTCGACCAGCCAGGTCAGGATCGGCTTCGGCACCCCGGGCGTGCCGAACGACTCGAAGAAGAACATCGCCTTGCCGCACAGCAGCCGCAGCCGGCGATCGCCGGGGGACGCGGCGTAGTCGGCGCACGCGGTGGCCAGCGCGCCGCGCTCGAGCACGGCGTCGAGGTCGGCGCTGACGTTGACCAGGCCCTCCGAGGTGTCGGGCTGGGCGGCGAACGGATCGGCGAGGTCGCCGCCGTCGTCATCCTCGGTGGAGCCGCAGGCCCCGAGGGTCCCGAGGGTCCCGAGGGTCCCGAGGGTGACGACGAGCGCGGCGGCGGCGGCGGCAGCCGGCGAGCGAGGGCGGTGCGTGGCGAGCCTCATCGCCGGGCACGCTAGCCTGGACCGCGGGCAAGTTGGAAGTAGGAAGTTCAACTTTCTGCAAGCTCCGGGCAGACCGGCGCCCGAGCCTGTTGATACGCTGTCCCGTCCACCGAAAGGAAGTTGCTCGAGATGAAGTCCACCGTCGCCTGCGCCCTCGTCGCCCTGTTCCTCGCCGCCTGCGGCTCCGGCAAGCCGCCGGCCGCCACCACCGAGACCACGCCGGCCGCGGAGCCGGCCGCTGCCGCCGAGGCCGCGAAGCCGACGATCGGGCCCGACGAGTGCTGCTGCCCGATGGCCTCGGCAGAGGAGGTGCACTTCAACATCAGCCCGCGCGCCGAGTGCGAGGCGGCCGGCAGCGAGTGCATCGAGGACGAGCGCTGCCTCGAGTGAGCCCCGCCCGGCTGCGGCCGGACTCCCGGTCGGGCGCGACCGTGGCGCGCCCCTCGAGCGCAGCCGCGCCGAGCTCCGGCGGGCGGCGCCGCCCCGTCACGCCGCCGGGCGCGCCACCGGCAGGAGCACGGTGACACGCGTGCCGCCGCCCGGCGGCGACTCGAGCTCGACCCCGCCGCCGGCCGCGCGCACGAGCTGGAGCACCGACGCCAGGCCGAGGCCGGTGCCGCGCTCGCCCTTGGTCGAGACGTAGGCGTCGAACACCCGCAGCCCGAGCGCCGGATCGATCCCGGTGCCGTCGTCGGCCACGACCAGCTCGACGTAGGTGCCGGCGGCGAGCGCGCCGCTGGCGAGGCGGAGGCCCTCGTCCGGGATCCGGCGCAGGCGGGTGGTGATCGTGATGGCGCCGCCGTCGGGCATGGCCTGGCCGGCGTTGACCACGAGGTTGATGAGGATGCGCTCGAGGTCGAGCCCGCTGATCGTGGCCTCGACGTCGTGGGCGGCGAGGGCGAGCGAGAGCGTGGCGTGGGCGGCGAGGCGACCCAGGAGGTGGCGGAGGGCCGAGACCGCGCCGTCGACGTCGACCTGGGCCGCGCCGGCGACCGCGCCGCGTCCGAGGGCGAGGAGCTGCCGCATCATCTGGGCCGCCGACGACACCGCGCCGCCGGCGTCATCGAGCGCGCGGGCCGCGATCGGCGTCCCCTCGTGGCGGCGGGCGTGGGCGATCGCCAGCATCGCCACCTGGAGGACGTGGTTGAGATCGTGGGCGAGGGCGGCCACCGCCGTGGTCGCCAGCTCGGCGCGCGCCGCCCGCTGGGCCAGGACCTCGAGCTGGTCGAGCCGCGCCCGATCGCGGAGCCGGGCCAGGCCGAGCGCGAGATCGGTGGCGACCTCCTCGAGCAGGGCGATCTCGTCGTCGTCGAAGGCGGCCGGCTCCGCGGCGTACAGGTTGAGGGCGCCCAGGCAGGTCCCGGCCAGGCACATCGGGATCGCCACCGACGAGCCGTAGCCGCGGGCGAGAGCGTCGGCGCGCCACGGCTCGAAGCGGGCGTCGGTCGCGATGTCCTGGGCGACCGTCGGCCGGTGGGTGCGGATGGCGCGGCCGGTGGGACCGGCGCCGGCCTCGTCGTCGCTCCAGGTGATGACGATCGAGTCGAGGTAGCCGGCCTCGTAGCCGGCGTGGGCCACCGGCCGCACCCGGGGCCCGTCGTCGTCGACGAGGCCGATCCACGCCAGCACGTAGCCGAGCTCGTCGACGGCGGTGGCACAGATCGCGTCGAGGAGCTCGGCCTCCGCGGTCGCCGTCGCCACGATCTGGTGGCAGCGGACGAACGTCCGGTAGGCGCGCTCGAGGCGGGGCAGACGTTCGACGCGCCGGGGGGGAGGGGGCTGGGGACGGTCGACGGTCACGGGGAGC
Source organism: uncultured delta proteobacterium (assembly GCA_900696455.1). GTDB lineage: Bacteria > Myxococcota_A > Polyangia > Haliangiales > Haliangiaceae > UBA2376. The sequence continues at coordinate 11,266 of CAADGB010000439.1, forward strand.
TCGCAGGATAGCCCGGAAGGCGGCAGCACCTGCGACGTCCTGCCACCTCGGGCGGCCGCACCCTCCGCGCGGGGGCGCAGTCATGCGGCGACCCGCGCAAGCCCGTCATGGTCCACGACGGCCACGCGCAAGATCCGCGCGGGTGGCGTGCGCCGCGCGTGTCGCAGGGGCGGAATGCTTCTTGAAGGCGAAGGGCGCCAGGATGACAGGTCGGGTCTTCCTGGGCGTCGCGGTCTGCCTGGTGGCGCTCGGGGTCGTCACGGGGACGAGCGCCCTCCTGGCGTGGAGCGGCGAGTCCGCGGCCGAGGAGCCGGCGCGACCGCGGCGGGTGGCCGCCGCCCTCCAGGGGCGCGGCGTGGCCAGCGGGACGATCACCCGCGCCTCCCTGCACGCCGCCCACGTCGCGGGCACCGAGCCGGTGGCGTGCACGGCCTGCCACGAGGTCGAGCTGACCGGGTTCGCGGCGCCGGCGCGCGAGCAGTGCCTGGCCTGCCACCCCGAGCGCGAGGCCGCGGTCCACGCCGGGGTCGCCGACGTCGAGGCCCAGGAGTGCACGAGCTGTCACGACTTCGCCGACCACGGGCCGCTCGGCGAGCGGGCGTGGCGGTGCGCGGCGTGCCACGAGCGCCCCCACGATCTGGATCCGCCGACGATGGCGGGCGTCGCCGGCACCTGCGCCAACTGCCACAGCCCGCACGGCGAGGCCTCGCGCTCGCCGTCGGCCTGCATCGGCTGTCACGAGGCCCAGCCCACTGGCCACCACACCACGCAGGATCCCGGCACCGGCTCGTGCCTGGCCTGCCACCGCCAGCACGACGCCGCCCGCGAGGCGCACGCCCGCTGCGCGCCGTGCCACGCCGAGCGCGAGCCGCGGGTGCCCGCGACCGCGACCTTCGCCGGCGGCCACGACCAGTGCACGACCTGCCACGTCGCCCACGACTTCACCCGGGCCTCGGTGCGCTCGTGCACCTCGTGCCACGCCCAGCGGGCGCTCGCCGCGGGGCGGGTCGGCGCCCACGCCGTGTGCAGCAGTTGCCACGCTCGTCATGACGTGGCGGCCAGCGCGCGGACGTGCCGGACCTGCCACGACAGGGTCACGCCGGATCACGGCGCGGGGCGCGATGACTGCCTCGGCTGCCACCCCGCCCACCCCGGCCGGGAGGCGCGGGCGCTCGCCACCCTGCCGTGTACCGGCTGTCACCAGCGCCTGGCGGCGAGCGATCGCGCGCTGCACGGCGGCGCCCGCTGCACCGACTGCCACCGCCAGCACGACTTCACCCTCGAGGCCGGGCCCTCGTTCTGCCTCGGCTGCCACGCCACCCGCACCGGGACTCGCGCCGCGGTCACGGTCGGCAAGGCTCACCGCGACTGCCACGGCTGCCATGGCGACGATCCGCACGCGCCGACGCCGGCGCCGCCGTGCGGGACCTGCCACGCCGATCAGGCGCGGACCGCGCCGCCCGGGCACGGCGCGTGCGCCCAGTGCCACGAGCCGCACGCCGCCAGCCTGCGCCCGCGGGCGACGACCTGCGCCGGCTGCCACGCCGATCGCACCACCGGCGTGCACCGCGGCGTGGCCGGTGGGTGCGCGACCTGCCATCGCGCGCACGGCCCGCGGGGGGTGGCGTCGCCGCCGACCTGCGCGAGCTGCCACCCCCGCGCCGCGCTGCCGGCGCTCCACGCGTCGGCCGGTCACTCGACCTGCGCCGACTGCCACCGCGCGCACGGCCCGGTGCCGTCGGGAGATCGGGCGAGCTGCCTGAGCTGCCACAAGGCTCAGACCGGCCACGAGCCGGCGGCGGCGCGGTGCACGAGCTGTCACCCGTTCGGAGACGGCCGGTGAGCGCGTCGCGTCGACCCGTCAGCCCCGAGCGCGCGCGCGGGCGCGGGCTCGGGCTCGTCTGCGCGTTCGGGCTCGCCGGCGCGTGCGCGACGCCCGCCGCGGCGCCGCCGCAGCCGCTGCCGTTCGATCACGCGCTGCACGCCACGGTCGAGCTCGACGACGGGCCGCTGGGCTGCACCACGTGCCACGCCGGCGCCGAGCGCGGCGTCCGGGCCGGCCTCCCGGCGCTGTCGACCTGCCTGTCGTGCCACATGCGTCCGCAGGGCGATCCGCCGTCGTCCGAGGAGGCGCGCGTGCGCGAGCTCGCCGCGTCCGGCGTGCCGCTGCGCTGGATCCAGGTCACCCGCAACCCCGGTCACGTCTACTTCTCGCACGGCGCCCACGTCGCCCGCGCCGGCATGGCGTGCGCCGAGTGCCACGGCGAGGTCACGACCTGGACCGAGCCGCCGACCGTCCCCCTCCGCCACCTGACCAGCATGGACGCGTGCCTGGCCTGCCACCGCGCTCGCGGCGCGCCGACCGACTGCGTCACCTGTCACCAGTGAGGATCCCGATGAAGCCACCCCGCCCTCGCTCGATGTCGCGTCGCGCCGCGGTCGCCGGCCTCACCGGCGCCGCCGGTGCGGGCGTCGTCGGGTGCCGGCGCGGCTGGACGCCGCCCGAGGCCGATCCCACCGGGCGCGCCCTGGCCAAGCCCCACGTGGCCGGCGCCGAGGCGTACGCCACCCACGAGGAGCGCTGGTTCCACTCGGCGTGCGGCCAGTGTCCCGCCGGCTGCGGGATCCGGGTCCGCGTGATCGAGGGGCGCGCGGTCCGCATCGAGGGCGATCGCGACAACCCGCTCAACCGCGGCGGGATCGGGGCGCGGGGCCTGGCCGCCCTGCAGGGGCTCTACGACGCCGATCGCCTGACCGGGCCGCGGCGGCGCGCCGGCGGCCGGCTGGTGCCGGTGTCGTGGGACGAGGCCCTCGACGAGGTGGCGGCGGCGCTGACCGCGCTGCGCGCCGCCGGGACGCCCGAGCGCCTGCTGGTGTGGTGCGGCCACGAGCGCGGGCTGACCCACGAGCTGTTCGCCCGCCTGGCGCGCGCCTTCGGCACGCCGAGCTTCGTCGACGGGCGCCCCGCCCACAGCGGCACCCTGGCGCGGGTGATGGAGGAGACGCTCGGCGTCGCCGAGCTGCCGGTGTGGGGCTGGGAGGGCGCGGCCCAGGTCCTGTCGCTCGAGGCCGGGCTGCTCGAGGGCTCGTGCCAGGCCGTGTACTTCACGCGCATGGCGGCGCAGCGCCGCCGCGGCGCGCGGACGCGGGCCCACCTCGTCCACGCCGGCCCGGCCTTCGATCTGTCGGCCTACAACGCCGACCAGTGGCTGCGGATCGCGCCCGGGACCAGCGGCGCGCTCGCCCTCGGGCTGGCCCGCCTCATCCTCGAGCGCCACCCCGAGCGGCGCGAGCTGCCCGAGACCCTGGTCGCCGGCGCCGGCGCGTTACGCGAGGTCGTCGCCGCGTACACGCCGGCGCGCGTGACCGCGCTCACCGGGATCAACGCCCGCGACCTCGTCCGCCTGGCCGAGGAGCTCGACGACCACCGGCCGTCGTTCGCGTACGTCGACGAGCAGTCGCTCGCCTTCTCCAACGGCGCCGACACCGCGCGCGCGGCGATGGCCCTCAACGCCGTGCTCGGCGCGTTCTGGGCCGAGGCCGGCGGCGTGCGCGCCGCGCCACCCTCGCCGTTGCCGCCGTGGCCCGAGCCCGAGCTCGACGCGGTGGCGGTGGCGGGGCTGGCCCGGCCGGGGCACGACGGCGCGCTGGCGGCGATCGAGGCCGCGCCGCCGGCGGTCGCGCTCTTCCACCACGCCAACCCGGCCTACGCCCGGCCGCAGCCGGCGCGCTGGCGCGAGGCCCTCGCCGCCATCCCGCTGGTGGTGAGCTTCTCGCCCTACCGCGACGAGACCGTGGAGGCGGTCGCCGATCTCGTCCTCCCCGATCACACCTTCCTCGAGCGCTGGGAGCTCGCCACGCCGGCGCCGGCGCTCGACCGCGCGATCCTCACCCGCCGGGTGCCGGTGGTGGCGCCGCTCCACGACACCCGGCCCAGCGGCGACGTCGTGCTCGCGCTGGCGCGCCGGGTCGGCGGCGCGGTGGCGACCGCGCTGCCGTGGCCGACCTTCCGCGAGGCCACCGAGGCCCGCCTCGCCGGCCTCGACGAGCGGGGCCAGGCCCACGCCGGCTTCTGGCTGGGCGCCGAGCCGGCGCCGGCGCCGGCGCGGGTGACGGTGCGGCCGGGGTACGAGCCGCCGACGTGGGTGGGCGACCCGGCGCGGTTCCCGCTTCGCCTCCTGCTCCACCGCCCGCTCGGTCACGCCGAGGGCAGCGGCGCCAACCTGCCGTGGCTCCGCATGCTGGCGCCGATGCCGGGCGCGGCGCCGTGGTCGTTCGTCGCCCGCGTCCACCCCGAGTCGGCCCCCGGCGTGCGCGACGGCGCGGAGGTCGCGCTGACGAGCGAGCTGGGATCGATCCGGATCCGCGTCCGCCTCGACGAGCGGGTGCAGGCCGGCTACGTGGTGGTGCCGCTGGGCGGCGGCCACGACGCCTTCGGGCGCTGGGCCCGTGGCTTCGGGGCCAACGCCATGGACCTGATCGGCGCCGGGCCGCTGTGCGCGACCCGGGTCCGCATCGAGCGAGGTGGAGCATGAGCGCGAAGGACCCGAACCGACGTGACCTGCTGCGGGTGCTGGGCGCCAGCGTCGGCGCCGGCGTCGGCGCGACCGCCGGGCTGGCGGCGAGCGCGGGCGAGGCCGCCGCCGCGCCGGCGCGGACCCGGCGCTGGGGCATGGTGATCGACCTCGACCGCTGCACCCTGTGCAGCTCGTGCACGGTCGCGTGCAAGCAGGAGAACAACGTGCCGGTGGTCGGCCCCGACGACGAGCACGTCGGCGCCCAGATCGAGTGGTTGAGCATCCTGTGGCAGGAGCCCGAGCAGCCGGGCGGGCTGCCCCAGGGCATGCCGTTCCCCTGCCAGCACTGCGCCGACGCGCCGTGCGTGAAGGTGTGCCCGGTCGGCGCGACCTACAAGAACGACGAGGGCATCACGATGCAGATCTGGGATCGCTGCATCGGCTGCCGCTACTGCATGGTGGCGTGCCCGTACGGGCGGCGCTCGTTCAACTGGGAGACCCCGCGCTGGGACGGCACCCAGATCCAGATGCTCAACCCCGACGTGGCGACCCGCACCGGCGGCGTCGTCGAGAAGTGCACGTTCTGCTACCAGCGCGTCCGCCGGGTGCGCGAGCGGGCCGCCCTCGAGGGGCGGGAGATCGAGGACGAGGAGGTGCGGCGGCTGCCGGCCTGCGCCGCGGCGTGCCCGGCCGAGGCCATCGTCTTCGGCGACCTCGCCGATCCCGAGTCGCGGGTGTCGGAGCTGGCCCGCGATCCGCGCCGCTTCCAGCTCCTCGACTACCTCGGCACCGATCCGTCGGTGATCTACCTCAAGCGAGACCGGAGGTGAGCGTGCACGCCGAGCTGCGACCCGAGCTGCGACCCGAGCTGCGCCGCGTGAGCCCGATCTGGTACCTGATGGTGCTGGTGGCGGCGATCGCCGTCGGCGTCGGCCTGTACTGCTACTCGGTGCAGCTCGCGCGCGGCGACATCGCGACCGGCCTGCGCAACCCCGGCAACGGCGGCGCGGCCTGGGGCTTCTACATCGTCTTCTACGTCTACTTCGTCGGGGTCAGCTTCGCCGGCATCACCGTGGCCAGCCTGGCCCGGGTCTTCCACATCGACACCCTCAAGCCGGTCACCCGCCTCGCCGAGCTGCTCACGATCGTCGCGCTGGGCGTGGGCGCGATGATGGTGCTGGCCGACCTCGGCCGGCCGCTCGACGGCCTGCTCAAGCTGCCGGCGCTGGCCCGGCCCTCGTCGCCGTTCTACGGCACGTTCACGCTGGTGGTCTCGGGCTACCTGTTCTCCAGCCTCGTGTTCTTCGTGCTGGCCGGGCGGTACGACGCCGCGGCCATGGCGCAGACCGGCCCGCCCCTGCTGCGCCCGCTGTACCGGCTGTGGGGGGCGGGCTTCCGCGACGACGACGTCGCCCACACCCGGCACTGGCGGAGCAGCTTCGTGCTGGCGATGACGATCATGCCGCTCCTGATCGTCGCCCACTCCACCCTCGGCTTCATCTTCGGCATCCAGGCCGGGCGCCCGGGCTGGTTCAGCGCCCTGCAGGCGCCGGCGTTCGTCGTGATGGCGGGCGTGTCGGGCACCGGGGCCCTGATCGTCCTGGCCGCGATCGTCCGCCGGCTGTTCCGGCTCGAGGACCGCATCCCGATCGCCGCCCTGCGCTGGCTGGGCAACTTCCTGTGGGTCCTGGCCGCGGTCTACCTCTACTTCATGATCGTCGAGGAGCTGACCTCGACCTACGCCGCGCCGCGCGCCGACCGCCGCATCGCGCACGAGGTCGTGGGCGGCTCGTTCGCGATCTCGTTCTGGTTGACGGTCGGCTCGCTCGGGCTGGCCTTCCTCATCCCGTTCGTGATGTACCTGCGGCGGCTGACCTCGGTCGCGTGGCTGGTGGTCGCCGCGCTCCTCGCCAACGTCGCGGCGGTGCTGAAGCGCCTGCTGATCGTCGTGCCGTCGCAGACCCACGGCGGGCACCTGCAGCTCCGCGAGGGCCTGTACACGCCGACCTGGGTCGAGATCGGCGTCGTGCTCGGCGCCGCCGGCCTGCTCGTGCTCGGCATCCTCCTGTTCGGGCGGATCTTCCCCCTGGTGCCGACCCCGGTGCCCGAGGCGCGGCGACACGCCGCGGTGCCGCGCGAGCCGCTGCGCGTCCTCGCCACCGTGACCTGCGCCCTGATCGCCGCCGGGCTCATCGCCTTCGGCCTCTCGGACTCGTTCCGGATGTGGAGCGGTGACGAGCTCGATCCGCGGGTGCCGTTCTCGCCGGCGATCTTCGCCACCGGCGTGATCCTGCTGTTCAGCTCGGCGATCGTCTACGAGACCTTCCCGGCGCGTCGTCGTCGCGCGACGCCGCGCCGGGTCATCCGGCCCCCGCGCGCCCGGATCCACCGGGTCGACGTTCGGGCGCAGCTCCGGTCCAGTCGCGACCCACGGGTCAGGAGGAAGTCATGAGCGACCAGCAAGACAGCGGGTTCCGTAACCCGGACACCCACAAGATCGGCCTCAGCGTCGTGACGTTGATGGTCTTCGGCTTCATCGCGGGTGCCGGGGTCGTCTCGGCGCTCGTGCTCGAGCTGCGCGGCGTGCGGCTCGGGATCGCGGCGGGCACCGCGGTGGCGGTGGCCATGGTCCTGGCGGCGTCGCCGCGCATGGCGTCGCAGTGGGAGAGCGCGGTGATCCTGCGCCTGGGCAAGTTCGCCGGCCTGCGCGGCCCCGGCGTGTTCTGGGTCATCCCGCTCGTCGAGCGGCCGACGATCTGGATCGACCGCCGCGTGCGGACCACCGGGTTCGCGGCCGAGAAGACGCTGACCGCGGACACCGTGCCGGTCGACGTCGACGCGGTGCTGTTCTGGACGGTGACCGATCCGATGAAGGCCGCGCTCGAGGTCGCCGACTTCGAGGAGGCGGTGGCGTGGGCGGCCCAGACCGCGCGGCGCGACGTGATCGGCAAGACCGAGCTGGGGCCGATGCTGGTCGGACGGGAGAACCTCGACGCCGAGATGCAGGCCCTGATCGGCACCCGCACCCAGAGCTGGGGGATCTCGGTGCACTCGGTGGAGAGCCGGGACGTGGTCATCCCCCAGAACCTGGAGGACGCGATGTCGCGCCGCGCCCAGGCCGAGCGCGAGCGCCAGGCCCGCATCATCCTCAGCGACGCCGAGGTCCAGATCGCCGAGAAGTTCGCGCAGGCGGCCGCGCGCTACCGCAACGACCCGGTCGCGCTGCAGCTCCGCTCGCTCAACCTCCTGTACGAGGGGATGAAGGAGCGCGGCACGCTGATGGTCGTGCCGTCGACGATGGCCGACGCTGCCGGCGTCGGCAGCTTCGCCGGCCTGGCCGCCCTCGGCGGCGCCGTCGGCGCGGCGCCCGCGCCCGTGGCCCCGGTCCCCGAGGACGCCTGAGCGCGCGATGACCGGCGCCACCGCCCGGCCGGCCGGCGCGCGTCACGGCGCCGGCGCGCGTCACGGCGCCGGCGGCGGCGGCTCGCGGTAGGTGGCGTGGCAGGCCTGGCACAGGCCGAGGGCGCGGCCCATCGCCTCGCCGGTCTTGCCGTGATCGCGGGCCTCGGAGGCGTCGTAGAGGGCCTCGAGCTCGCGGTGGAAGGCCTCGTCGAGCGCGACGAAGGCCGCGACCTCGCCACGGGCCGGTCGCCAGGTGCCGGCGGCGATCGCGGCGGCGGTGGCGTCCTTGGCCGCGTGGACCACGCCCAGCGACCGTGCGATCGACGGCAGGTCGTCGCGGGCGAAGGCGCTCACGGCCTGCTGGAACGCGCACTCGAGCTGGCGCATCTCGGTCTGCACCGGGTTGGCGCCGGCCAGGCTGCCGCAGTCGATCGCCGCGGCGGGCGCCGCCGATGGCGGGCTGGTGGGGGTGGCGCGCCGGGGCGTGGCGCCGCCGGCCGTGGCGCTGCCAGCGGCGGCGGGCGGCGGTCCCGGCGGCCGCTCCTGCGCCGGCGGCTCCGGGCGGCTGCAGGCGAGGACGGCGAGCAGCGGCAGGGGCGCGAGGACGGCGGCCCGGGGCACGCGGGCGGCGATCCGGGGCGCGAGGACGGCGGCCGGCGACGGCCAGGAGCGACGCATGCCGGCAGTATGGCGCGCCGCCGACGGTTCGCGACCCGCGCGCGCCGATCGCGACGATCGGTCGCGGCGCGCCCGCACGTTCCAGGGCATCCTTCGCGGGTGTCGTCCGTCGTCCGTCAGCTCGTCTGGATCGGCCGCCTCGAGGGCGCGTCGTTCTTGCTCCTCCTCGGCGTCGCCATGCCCCTCAAGTACCTGGCCGGCCAGCCGCTGGCCGTGCGCGTGGTCGGCATGGCCCACGGTGTCCTGTTCCTGCTCTTCCTCGCCGCGCTGTGGCGGGCCGCCGACGCCCACGGCTGGCCCCGGCGCCACGTCGTCCTGGGCGTGATCGCCTCGCTCGTGCCCTTCGGCACCTTCTGGTTCGAGCGCCGGCTGCCGGCGACGATGAGCTAGCCGGGGCCCGGGCGCCCGCCGGTCACGGGTAGGTGTAGCCGCCGCCGATGCCGAGCGGGATGCCGAGGCCCCAGAAGCCGAGCAGGAACAGCGTCCACAGGACGAGGAACGACAGCGAGTACGGCAGCATGGTCGCGGCCAGGGTGCCGATGCCGGTCTTCTTGACGTACTTCTGCGAGAACGCGACCACCAGCGGGAAGTACGGCATGAGGGGCGTGACGATGTTGGTGGTGGAGTCGCCGACGCGGTAGGCGGCCTGGGTCAGCTCGGGCGAGATGCCGACCTGCATCAGCATGGGCACGAAGATGGGGGCGAGCAGCGCCCACTTCGCGCTGGCCGAGCCGATCACCAGGTTGACCGACGCGCACAGGAGGATGATGCCGACGATCGTGACCGAGGCCGGGAGCTGGGCGGCCTCGAGGGCGGTGGCGCCCTCGACCGCGAGCAGGGCGCCGAGCTGGCTCTTGTTGAACGAGTAGATGAAGAGCGAGGCGAAGAACGCCATCACCAGGTAGTAGCCCATCGTGCTCATGGCCTTGGCCATCGACTTCACGACGTCGCGGTGGTCCTTGAACGTGCCCGACACGTAGCCGTGGACCACGCCCGGGACGAGGAACACGAGGAAGATGAGCGGGACGATCGACTTCATGAGCGGGGCCTCGCCGTGGATGAGGCTGCCGCGGTAGTCCTCGGGGATGTTGGGCGTCGACGGCGCGCGCAGGGCCGAGCTGTCGGGCAGGGACCACAGGACGAGGAGGGCGACGCCCACCACCATGGCCACGCCGGCGGCGATGAGGCCCTTGCGCTCGGCGGCGGTCATCGGATCGAGGCGGGGCATCTCGGCCGGGTCGCCGTCGACGGCGATGCGCTTGAGGCGGGGCTCGATCACGCGGGCGGTGAGGAACCAGCCGATGCCGACGATGAGCGCCGTCGACGCGCCGGTGAAGATCCAGTTGCACAGCGGGTTGACGTCGCGGCTGGGGTCGAGGATGTCGACGCCGACCTTGGTGATGCCGGACAGGAGCGGATCGAGGCTCGACGGCACCGGGTTGGCGCTGAAGCCGCCCGAGACCCCGGCGAAGGCGGCGGCGATGCCGGCCAGCGGGTGGCGGCCGGCGCCGTAGAAGATGACCGCGGCCAGCGGGATGACCAGGACGTAGCCGGCGTCGGCGGCGGTGTGGCTGAGCACCGCGACCAGGATCACCATCGGCGTCAGGAGGAAGCGGGGCGTGAACGACAGCAGGCCCTTGAGGCCGGCGTTGATGAAGCCGCTGCCCTCGGCGACGCCGACGCCCAGCAGCGCCACCAGCACCACGCCCAGGGGGTGGAAGCTGGTGAAGGTCTTGACCATGTCGGACAGGAACGCCGCGATGGCCGAGCCCGAGACCTGGCTCTCGACCTCGCGGGTGACCGAGCCGTCCTTCGACGGCAGCTCGAAGCTGTGGCCGTCGAGGAGCGCCGAGATGACCCAGACCAGGAGCAGCGCGACCACGAACAGGACGGCTGGATCGGGGAGCTTGTTGCCGGCGCGCTCCACGAAGTCCAGCGCGCGAGTGCCGAACGAGCGCTTGCCCGGGTCCGGCGGCGGGGTCGGTTCGGGTTCCATCGGACCGCGAACGTAGACAAAGGTCGGCGCGCGGGGAACCCCCACGTCCCCGAGATCGGTGGCCGCCGCCGGTGGGCCGGGCGGCCGGAGGACGGCGACGGCGACGGCGCCGGCTTGCGCGGGGGAGGAGGGGCTGGGAGAGTCGAGGCCGCCCATGCCTCGCCGGAGCTCGTCGCGTCACCGTCGAACCGCCGCCGCCGCGCTGCCCGTCGCCGCCGCGCTCGCCGCCGCCTGCGGTGGTCCGGCCACGCCGCCGGGGGCGCCGCCCTCGAACCGGGCGGCGCCGACCGCGGCGCCGGCACCACCCGTCTTCGGCTCGTACCGGGCGCCGCACGAGATCATGGTGGTGTGTGACGTCGGTGACGACGGCTGGTGCCCGGAGGAGGTCATGGACACGATGGAGGTCCGCGACGCCGGCCGCGGCGCGCTGGCGGTGACCATCGAGCTGGTGCAGACCAACGCCCACACCTGCACCTTCGAGGGCACGCTGGCGCCCGATCCGCAGGCGCCGGGCACGCGCTGGCTCTACGACGGGGCGGGCGGCGGCGGCGGCGACGACGGGCACGACGCCGAGACCGACGCCGTGGGCGACGGCGAGCTCGACGAGTGGCCGTGCCGGCTGGTGCTGGAGCACGAGCCCGGCGCCGTCCGGATCTCGTCGGACGGCTGCCGCCTCTACTGCGGCGCCCGCGCCACCCTCGACGCCGTGTTCTCGTTCCCGCCCGGCACCGACTGATTCCTGCACACGCCTCTGCGCTCGCGGGGGCCGCGGCCGCGGGCGGCGCGTCAGGGTGCGCCGCGGAAGCCGAGCTCGAGCAGCGCCTCCAGCGCGCGGGTGGCGGCGCGGACGACCAGGGCGCGCCGGGGCGTGCCGCCGGCGACGAGGGTGAGGGCGCCGTCGCCCTTGTTGCGGGTGGCGGCGTGGTGGGTCGGGTCGTCGGCGAGCGCGGCGGCCTGACGCCACAGCTCGACGAGGCGCGGATCGTCCGCGGCCAGCCGCTCGTCCCGCGGCGCGCCGCCGCTGTACCTCCCGGTCGAGCTGGTCGCCGGCGTCACCGGCTCGTACACGAAGCGCACCTCGTCGCCGGTGGCCTCGAACCGGTACACGTTGGCCGCGCCGTCGGCGTAGACCAGGGACCAGGGCGGGGGCGGGATCATGGACCCGACCATGCCACGGCGACGGACGCGCGGGCCACGGCGGGCGACGCGGTCGATCGGGTCGACGGGGTCGACGGGGTCGACGGGGTCGACGGGGTCGACGGGGTCGACGGGGTCAGGCGAGGTAGCGCGCGAACCAGGCCAGGGTCTCGGCCCACGCGGCGCGGGCGGCGGTCGCGTCGTAGCGCTCGCGGGTGTCGTTGTGGAAGGCGTGCTGGGTGCCCGGGTAGACGATCGTGCGGAGGGTCTTGCCGTGGCGCCGCATGGCGTCCTCGATCGCGGGGATGGCCTTGTTGATGCGCTCGTCCTCGCCGGCGTAGATGGCCAGCACTGCGGCCTGGATCGCGGGGACGCGGTCGACCTCGATGGGCGGGCCGTAGAACGGCACCGCCGCGCGCAGGTCGGGCAGCGCGGCCGCGCCCCGCCAGGTCATGCCGCCGCCGAAGCAGAAGCCGGTCATGCCGACGCGATCGGCGCGGGCGCCGGGCTGGCTCCGGGCGTGGGCCAGGCCGGCCAGGAAGTCGCCCACGTGCCGCTCCGGCGGCGCGGCGCCGAGGACCGACGGCACGTCGTCGTAGGCGTGCGCGGCGGTGCCGCCCTCGCGCGAGAGCAGGTCGACCGCGAGGCCCACGTAGCCGGCCTTGGCCACCCGGCGGGTGACGTCGGCGATGTGATCGGTCAGCCCGCGGTTCTCGTGGCAGACCAGGACGATGGGGAAGCTCCCGGCGCGGGACGGCCGCGCCAGGTAGCCGGTGAGCGTCGCGCCGTCGCCGGCGAAGGTGGTGGTGGTGGCGACCAGGTCGGGATCGTCGGGCGCGACCTGGCCACCCGCGGTGGGCGTCGGCGCGGGCGGCGTCGGCGGTCCGGGCGGCGCGGACGGCGTGGGCGTGGCGCTGCCCGCCGTCGCCGGCTCGCCGCGGCCGCAGCCGGCGAGCAGCTCGGCGCCGAGGACGGCGCCGGTGAGACCCGCCAGCGTGGTCATCGCCTGGCGGCGGGTGACGCGCCCCTGGGCGTAGTCCTCGACCGTCTCCTCGATCAGGTACCGCTTGAGCTCGTCCATGTCAGGTCCCTCCTCGTCGCGGTCGCGCCGGCGCCGGCGCTCGCCGGCTCGGCGCCCGCCGGGCGGCGGTCACAGCGCGAAGCCGATGGCGTCGCCGGGGCCGGCGCTGTCGAGCCACGCCACCGGCATCGTCGGGCCGAGCTGGAGCGCCGCCCACGAGTTCTTGCCGACCATGATGGCGCCGGCGACGGTGTCCGGCGCCACCTTGCGCAGCTCGATCAGGACGTCCTTGGCGGCGGCGCGCAGCGACTCGCCGTCGGCGACGCGGCGGGCGATGTTGTGGGCCAGCGCGACCCGGAACGCGGCCTCGCCGCCGCTGGTCGACACCGCCAGGTTGCCGTCGGCCCAGGTGCCGACGCCGGGGACCGCCGAGTCGTCGACCGAGCCGGCGCGCCGGTAGATCGCGCCGCCGGTCGAGGTGGCCGCGGCGAAGTTGCCGGCGGCGTCGCGCACGACCGCGCCCACGCCGCCGCCCTCGCCGCCGGGGCCGGGCGCGCCGGCGCGGGCGTGCCACTCGCGGAGCTGCTCGTGGGCGCGGGCGGTGACCAGGGCGCCCGGGGCCGCCGGCGGGAGGCCGATCTCGGTGGCGAAGCGGGCCGCGGCCTGGCCGGCGAGCAGGACGTGCTCGCCGCGCTCGAGCATGGCGCGCGCCACCACCACCGGTGCCGCCAGGTCGGGCACCGCGGCCACCGCGCCGGTGCGGCGGGTGGCGCCGTCCATCACCGACGCACAGGTCTCGACCGTGCCGTCGCGGGTGAGCGCCGAGCCCAGCCCGGCCCCCAGCTCGGGATCGTCCTCGAGCCGCCGCACCGCGGCCACGGCGGCGTCGAGCGCGCCCGCGCCCCGGGCGAGCAGGGCGTGGGCGGCGGCGACCGCGGCGCGGACCCCGGCGCGCAGCCGCTCGTGTCGATCGGGCGTGACCAGCCCGGCTCCTCCGTGCACGACGATCATGATCCCCTCGCGAGCGCTAGTAGGCCTGGGCGTAGCCCGTGATCTGGTAGACGGTGACCGGCTGCTGCTTGCCCTTGACCTGGATCGGCGGCAGCGGTGCGGCGGCGAAGTGGCCGCCGAGCGCGGCCAGGGTGTCGGCGGAGACCAGGATGTGGCCGGGCGGGGCGGCCCCGCACAGCCGCGACGCCAGGTTCACGTGGTCGCCGATGGCGGTGTACTCCATGCTCCGCGACGACCCCATGTAGCCGGCGACCACCGGGCCGGTGTTGACGCCGATGCCGATCGAGAACTGGTCGCCCGTGCCCTCGTGCTCGCGGTTGAACTGGTCGACGAAGCGCATCATCTCGAGCGCGCAGGCCACGGCGTTGACGGCGTCCTGGCCGTAGGAGATGGGGGCGCCGAACAGGGCGAGGATGCCGTCACCCATGAACTTGTCGAGCGTGCCCTTGTGGCGGTGGATGGCGTCGACCATCAGCTCGAAGTAGTCGTTGAGGACCGCGACGATGTGGGCCGGGGGGTGGCGCTCCGACCAGGCGGTGAAGCCGCGGACGTCGGTGAACATCACCGTGGTCTGGCGCAGCTCGCCGCCGCGCTCGAGGCGGAAGCCGCCGTTCACGACCTGCTCGACGACCTCGGGCGGCAGCAGGCGCTCGAAGTCGCGGCGGGCCAGGGCGTTGCGCTCGAGTTGCTTGGCCTTGAAGGCGTTGTCGAGGGCCTGCGCCGCCTGGGCGGCGACGCCGTCGAGGATCTGGAGGTCCTTCTCGGAGAAGGCGCCGGTCGCGACCAGCGAGTCGAGGTGGACGACGCCGAAGAGCTGCGACTGGTGGATCATCGGCACGCACATCGTGGAGCGGATGCCGCCGGCGATCACCGACTTGGCGCCGGCGAAGCGGGAGTCCATCATCGCGTCCATGGTCAGGACCGACGATCCGGTCTGGAAGACCTGGTTGATGATCGTGCTCGACAGGTTGATGGCCTCGTGGGAGGTCCGGGCGTGCTTGACCGCGCGCGGCACGAGCTGCCGGGTCTGCGGATCCATGAGCAGGATCACGCCGCGATCGGCGGGCAGGAGCTTGAAGGTCTCGTCGAGGAGGCGGGCCAGCAGCTTGTCGACGTCGGGCTCGAGGCCGATCGCGCGGTTGAGCTCGTTGGCGATGCGCAGCTTCTCGTAGTCGCGCTTGAGCTGGGCGAGATCGCCGATCTGGTCGGCGGGGCGGAAGGTCTCCGAGGGGGTGCGCTCGAGCCGGGCCTGGACCTGCGGCGCCGACGACTCGATGATCTCGACCTGGGGCCCACGGGCGCGGGGCGCGGCGTGCGAGAACACCAGGAGCGCCGCGCCCACGGTGATCTGGTCGCCCTCGGACAGGTCGACGGCGTGGATGCGGCGGCCGTTGACCAGCGTGCCGTTGGAGCTGCCGAGGTCGCGCAGCGACCAGCGGCCGTGGGCGAAGCTGATCTCGGCATGCTGCTTGGAGATGAGCGCGTCGAGGATGCGGAGGTCGCAGCCGTCCATCCGCCCGATGATCGTGCGCTCGCCGAGCTCGTACTCCGCCCCGTCGGCGGTCGTGTGGACCAGGATCGCCATGCGCGTCCGCCAGCGTACCGCGCCTCGGTGGCGACGTGGCGGGGGCGCGGCGGGATCCGGGAGTGGTCGGCGTCAGGCCGGCGGCCCGGCTCGTGCGTTGAGGGTGAGATGCTCGGCCGCGTCGCCCGCCTGCCCGCGCTGCTCCTCCTGGTCCTGGTCCTGGTCCTGGTCCTGGTCGCGGCTGCGGCCTGCGGCTCGCCGCGCGCGCGCCGGTCCGGGGGCGGCGACGGTGGTGGCGGTGGCGACGGTGGCGGTGGCGGCGGTGGCGGCGGCGGCGGCGGCGACGCGCCGGCAGCGGTGGCGGTCGCGCC
>CAADGB010000440.1 GCA_900696455.1 uncultured delta proteobacterium
CATCTTTCCGGTCGGCCTGAGCCGCCCGAGCGACAGCGAGGGCGTGTCGAAGGCCGACAAGCCGCGGCTGCGTGCCGTTCGGTTTCCCGCGAGCTCCGACCGCGGTCGGTGAAGGGCTCAGGGGCGACGGCACTCCGCGACGCAGTCGGCCTCGATCTGCTCGATCGACGTGGCGTGCATCTGGTGGGCGCGCACGCACTCGTCCACGCAGGCGCGGTCGACTGGCGGCCCGGCGTCGATCGCGGGCCCGGCGTCGGGAGGCGTCGGCGCGGTGGCGGTGCCCGCGGCCGGGCCGGCCTCGCGGGCCGACGCCGGCGTGCCGCGCGGCTCGCGGCCGCAGCCGGCGAGGGCGGCGGCGAGCCCGAGGAGGAGGAGGAGGGTGCGGGACCGGGGGACGCGCGGCGAGCTCATCGCCCGGCCATCATCGCACGTCGCCGCGCGCGCGGCGGGCGCGGAGCGTGGGCGCGGCGGCCGCCCCCGGCAGGTCAGAAGCTGCCGCGGACGCCCAGGGCGGGTACGAACGGCAGCTCCTCGAAGGCCTGCCGCTCGGTGAAGTCGTAGTTGTACGTGTAGCCGAGGACGCGAGGGTGGGCGTAGACGTTGGTGACGTCGAGGTACGCCGACAGCTCCCAGGTCCGGAACGTCCACTTGCGATCGACGCGCAGGTCGAGCTGGTGGGCGTTGGCCATGCGCTCGGAGTTGAGCGGGCCGTAGAGCGGGATGAAGGCGTTGAGGTCGCTCAGGTAGATCGAGCCGACCACCGGCGTCATGGGCTGGCCGGTCGAGTACTGCCACTTGCCGCCCAGCTCCCACCTGCCGAGGCGCCAGCTCGCCACCGCGATCAGGTTGTGGGTCTGGTCGAAGTCGAACAGGCGGCGGGACAGCATCGGGCCGTCGACGCGGTCCGAGCGCGAGAACGAGTACGACAGCCAGCCGAAGAAGCGGTCGGCGCGGGCCTTGAGCAGGTACTCGGCGCCGTAGCTGCGGCCGGTGCCGCGGTTGACGTAGGCGGCGAGCGGATCGGTCTCGGTCAGGAACGGATCGCGGACCAGGAGCTGGCTGCGCGAGGTGTAGAACGCGCTGCCGCTGGCGGTGAGGACGTCGTTCAGGCGGACCTCGGCGCCGACGACGTACTGGTTGGCGAGCTCGGGCAGGACGTCGGTGGGCACGCTCTCGGCGAACTCGAAGTTGCGGCTGTACTGCCCGGCGGCGGCGCGCACGGTGAGCTGCTTGCTCACCTCGTGGGTGAGCTGGGCGCGCGGCGTCACCGTGGTCTGGCCGATGTGGTCGAAGTAGTCGAGGCGCACGCCGGCGGTCAGGGTCGTGCGCGGCGTCAGCTTGCTGTCGCTCGTGACGTAGGCGCCGGCGACGCTGTTGCCGAGGTCGCGCATGTACTCGACCAGCGGCGCGCTCGAGAAGTTGGTCGGCGGCGGCTCGCCCTCCTGGGGCGCGGCCGGGAAGCGGACCTCGAGGCGGCGCGGGTTCCAGCGGGCCTCGGCGCCGGCGCGCAGCTTGAGCCGGGCGTGGACCGCGACCGCGACGTCGTCGCGCAGCTCGAGGACCTTCTGGTTGGCGCGCAGGTAGCGATCCTCGCCGACCTCGAAGCGGAAGCCGCCGGTGCCGAACGACGCCACCAGGCGGTTGGTGAGCCGGCCGCGGGCGTGGTTCCACTGCGCGATCGTGCGCACGAACCGGGTCTCGTTGTCGAAGCCGCCGGTGAAGTCGGGCTCGTTGGGATCGACCTGGTTGTTGATGAGCGACAGCAGATCGAAGCTGGTGACGGCGAGGAGCGAGACCTTGTCGCCCTCGCGTGGGCGCCAGTCGACGCGGAGCTGGGCGTCGTAGTACTGGGGCGCGGTCGTGAAGTTGACGGTGTCGGGGACCACCTGGGGCAGGATGAAGTCGATGAGCGAGCGGCGGGCGGCGGCGGTGATCGTGATGTCCTTGGCCTTGAACAGCGACGCCGGGGTCTGGATGAAGCCGGCGACGTTGATGAACGAGACCTCGGCGAAGCCGGTGGCCTCGACCGCGGCCTCGGAGCGGGTGACGACGTTGATCACGCCGCCGGTGGCGCGGCCGTCCTCGACGCCGAAGCCGCCGGGGAGGAACTCGATGTTGGCGATGAACTCCGAGGGCAGGATGCTCTGCAGCCCGAAGAAGTGGTAGAGCACCGGCACCTCGACCCCGTCGATCGTGATCTTGGAGTCCTCGGGCGCGGCGCCGCGGATGACGACCAGGCCGGGACCCGCGCCGGCGCCGACGGCGTTGGCGACGCCGGGCAGCGAGCGCACCGCGGTCAGGGCGTCGCCGCGGGTGCCGGGGATGCGGGTGATCTCGCCGCGCGACAGATCCTGGCGGCCGGGCGTCGGCGGGATCGGGGCCTCGGCCTCGACCTCGATGGTCTCGAAGGCGGCGCCGGGCTTGAAGAGGAGGATCACGTGGTCGGGGACGCCGCCCTCGAGCACGACGATCTCCTCGGTCGTGGGCTCGTAGCCGGGCGCGGTGGCCACCAGCTCGGCCGCCCCCGGCGGCAGGTCGAGCGCGAAGGCGCCGGCGCGATCGGTGGTGGCGGTGGCGCCGCCGGGCCCGACCACGGTCGCGCCGCGCACCGGCTCGAGGGCGACGCCGTCGAGGACGTTGCCGGCGAACGGCGCGGCGGCGGCCGCCGCGGTCACGACGAGGAGGAGGGTGATCGCGACGACGCCGCTGACGGCTCGCATGGGCGCCAAGTGTGGCCAGTCCCCGAGATCCGTCAACCCCCCGGAGGTCGCTGCGCCGGCCATGTCCCACATGTCGGATGCGATCCGGAGCGTGCGCGGCGCGCCTTCGATTGCGCGCGGCCGGCAGAGGCCGCACCATGGAGGGGCGATGGAAGGGGAGACCGTCGGCAGCTACCGGATCGCGCGCCTGCTGGGGAAGGGCGGGATGGGGGCGGTCTACCTGGCCGAGCACGCGCTGCTCGGGCGCCCGGCCGCGCTCAAGGTGCTCTTGCCGGCGCTGTCGGCCGACGACGAGCTGGTGGGCCGGTTCTTCGACGAGGCGCGGGCGACCACGTCGATCCCCGATCCCGGCATCGTCCAGATCTTCGACTTCGGCTACCACACCGACGGCAGCGCCTACATCGTCATGGAGTACCTCGAGGGCGAGACCCTCGACGTCCGGGTCGAGGGCGACGGGCCGCTGCCGCCGGTGACGGCGCTGCGCATCGCCCGCCAGGTCGCGACCTCGCTCCAGGCCGCCCACGAGCGCGGGGTCATCCACCGCGATCTCAAGCTCGAGAACGTCTTCCTGATCCAGGACGCGGCGGTGCCCGGCGGCGAGCGCGCCAAGATCCTCGACTTCGGGATCGCCAAGCTCACCCGCAGCGACGGCAGTCGCTCGCGCACCCGCACCGGCGCGATCATGGGCACGCCGCTCTACATGTCGCCCGAGCAGTGCAAGGGCGCCCACGACGTCGACGCGCGCTCCGACGTCTACTCGCTGGGGTGCATGCTGTTCTGCATGGTCACCGGGCGGCCGCCGTTCGATCACGAGTCGGCGGCCGAGATCATCGCCGCCCACCTCAAGGAGGCGCCGCCGAGCGCGTCGAGCGTCCACCCGCCGCTGGCGAGCCAGTGGGCGGAGTGGAGCGCCGAGGTCGACGCCCTCGTCGCGCGCTGCCTGGCCAAGGCGCCGGCGGAGCGCTTCCAGTCGATGCGCGAGCTGGCGGCCGCCATCACCGAGGTCCTCGACGACGGCCCGGCCGATCCGCGCACGACCGCGCCGCGCATGCGGCGGGCGGCGAGCGCCGGGGTCGCGACCCCGCCGCCGGGGTCAGCGCTGGCGCGGCCGACGACCCTGTCGAGCGCGACCGGCTCGACCCACCCGCCCACGCCGCCGCCGGCGACCGTCGCGGCGCCGCGCCGCCGCTGGCTCTGGCCCGCGGTCGCGCTGGGCGCGATGGCCGCGCTCGCGGTCGTGATGATC
>CAADGB010000441.1 GCA_900696455.1 uncultured delta proteobacterium
ACCGCCCACCCGCCGCGCGCCCCGCGCTGGCAGCGCGGCGCGCTGGTGCTGAGCGCCGCCGCCGCGCTGGGCGCCGTGATCGCCGCGCTCATCGTGCTGCGCGCGCCAGCGGCGACCGACGCCGCGGGCGACGGCGGGGCCGGCGCGCGCGCCGCCGGCGAGCCGGTCGCGGTCGCGCCGCTGACGGTCGTGGCGGCGGCGGGCGGAGAGGCCGGGGGCGGGACCGGATCCGTGACCGAGTCCGGATCCGTGACCGGGACCGGGTCCGTGACCGGGTCCGAGTCCGGATCCGTGACCGGGTCCGAATCCGAGTCCGGGTCCGAATCCGGGACCGGGTCCGTGCCCGGGTCCGAGTCCGGGTCCGTGACCGAGTCCGAATCCGAGCCCGAGTCCGGGTCCGAGTCCGAGACCGTGACCGTGACCGGATCCGATCGCGGGTCCGCGACCGCGAGCAGCGCGAAGGCCGCCCCCGCCCCCGCCCGCCCCGCCCGGCCCGCCCGCGCCGCCTCGCGCCGCCCCGCCCGCCCCGTCCGCACGCCGGACCTCCGGCCCGCCTCCGCCGCGCCGGCCGCCGCCGCCACCGCCACCGAGACCGGCACCGTCCGCATCCACGCCACGCCCTGGGCCTACGTCGAGCTGGGCGGTAAGCGCGTCGAGACGCCCACCACCCTCACCCTGCCCGCCGGGGTCCACGACCTCTCGCTCTACAACCCCGAGTCGCGGGTGCGCAAGACCGTCACCGTCACGGTGCGGCCGGGCAAGCCCAAGACCCTGCGCGTGAGGCTCGGGCCGTGAGCCGCGCCCGGGCCCGCGCCGCGAGCGGACTCGCCGCCGGCGTCGCCGCCACGGTCGCGGCGCTCCTCGCGCTCGGCCTCGCCGCGCCGGCGGCCCGGGCCGAGGTCGACCGCCTCGCCGACCTCGACGACGACGGCGTCGCCGTCATCAACGCCGCCGCGGTCGCGCCGGGCAAGGCCGAGCGCCAGCTCGTGCGGCTGCGCAAGCGCCTCGACGCCCTGGGCGCGCTCCACCCCACGCCGCCCGAGGTCGCCGCCGCCCTCGACGGCGGCGCCGGCGCCGACCTCGCGCCCATCAAGGAGGCGTTCGCGCGCTTCGACTACGACCGCGCCGAGGAGCTGCTCGAGCAGGCGGTCGCCGACCTGCTCACCACCGCCGATCCCGAGCGCCTGGCCCCGCCCCTCGCCGAGCTGCTGCACTGGCGCGGCCTCATCGCCGACGAGCTCGACGACGCCACCGCCGCCGAGACCTGGTTCGCGGCCTCGCACCGCCTGGCTCCCGATCGGCCCCTCGACCGCGCGACCACGCCGCCGCGGGTGCGCCGCGTGATCGAGCGCGCGCGCACCGCCGCCCGCGCCGACGGCCGCCTCGCCCTCGCCCTGGTCGACCTCGACGAGGACGCGACCCGGATCGCCATCGACGGCGGCCCGCCCACCCGCCTCGGCGGCCCGATCGCGCTGGCCGCCGGCTACCACCTGGTGGTGGTCACGGCGCCGCGGCGGAGCCCGTTCGCCAAGCTGGTGCGGATCGGCGCCGGCCGCACCGTCGAGCTCGAGGTCGAGCTGGCTCCCGAGAGCGAGCTCGAGCGGGCGCGGCGCGCCCGCGACGCCGTGCTCGCCGCCCGCTCCGATCAGGCCCGGCTCAAGAAGGCGCGGCCCCTCGCCCGCCTCACCGGCGCCCGCAAGCTGCTGGTGATCGAGGGCGACGACGAGCTGACGGTGCGGGTCTTCGACCTCGACGCCCGCACCGTGAGCGCGCCGATGTCGCTGCGCGAGGCGTCGCGCACCGCGGTCCTGGCCGAGCTCCTCGGCGTCGATCGCGCCCTCGGCGGCGACCGCGGTCGCGGCGGCGACCGCGCCTGGTACGAGCGCTGGTACGTCTGGGTCGGGGTCGCCGCCGTCGCCGGCGGCGGCTACGCCGCCTGGGAGCTGTCGCAGCGCGAGCCCACCTCGATCCGGGGGTTCTAGCGGTGCCGGGCCGGCTCGCCACCGCCGTCGCCGCGCTGGCCGCCGCCGCCGCCGCCGCCCTGACCGCCGCCTGCGACCCGGCGATCGAGATGCGGCTGGTCCCGGTGGGCGACGAGGTCGACACCTCGTGCGTCACCGCCGTCGAGCTCACCCTCACCGGCCGTCTGGCCGAGGAGGAGACCTACCACTGCGTCGAGGTCACGCCCGGCACCGTGCGCTCGCTGCGCGACCACGGCCTGAGCGGGCTGTTCGACGTCGCCCTGCCGCCGTGGGACGTCATCGGCGTCCAGGTCCGCGGCGTGGCGGCGGCCCAGGGCTGCGTCGAGCGGCGGGCCGTCGGCCCGACGATCTTCGTGGCCTCGAGCGACCAGATCGACGGCGAGCTCGAGCTGCCCATGCGCGGCGTCCTGTCGTGCGCCGATCGCGTCGACCAGCCCACGCCGGTGCGCGTGATCGACTTCCAGTCCCTGGCCGCCGACGGCACCTGCGCCGTGATCGAGGGCCTGCAGACCCAGCCCGGCCAGCTCTTCCCGACGATGCTCTACAACGGCTACTCGGGCTACCAGTGGTGGTTCTACTTCTGGGCGCCGCCCAGCCAGACCCCGTCGGACGGCATGATCGAGCTGCCCTACACCTTCTCGACCGCCCGCAACGGATCGTGCATCGGCCTCTACACCTTCGACGGCCAGAGCCTGGTCGACGGCTGCCTGACCCCCGCCGGGCGCGGCGCGTGCGGCGCCGAGGCCGAGTTCCACTACCTGCCCTACGTCCAGGTCCGCGACGCCAGCCTGTCCATCGAGCAGATGCTCGAGAACCTGAGCGTCGTCTTCGGGGTCGTGCTCGACCGCGACCGCCGGCCCGTCGCCGGCGCCACGATCACCACCGCCACCGCCGGCACCTCGATCCAGTACACGACGCCGTCGGGCGCCGGGTTCGCCGCCACCGGCGGCGCCGCCACCGGCGCCAGCGGCACCTTCACCGTGCTCGGCGACCGGCCGGCGCTGATCGAGGTCACGGCGCCGGGCAAGGCCACCCGCCGGGTGCTCGCCGGCGGCAACGGCGCGACGATCGTGATGATGGACGACGCGGCCCCGCCGTGACCCGGGCGCGCCCGGTCCCGACGCCGGAGCTCGCCGCCGGCTACGCCTCGTCGTCGTCGCCCGGGCCACGCTCGGTGCGGTCGTCGAGGCCGAGCCGCTTGATCATCTTGTAGATGCTCATGCGGTCGATGCCAGCGGCGCGGGCCGCCGCCGAGATGTTGCCGTCGTTGGCGGCGAGCAACGCCTCGAGGTAGCGGCGATCGAACTCGTCGATCACGCGCTGCTTGGCGACCTTGAACGGGACCGTGACGTCGATCGGCGGCGCGCCGGCGCCGGCGCCGGCCGGCCGGGTCGCGGCCTCGGCGGCCAGCACGGTCGGGTGGTGCGGCAGGAGCGCGGCGCGCTCGACCGCGTTGCGCAGCTCGCGCACGTTGCCGGGCCAGGCGTGGGCCTGGGCGCGCTCGAGGAAGTCGGCGGGCAGGGGCGCCACGCCCGCGCCGTCGAGCTGGTGCAGGAAGTGCTCGACCAGGAGCGGGATGTCGTCCATGCGCTCGCGCAGCGGCGGCACCTGCAGGCGGGCCACCGCCAGCCGGTAGTAGAGGTCGGCGCGGAAGGTGCCGCGGTTGACCTCGACCGCGAGGTCGCGGTTGGTG
Source organism: uncultured delta proteobacterium (assembly GCA_900696455.1). GTDB lineage: Bacteria > Myxococcota_A > Polyangia > Haliangiales > Haliangiaceae > UBA2376. The sequence continues at coordinate 3,676 of CAADGB010000441.1, forward strand.
GCGGCGACGATGCGGACGTCGCACGCGATCTGGCGGGTCGAGCCGATGCGGCGGATCCGCCGGCTCTCGACCGCGCGCAGGAGCTTGGCCTGCATCTCCAGCGGCAGCTCGCCGATCTCGTCGAGGAACAGGGTGCCGCCGTGGGCGGCCTCGAACACGCCGAGGGCGGCGCGGGCGGCGCCGGTGAACGCGCCCGGCTCGTGGCCGAACAGCGCGTCCTCGACGAGCTGCTCGGGCAGGGCCGAGCAGTCGAGGACCTGGAACGGGCCGCCGGCCCGCGGCGAGCGCTGGTGGAGGGCGTCGGCCACCAGCTCCTTGCCGGTGCCGGTCTCGCCGTGGATGAGGACGGTGGCGTCGCTGCGGGCGAAGCGCTCGACGAGCTCGAACAGGTGGCGCATGGGCGCGCTCTGCCCGACCAGGCCGGCCAGGCCGGCCTCGTGCCACAGCGGCAGCGCCACGGCGTCGGCCAGGGGCGTGAAGACGATCGCGCTCTTGCCGACCGCGATCGTGGCGCCCGGCGACAGCCAGGCCTCGACCACCCGCACGCCGCGCACGTAGGTGCCGTTGGTCGACGACAGATCGCGCAGGCGGTAGCCGCCGGTCTCCAGCCGCAGCTCGCAGTGCAGCCCCGAGACCTTGGGATCGTCGACGGCGAGATCGGCGCGCCCGCCGGGGCGGCCGATGACGATCGAGGGCTGGGCCAGCTCGACCACCGCCCCGGCGCTGGGGCCGGCCACGACCTCGAGCCGGCACCGGCGCACGTTGAGCGAGGGCGCGCGGCCGTGGTGCGGGGTGGACCAGGTGGCGGTCTCGAGCTCGCTCACGTCCCCCGACTGTACCACC
>CAADGB010000442.1 GCA_900696455.1 uncultured delta proteobacterium
GTCGCCGTCGCCGCCCAGGCGGCCCATCAGCCCGACGTGCCCCGACAGGCCCAGGGTCGAGCCGCGGACGCTGCGCGCCGGATCGCTGGTGGTGACGTGGAGGACGTCGAGGCCGAGCGCGGTGTAGGGCGCGAGCGCGCGGCAGCGCTCGCACAGGCGGACGCCGACGTTGAGGTACACGTCCATCACGTCGCGCCGGCGCGCCGCCGGCGTGCGCCCCACCAGCGCGCTGGCGCCGAAGCCGACCGTGAGGACGTCGTCGATCATGCGGGCCTCGGCGCCGCCGCCGTACGACTCGCCGACGTCGCCCCGCGGCACCATCCAGCCGCCGGTGGCCAGGAGCGCCAGCCCGTCGTCGGCGCGCGCGCTCCCCACCCCACCCGCGCTCACGGCGAGGCCGGCGAGGCCGACGACGGCGGCGGTGCGGGCCCCACGGGCCGGTCGTGCCGGATCGATTCGCGCGCGCTGGTCCATGGTCATCGCCTGTCGCCGATCACCCAGCCGAGGCCGAGATCGGTGGAGAAGGTGCCGACGCCGGCGCCGACGAAGCCGGCGCTCGCTCGCCAGTAGATCCGCTCGGAGAGGAAGCCGTGCAGCCCGACCGCGCCCGAGGGGCCGAGGCCCAGCCCGGCGGCGGCCTCCTTGCCGGCGCCGGCGCCGGCCCCGGCGTCGAGCCGCGCCACCGCGAACGCCGGCCCCACCGCGAGGAAGGGCCGCGCCAGATCCGACCGCCGGAGCGGCGCGCTCACCAGCAGGCGCACCGCCAGCGCGCTCGAGCGCCCGCGCGCGCCGCCGACGCTCGTCGCCAGCGCCTCGAACCCGGGCCCCTCCTTGTGGAGGACGTGGACGATGCCGAGGCCGCCGCCGGGCCCGAAACGCTCGAGCGTCCGCGCGCCCTCGGTCGCGAAGCCCTGCTGCGCCACCGCCAGGGCGATGGTGGCCGTCCGCGGCGTCCGCTTCGGCGGTCGCGGTGGCGGCGGCTGCGGCGGCTGCGGATCGCCGGCGATGACGATCGGCCGCTCCAGGGGGTCGTCATCGGGCGGCATCGGCTTGCCCGCCGCGCTCCCGGCGGCGACCAGCCACGTGAGGCACGCGACGCCCGCCAGCCCGAGGTGCCTCCTGCCGCGCATGGGTCTCATCACGCATGACCAACGCCGGCGGTCTGGGTTGCTTACGAGCCGGCCGAAAAAGACGCGCGGCGCCGCCTGCTCCGCCGCCGAGCCCGCTCCGCGCCACCCCGCCCGTCGGCCGCCCCGCTCCCCCTCCACCCGCCCGCCGGCTACCGGAGCACGACCAGCAGGCGGGTCACGACCGGGCCATCGGCCCACCGCTCCTTGTACTCCATGGTGGTCCCCAGGTCGTAGCGGCGGATCCCCTCGGCCACCAGGCGCTCGACCTGCTGCCGCTGCAGCACGTTGCCGAGCGACAGGTGCCGCAGCCGCGCGTCGTGCGAGAACTGGAGCCCGCGGTAGGTGTCGCCGAGCACCCCGCCGAGGATGAAGCCGACGTCGCGGTCGCCCTGGCGCGCCATCACCAGCCGCAGGCGCCCGCTCGCCGCCAGCCGCCGCGCCATGTGCGCGTAGAAGTCGCCCATGGGCCCCTGATCGACGCCGACCCCGGCCTGGCCCTTCCAGCTCCGGCGCTCGACGTCGACGACGCGCGCCATCGCCGCGTCGGCGGCCGCCGCGTCCCGGGCCACGACCTCCTCGAACCCGACCCCGGCGGCGGCGACGTCGCGCTCGGCGGCGCGCAGCGCCTTGCGGAAGTTGCGGCTGCGGCGGTCGAGGAAGCCGTCGAGCCCGCCGTCGAGGCTCGCCACGCAGCGCCCGGTCTCGACGCCGTGGCCGCGCCGCCACCGCCCGGGCAGCGCGCGCAGGAGCGCCCGCTCGAGCGCGCCGCCCGGCGGCAGGCCGGCCACCAGCAGGCCGTCCCAGTCGTCGCGCGCCGCCGCCGCGGCGATGAAGGCCTCGGCCAGCGCCGCCGGGTCCGGCCCCGCCAGCGGGCACGCCAGCCCCCACGACAGCTCGAGTGGCTCGACGAAGCGGCCGTCGCCGCGCGCCGCGCGCGCGGTCGCGATCCAGCCGTCGTCGCCGCGCAGGATCCACGGCGTGCGCGGGCCCATGAGCGCGGCGTGGGCGGCCAGCACCCACGCCGACGCCGAGCAGAAGTGATCGATCCCGGGCGTGGCCAGCACGGCGTCGTCGAAGGCGGCGGCGTCGCGCCCCAGCTCGTCGAGCCCCACCGGTCGCATCGAGCCGCGCATGATAGCGCGACGTGCGCCGGCGCACGCCTCGCCCGGCCCGGCCCGGCGTCCCGCACCGTCGCCGGGGCGCCGGCCGCCGGCCCGGGGTACACTGGAGCGGCCCGTCCGCTCGCGTCAGGATCCCCCATGCGCGTCACCGCCGTCGTCGCCGCAGCCGCCCTGCTCGGCGGCTGCCTGACCAACACCTCCCGCATCCCGCCCGCCGAGCTCGCCCGCCTCGCGGCCACCCCGCCCGAGCAGCGCGCGGAGCGCGTGCGCGTGATCCAGGAGTTCGAGGGTAACAGCCCGCCGGCCCAGCCCACCGTCACCGGCGAGACCCAGGTGGTGTTCGTGCCCCGCACCGTCATCGTCGTCGATGGCGGCCACCATCCCCACCGCGGCGGTCGCGGCGGCCGCCTCGGCGGCAAGGGCGGCGGCAGCGGCGACGACGGCAAGGGCGCGGTCGTCCTCCTGGTCGCGCTCGCCGTCGGCGCCGGGATCGCGCTCGCCGCCACCGAGGGCCAGCGCTACGACGGCTGGGTCCGCCTCCACCCCATGCACCCGGTCCACCTGTGGGGGCCGTGGGGCTACGGCGTGGTGCCGCTGGCCCAGCTCGACCCGCAGACCGCGTACGCCGCCAGCCGCGCCGTCGTCCGCGATCGCGAGGGGCCGTGGCAGCCGCTCGGCCGCGCGCCGCTCGATCGCGAGGGCTGGAGCTACAGCGTGCTGGGCGGCGCCGGCGAGATCGACGGCTGGGACGGCCGCGGCCTCGGCCCGCAGTTCCATGTCCAGCTCGGCTACTACCCGGCCCACGAGGTCGGCGTGCAGCTGGTGTGGACGCCGGCCTGGCGCGACGACTCCCAGGGCGACACCATCCTCGACCTGCGCCTGGGCGTCGAGGTCGATCTCCTGCCGCTGTCCGCCGGCAAGCTGCACGGCGGCGGCTACGGCAACCTGTCGCTGGGCTGGCGCCACGATCGCGACGGCACCGACTCGGCGGCCTTCACCGGCGCCGGCGCCAAGCTCCAGCTCGAGCTGACCACCCGGCTGGCCATCACCGGCCGCTTCGGGGTCACCCGCGCCTACGGCGAGCTCGCGCGCGACGCCACGTTCGGCCTGTCGATCTACTGACCGGCCGACGGCCGGCCGGGCGCCCGGCCACCCCGTCGCCCGCCCGGCGCCCCGCGCCCCGCGCCCGCCCGCCGCCGGCCGGCGCCCACTTCCGGTCGGCCTCCTCCCCCGCCGTGCTAGAACCCCGCGGATGACCGCGTCGTCGTCGGTGACCCGGCTGGAGAAAGATGGCACCACGTTCCACGTGGTGGGCACCGCCCACGTCTCGCGCCGCTCGGTCGAGGAGGTCACGCGCACGATCGAGGAGCTCCGCCCCGAGGTGGTGTGCGTCGAGCTGTGCCAGGGCCGCCACGACGCGCTGACCCAGGAGAACTCGTTCCGCGGCCTCGACGTGTTCAAGGTGGTGCGCGAGGGCAAGACCCTCTACCTGCTCGCCCACCTCGCGCTGTCGAGCTACCAGCGCAAGATGGGCCAGGCCCTGGGCGTCAAGCCGGGCGCCGAGCTCCTGGCCGCGGTCGAGACCGCGAAGCGGGTGGGCGCCCGGGTCGAGCTCATCGACCGCGACATCCACACCACGCTCAAGCGCACCTGGTCGAACCTCGGCCTGTGGAAGCGCTCGATGCTCCTGTCGTCGCTCATGGTCGGCTTCGGCGACGACGACAAGCCCGGCGCCGGCAAGCGCGAGCTGACCGAGGAGACCATCGAGGAGCTCAAGGAGGGCAAGGCGCTGTCGGAGATGCTCGACGAGCTGGCCCGCGCCCTGCCCGAGGTCAAGACCCCGCTCATCGACGAGCGCGACGCCTTCCTGGTGAGCGGCATGGAGCAGGCCGCCGGCGGCGCCCGCCACGTCGTCGCGGTGGTCGGCGCCGCCCACGTCCCGGGCATGACGCAGCGCTTCGGCACCCCGGTCGACCGCGAGGCCCTGGCCCGGGTGCCGCCGCCGTCGCTCCTGTGGACCGTGATCAAGTGGGCGGTGCCGCTCCTGCTCGTCGCCGGCCTGGTGTGGGGCGCGTTCCACTCCGACAACGTCAGCGCCGAGGACGTGCTGGCGGCGTGGATCCTGCCGACCTCGATCGGCGCCGGCGCGCTCACGCTCCTGGGCGGCGGCAAGCTGCTGAGCGTGCTCACCGCGATCGTCGTCGCGCCCATCGCCGCGGTCCACCCCTTGCTCGGCACCGGCATGGTCGTGGGCGTGGTCGAGGCCTGGCGGCGCAAGCCGACCGTCGTCGACTGCGAGCGCCTGCCCGACGACGTCACGACCCTGCGCGGCTTCTTCCGCAACCCGGTCTCGCGCATCCTCCTGGTCGCGATCCTGTCGGGGCTCGGCACCGCGCTCGGGATGTGGCTGGGCGCGGCCTGGATCGTCACGCTCCTGTGACGACGGCGCGACGGCGCCGACGCCGACGCCGGCCCCGGCGAGATCGCGATACGCAGCCGGCGCCGCCCCCGGTATGGTAGCGGGCATGAAGCGTCGCGACGCACTCAAGACCATGGGCGCCCTGGCCGGCGCCGCCGGCGCCGCCCGCGTCCTCCCCGGCTGCGGCGACGACGCCGGCACCCGGCTGCCCCCCGGCATCCACCACGTCGTGGTCGTGATGATGGAGAATCGCTCCTACGACCACTA
>CAADGB010000443.1 GCA_900696455.1 uncultured delta proteobacterium
CAGCTCGCCGGCCGCGTGCCAGAGGACGTCGAGAAGCTGATCAAGGCGGACCCGGACATGCCCGTGATGTTGCGGCGCGCCCGCGAGCAGAACGTGACGGGCGCGGAGTTCCTGGAGTGGCTCGAGAGCAAGAAGAAGGGGGGCAAATGATTCCAGAGCTGAAGGTCCCCTTCCTGCACGAGAAGCAGGTCGAGCGTGCGGCCAACGAGCTGCTGCACAAGTATGCCAAGGACAAGGGCAAGCCCGTGCGCGCGCCCATCGACGTCGAGAACATCCTCGAGGGGTACTTCGAGCTCGACCTCGTCTACATCGACCTGCCCGACTTCATCGGCGTGCCCGATGTGCTCGGCGCGACGTTCATCAAGGACCAGCGCGTCTTCATCGACGAGTCCCTGATGATCGAGGGCAAGGAGGGGCGTCTCGCCTTCACGCTCGCCCACGAGGGCGGACACTGGTACCTGCACCGCCCGCTCATCGAGATGGAGCAGGTCACCGCCACGCTGTTCGGCAAGGACGACGTGCCCAAGCAGCCCACCATCTTCTGCCGCTCCAGCCAGAAGAAGGCGCCCGCCGAGTGGCAGGCGGACCGGTTCGCCGCCGCGCTCCTCATGCCTGCGGCCGACGTGCGCGCCACCGTGCGGGCGCTCTGCGGAGACACGCTGCCGACCTGGGAAGACGTCGAGGCGAAGCGGAAAGCTCGCGTGCTCGACGAGAAGCTCCGCGACCTCGCCACCGAGGTCATGACGAAGGGCAACTTCACGAACGTGTCGAACGAGGCGATGCGTTACCGCCTCCTGGACCTGAACCTCGTCCAGGACGCCTCGAACCCGCAGAGGAGCCTGCTGTAGCCGCACGGCTTTGCCGTGCTCGGAGCGTCCACGGTTTAGTTCACAGTTCACAGGAGACGTCGCCCATGCAGCTCACCGCCACCGCCCCCAACCCGACGTCGCTTCGCGGCGTCCTCTTCGCTCACGAGGAGGGCTGAGCCATGGCCACGTTCACGCTCCGACACTTCTCCAGCGCCGAGTCGCTGCAAGCCGTGCAGGCCAAGTACCTGATGGACCTGCTCGACAAGCACGCCGCCTACTTCGCGACGCGTGGCGTCGACTTCGGCTCGTTCAACGGGCACGGCCCCGACTACGAGGCCATCGCTGCCGTGCTGATGACGCCCGACGAGCAGACGCCGAGCGAGCTGATCGACGACCTCTACTACGTCGACGAGATGGCCACGGCCGACGCGATGGACGGTCTCCTGGAGGCGGCTGCCGCCGCGGGCGTGAAGCTCGACGTCGGCGACGAGCCGACGCCCGCCGACGTCGCGGTGCAGGTGCGGCTGCGCGCGCCCGCCCTGCTCGAGCAGAAGCATGCCGAGCATTTCCTCCTGCAGCGTCGCCGGACGTTCGAGTACTTCCAGTCGCCGGACGGCGTCGACACGAAGTACCGGGCGCCCGGAGCCAAGAAGCTGCGGGCCTGCGAGGACGCGCTCGGCATTCGACTCGAGGCGATGAAGCGAGGGCGGACCTGCAAGCTGTTCGTGTTCCCGCGTCCTGACGGCGTTTGGTTCCTCGTGCGTCGCGGCGATCCCTTCAAGCGCGAGGGCTCCATCGAGAAGACGGGGATGACCTCGGTCTACTACCGGCCCGAGAAGTACGACGTGCTCAAGTACGACCAGGGGCTCGGCGAGCTGTCGGTGAACGCCGAGGGCAACAAGAAGCTCGTCGCGCTCTACCGCGAGCTGTTCGGCGAGCTGCTCTTCGGTGATCCGAAGCGCTTCCCGAACACCGCCAAGTACACGCTCGCGCCCTTGCAGGACGACGGTGCCGACGCGCTCATCTGCAGCGACGTCGAGGGCATCGACACCATCACGCTGAAGGAGGTGCAGATCCTCTGGGGCGGGCCCCAGGGCGAGATCGAGATCCGTCGCGCGAAGGACCTCTTCGAGGCGCTCAAGGGCCGCAAGAAGGAGCTGCCCAAGGGACGCCTCGTGAAGGCGAGCTTCCTCGTGAAGTTCACGGACGCGAAGACGCCGCGCACCGTGACCATCCGTCCCCAGAACATCGCGAGCTACACCCGCGACTCCGACGCGAGCGTCGTCGAGGCATGGCTCACGGCCCGCGGCTTCGTGAAGTCGGCACCGGAGGCGCAGGATGCAGACCTTGCTCCGGCTGCAGCGGTCGCTTGAGGCGGTGCCCTGGAACCGCGCGATCCTCACTGAGTGGCAGGAGCGCTTCGGCCAGGACCTCGCGCTGCTCGAGCCCCACCTGAAGCCCACCGGCGAGCGCGCCGGGGTGTTCCCGTGTCCCAACGGCGGCGGCGACGCCTGCCCGCGCCAGGTCCACGAGCGCGACGGAGGGTTTGTCGCGGTCTGCGGAAACGTTCCCGCCGAGTGCGAGCCCATCCCGCTGACGAAGACCGAGCTCGCCGTGCTCGCCCTCGATCGCGCGGCGGCCCTTGGGCCCGTCGTGGCGCGCGTGTGCGCCGAGGAGGCGCTCGCAGGCACCAGCGTCGCCGGGCTCGAAGGGCTGCTGCCCCTCGGAGTCCTTGAGCGTCGCGTGGGGCACACCCTGGTGGTGCTCGCCACCAGCGAGGGGAGCGGGCAGCGCGGGGCGATCCTCGAGCTGCGGCGCGCGTCGGGCGCCGACGCGGTCGCGGTGGTCGTCGCAGGAACGAGGGAGGCGCGGCTTGTGGGCGATGGCCACGTTGAACTCGGGCTCGACGCGCCGGGGCTACGGCTGCACCGCGCGCTGAAGCTGCTCTGGCCCGAGTCGTGGGCGGCCCGCGCGAAGGCCAAGGAGGCGATCTTCGAGGACGTCGAGCTGGTGTTCGCCTCCGAGCCGGAGCGCCACGTGGTCCGCCTCAACGGCGAGCTGCTCGCCGCCTTCCGCGTCAGCGATGCGAAGTTCGCGCGGCTCCTCCGACTCGCGGCGGCGCGGGCGGCAGCGCCCGACGTCGAGGAAGGCGGCTGGCTGAAGAAGGCCCCGCACCTCCAACTCGACGAGCGCGAGGTGGATCTCGTCGAGCTGCGCAACGCGCTCGTCGCGGACCAGCCCGACGGGTACGCCAACATGACCGCCGCCGAGCGCAAGGCGCTTCTCCAGTCATCGACGGACCGCCCAGGGATGCTGCGCCTGCCGCTCACCCCGCGCCACGTCCACTTCGACCCAAGCCTCGCGAACCTCCGGCTCCTCGGCGACAAACAGAGTGAGCCGCGCGAGGAGAAGCCCGCCAAGAGCAAGCGGAAGACCTCGGGCAGCGACGAGCTCGCGCACAACAAGACGCAGGCACGCGCCAAGGCGATCAAGATGCTTGGCGAGGCCCGTGCGCTCGGCGTGCCGCTCCCTGACGAGCACGCGCTGAAGTCATGAGTCGTCGCGCCCGTAGCGGCCCTTGAAGTTCTCGCGGAAGCCGCCGCTGCCACCTGGCTCCGGCGTCGGGAAGTCGTCGGCGGTGACGACCTTGGTCTTGCTGAGGTCCACGAGGAACGCACGGCGCCTCCCGCTGTCGAAGGTAACGCGCTCGCTCTCGGAGGTGACGAAGCCGCCCTGCTTCTTGCTCTCGCTGACGAGGCGGCGCAGGGACTTCAGGTCCACCATCTCGCCCTCGTAGTCGATGCGCTTGCAGTGCACGCGAAAGGCGTCGTAGGCGCTCTCGAGGTGGACGGCGAGGTGACCGTTCTCGAACACGTAGTGGACCTTGTGCTTGAGGTCTCCCTGCACGGCCATCACGCCGAGCATCTCGAGGAAGTGGTCGAGGGCGTTCTTCACGCCGTGGTCCGTCTCCAGCACGTCCTCGAGGATGGCGTTCACGGCGGCCTCAACACCGAGGTCTTCCTCCAGCTCGCAGCCGCAGTGCTTGGCGAACTCCTCGAAGAGATGCACGCCGAGCAGCATGGCCGTGAGGTTCTCGACGATGCGCACTGGCACCTTGCGGCCATCGAGGAGCGCCTTGGCCACGGCGCGCGCGACCTCGAGGTCGGCGTCGAAGTCGCGCCCGAGGCAGAACTGGATGTAGCGCGGCGCGAACAGCACCAGGTCCACCGAACGCAGCTCCTTGTAGGCGGCGCGCGCGGTCGGGTTCTGCGCGAGCGTCGTCTTGTCGGGGTTCGCGGTGACGATGCGCTCGAGCAGCGCGGCCTCCGTGGGGCGCGTCTCGCCGGCGACGCACACGGGCGCCTGCAGGTGGTAGCTGTTCACCTTGAGGTCGGGACGCCCGCGCTCCTCGGTCTCGCCTCGGTACAGGCGGCGCAGGTAGCGATGCAGGGTGTTCAGCCGCTGGCGCTGCATGTCGTAGG
>CAADGB010000444.1 GCA_900696455.1 uncultured delta proteobacterium
CCGCCCGCGCCGCCGGCGCCGCCGGGGCCCACCGGCGCCGCCGGCTCCCCGGTGCGCCGCGACCCGCCGTCACACGCCGCGAGCGCGAGCGCGAGCGCCAGGCCGGCCCCGCGCCGGCGCGCGCGCGACCCCGGCGTCGAGCTCGTCGTCCGGTCGGGGCGCCGCGTCGTCCTCACCCCACAGGCTACCCCCGCGCGGCCAGGCTGGCGAGCTGGGCGGTGAGCCGCGGCAGGGCCTCGATCGTCCACGCCCCGTACCAGAACAGGTCCTTGCCGCTGACGTCGACGATGCGCCCGGCCCGGGCCGCCGGGGTGTCGAGCGCGGCCAGCGCGGCGCGATCGGCGGCCGAGAAGGCGTGGGGCTCGTCGGGCAGGAGCACGAGCTCGGGCGCGCGCCGCACCACCTCCTCCGTCGTGATCCGCGGGTAGCGCTCGTCGCGGCCGGCCGCGTCGCGGGGCGCGGCCTTGCCGAGGTCGGCGGCCAGCGGGTACAGCCGCAGCCGATCGCCGAAGGCGTTGCCGACGCCGGCCAGCGCCAGCACGTCGGCGCCGAAGGTGTCGGCGTTGAAGGTCATGAGCGGGTCCATCCAGATCGGCACGAACGCGCGCGGCGCGTCGGCGCCGGCGACCCGCGCCGTCCGCACCAGCTCGTAGCCGCGGCGGACGAGGTCCTTGACCGCCGGATCGTCGGCGACCCCCAGGGCCCGCGCCAGGCGCGCGACGTGGGCCACGGCGTCGGCGACGCGGCGGGGCAGCGAGACCAGCACGCGCGTGCGCTGGGCCAGCCGCTCGAGCGCGACCCGGGTGTTCTCCTCCTGGTTGGCGATCACGAGGTCGGGCGCCAGCGCCAGCACCGCGTCGACGTCGACGTCCTTGACCCCGCCGACGGTGGCCACGCCCTGGGCCGCGGCCGGCAGCTCGCACCAGGTGGTGCGCCCGACCACCCGCTCGCCGACGCCCAGGGCGAACAGGGTGTAGGTGTCGCTCGGCACCAGCGAGACGATGCGCCGCGGCGGGTGGACGAAGGCGAGATCGCGGCCGAGGTCGTCGCGGAGCTTGATCGCGGGCACGGCGCGACCATGCCGCCCCGCCACCGCCCGCGCAAGCTGCTATGGTCCGCGCGATGGGCAAGGCCACCGACGCCGACCCGCGCACGCCCGCGACGTCCACGCCTTCACCGGGCGCGGCCACGGCGCGCGCCGAGGCCCTCCCGGCGTCGCCGTCGGGCGCGAGCGCGAGCACCGGCAAGCCCGGCAAGCCCGTCGACCTCGCCGATCGGCTCAACGACCCCGACTTCCGCGCCCGCCTCGAGGAGGGTCTGCGCAACATGCCGCCGGAGAAGGCGGCCGAGCTGGTCGAGATGCTCGAGTCGGCCCTGCGGCGCCGCCGCGTCGAGCTGATCGGGTACATCGCCGCCGCGGTGGTCATGCTCGTGGGCATGGTGCTGTCGCTCTACGCCTACGGCGTCTCGGATCAACGCAGCTTCATGGCCTGGATCTTCCTCCTGCCCATGGGCCTGGCCGGCCTGATCATGTGGCTGGTCGGGCGCTGGGCGCGGGACGACCGCGCCCGGCGAAAGACCGCGCGCCCGCGCCCGCCCGGCGTATAGTCGCCGGATGTCGCGACCCTCCCCGCGCGTCCGCCTCCCCGCGCTCGGCCCGCTGGTGCTCGCCGTCGCCTGCGGCGGCGGCAGCGGCGACGGCGGGCCCGACGCCGACCCCGGCCCCGACGCCCGCGACATGCCCGACGCCGCGGTCGCGACCTGCACGCCCCGGTCCGGGACCACCATCGGCTTCGAGGTCGTGGCCACCGGCCTCGACGCCCCGCTCCTGGCCACCGCCGCCCCCGGCGACGCGCGCCTGTTCGTGATCGAGCAGGGCGGCGCGATCCGCGTCATCAAGGACGGCCAGCTCCTGGCCGAGCCCTTCCTCGAGGTCGCGGTCCAGTGCTGCGGCGAGCAGGGCCTGCTCGGCCTCGCCTTCCACCCCCAGTTCCGCCACAACGACCTGTTCTACGTCCATCACACCGCGCGCAACGGCGGCGATCACGTCATCGCCGAGTACAAGGCCAACTTCGGCACCGACACCGCCGACCCCGGCAGCCGGCGCGAGCTGATGCGGTGGAGCGACCCCTACACCAACCACAACGGCGGCAGCGTCGAGTTCGGCCCCGACGGCATGCTCTACCTCGCCATCGGCGACGCCGGCTCCGGCGGCGATCCTCAGGATCGCGCCCAGGACCTGTCGTCCCTGTTCGGCAAGCTCCTGCGCATCGACGTCGACACCCGCACCGGCGCGCGCGCCTACGGCATCCCCGCCGACAACCCGCACGCCGCGAGCCCCGACGGCCCCGGCGATCCGCGACCCGAGATCTGGCACCTCGGCCTGCGCAACCCGTTCCGCATCTCGTTCGACGCCGCCAACGGCGACATCTACATCGGCGACGTCGGTCAGGGCGCGTGGGAGGAGGTCAACGCCGCCGCCAACGCGCCCGGCATCAACTGGGGCTGGGACGACCGCGAGGGCGCCCACTGCTTCGAGCCGGCGAGCGGCTGCCTGACCGCCGGCCGGGTCGATCCCGTGGTCGAGTTCAACCAGAACCAGGGCTGGCGCTCGGTGATGGGCGGTCAGGTCTACCGCGGCACCTGCTTCCCCGATCTGCAGGGGACCTACTTCTACGGCGACCACTACGCCGGCCGGCTGTGGGCCTTCGAGCTCGTCGGCGGCGTCGCGCAGAACAACCGCCAGGTCTCCACCCAGAACCTCGGCGGCCTCACCGCGGTCCGCGCCGACGCGCTGGGCGAGCTGCACGTGACGACGATCGACGGCACGGTCCGCCGCATCGTCGTGCCCTGACGATCCCGACCGCCCGAGCGCCCCAGCCGCCCCGCGAGCCTCCCGCCCGTGCCCGACGCCCTGCCCCGTATCCGCCGGCTCGCCCTGTCGACCGGCCTCACCTACAACGTCCACGAGTGGGGCGCCGAGCACGCGACGACGATCGTGCTGGTCCACGGCTTCCTCGACCTGGCCTGGGGCTGGGACGAGGTGCCGGCGCGCCTCGCCGACCGCTTCCACGTCGTCGCCCCCGATCTGCGCGGCCACGGCGACAGCGACTGGATCGGCGCCGGCGGCTACTACCACTTCTTCGACTACCTGGCCGATCTCGACGACGTCGTCCGCCGCCTGGGCCGCGGCAAGGTCGGCCTCGTCGGTCACTCGATGGGCGGCAGCGTCGCCGCCTACTGGGCCGGCACCCGCCCCGAGGCGGTGCGCGCGCTGGTCCTGCTCGAGGGCCTCGGCCCGCCCGAGGCCACCACGCCGGTGCCCGACCGCGCGGCGCGCTGGCTCGACGCCTGGCGCGTCGCCCGCGCCACGCCGCGGGTGATGCCGTCACTCGAGGACGCGGCGGCGCGGCTGCGCAAGCACGATCACCTGCTCGACGCGGCGCGAGCCCAGGCCCTGGCCGCCCACGGCACCCGGCCGGTCGCCGGCGGCGTGGTGTGGAAGCACGATCCGCTGCAGCTGACCCAGGGCCCGTACCCGTACCGGGTCGACGTCGCCGCCACGTTCTGGCAGCGGGTGACCGCGCCGGTCCTCCACGTCGAGGCGGCGCAGTCGCGCTTCCGCCTCGCCGACGCCGACACCGCGCGCCGGCTCGCCGCCTTCCCCGACGTCCGGCGGGCGGTCATCGCCGACGCCGCGCACATGATGCAGCGCCACCAGCCGGCCGCGGTCGCCGAGGCCATCGCCGCCCACGTGCTGGCGGCACCGATCTAGCCAGGCCAGGCCAGGCCAGGCCAGGCCAGGCCGGGCCAGGCCAGGCCAGCTCGCCACCGAGGAGCTCGCCTCGGCCGCGCCCCCGCTCACTGGAAGCGGTTCGACGACACCGGTCCGCCCGCCCACGCCCGCTCGCGCCGCCCGGGCGCCGGCGGTCCCAGGGCGCCGGCCAGGGCCAGGAGGCCGGGCTCGTCGTCGCGGGCCACGTCGTCGGCCGACAGCGCGCCGGCCTCGGCGATGGCCGCGCCCAGCTCCTCGGCCGGGCGCGGATCGGGCGCGCCGGTGCGCGCCGCGCCCTGCTCGGGATCGATCACGAGCTGCGGCTCCCACGGCGCGACCAGGCTCTGGCACAGCAGGTTGGTGACGTCGGCGGCGATCGCGCCGTCCTCGGTCCAGCCGGTGGCGTGGGCGTACAGCACCTGGTCGGGGCGCCGCTCGAGCAGGCGCTCGAGATCGCGGCGCTCGACCGACGCCAGATCGTAGGCGACGACCAGGCCGGGCGCGGGCACCCCGATCGCCGGCCACGGCGAGCGCGGCAGCCCGAGCAGGTGCGCCGCGGCCTCGCCCACCGCCTCGTGATCGCGCCCCGGCGGGGCGGAGACGCAGGGCAGCGCCACGCCCCACGTCGCCAGCACCGCGCGCAGGCGCACGAGGCCGTGGCGGAGCAGCGCCCACGAGTCCTGGAGCCACGCGTAGCGGCCGTGCATGCCGTCGTCGAAGCCGTGGGGTGACAGGTGGAGGAGGAGGCCGCCGGTGAGGACGTGGTGCCAGCCGCGCAGGGCGGTGGCGTCGAGGCGGCAGCCCGCGGCGCGGTCGGCGCGGGCGACGATGGCGGCGATGCGCTCGACCATGGCGTCGTGGGTGGCCTCGACCGGCAGGAGCCGCGGCAGGTCGGCGCGCGTGGTCGCCAGGTCGCCCGACATCGCGGCGTTGAAGGCGCGCAGGTACCGGCACAGGAAGCTCGCCTCGAGCAGCGCCGGGTGGGCGTCGAGCAGCCGGCGGGCGTCGCCGTGGGCGAGCTGACGCTCGAGCGCCACCACCAGCTCGGTCACGACCTCCTCGCTGCCCGGCACCAGCTCGAGGCAGCGCCCGAGCACCGTCGCCGCGATCGCCGGCAGCCCCTCGTCGAGGAGCTGGTAGCCGAGATCGTAGAGCCCGTCGGGATCGAGCGGATCGACCGAGGCGTGGGCGGCGCGCTCCGCCAGCTCGCGCTGACCGAGCGCCGCCATGATCCGCGCCAGCACGCCGAGGCCGTCGGCCAGCTCGTCGGCGGGGAGCCGCCGCGGGTACCACAGGGCCCAGCGGAACTCGCGCAGCGCGGCCTCGGCGTCGCCGGCCTGCAGGAAGGCCAGCGCCGTCTCGCGCCGCGCGCGGTAGGACGGCTCGCTCAGCGTCGCCTCCCCGGGAGGACGCCGCCGACCCGCGTCGGAGGGACTCGGCACACGTCGGTCGCCTCAGCTCCCGCCGCGGGCGGCGTCGCTGGCGGCGGCGGCCCCGGGCGCGGCGGCGTCGCCGATCCCGGCCAGGCGCTCGGTCGCGGCGCGCAGGGCGTCGCGCACCGAGGCGTCGAGGGCCGCCGGCGACACCGGGGCGACCTGGCCCTCCGACCAGTAGGTGCCGCTCGGCTCGTCGATCCGCTCGGCGGTCGCGAGCTGGATGGCCATGGCCGCGCCCTGCGCGGTCGACGCGCCGCGCACCGGGCCGAAGCCCTCGCGCAGGAGCTTGGTCGAGATCACCCCGGGGTGCAGGCAGTAGACCGCGATCCGCGCCGGATCGTGGCGCGCCGCCAGATCGAGGGCGTGCATGACGTTGGCCAGCTTCGACTGGGCGTAGGCGGCGTAGCCGGAGTAGGCGCGCTCGAGCATCAGATCGTCGAGGTGGATGCGGCCGCGGGTGTGCGCGATCGACGACAGGATGATGACGCGCGCCGGCGCGCCGGCCTCGAGCTGGGGCGTCAGGAGGTGGGTGAGCAGGTAGGGGCCGACGTGGTTGACCGCCAGCGTGGTCTCGATGCCGTCGCCGGTGAGGCCGCGCTCGGCGGCGAAGATCCCGGCGTTGTTGACGAGCACGTGGAGCGCCGGCGCGCGCGCCGCCACCTCGGCCGCGCCCTTGCGCACCGAGGCCAGCGAGCCGAGGTCGAACGAGACCCCGTCGAGCTGGGCGCCGGGCACCTCGGCGGACAGCTCGGCGATCGCGCGGTCGACCCGGGGCCGGCTCCGCCCGTGCACGATCACGTGCAGGCCGGCGCGCGCCAGGGCCAGCGCCGTCGCCTTGCCGATCCCGTCGGTGGAGCCGGTCACGAGGGCGGTGCGGGGCGTGCTCATGGCGCCGTTTGTATCACGCCGCGCGCACCCTCGACCGCGCCCCGGGGCCCCGCGCGTCGCGGGAGCCGCCGGCGGCGGCGGCGTCCTCAGCGTGCCAGCACTTGCCACGCGCGCAGGCGCGCCGGCGGCATGCGCGGCGGCCGCGGCTCGTCGTCGGCGGGGGCGCGGCGCGCGGTCACGACCGCGGCGTCGGGGGTGACGCCGGACCACGCCTCGAGCCGGGCCAGCACCGCCGCCTGGTCGGCGGGCGCGAGGTCGGCGATGCGCGCGCCGTGCGGCGCCTCGGGCGCGACCACGCGCAGCGCGTCGGCGGCGGCGCCCAGCTCGAACATGCCGCCGGTCCACGGATCCCACTCGCCGTACAGGAAGACGAGGCGCGCGCCCTCGCCCTGCACCCAGGCGTCGACGTCGGCCATCGCCGCCTCCGACCACGGCGGCCGGGTCACCCCGACCGGGTAGGCGCCGGCGAAGTCGTCGGCGCCGTAGAGGGTCAGGCCCGCGAGGTGCTCGTCCATCGTGCCCGGGTACCCGAGCTCGACCTCGGCCTGGTAGTAGTAGGCCTCGAACTCGGCGACGTCGTCGTCGCTCGACGACGCCACCGGCGACACCGCGCGCAGGAAGGTCCAGATCTGGTTGTCGGTCGCGGTCACCGCCGGCACGTCGTCGCAGGCCTCGGCGCCGACGTACTGCCAGAACGCCCACTCCAGGGACACCACCGCGCTCTCCACCGCCACCGGCAGGGCGATGCGCTCGTAGGTGTAGCCGCGCTGGGTCGCCTCGCTCCGGGCCCGGGCCTCGAGCGCCGCCCGGCGGTCGGTCAGGAGCTCGACCTGGAGGTCGCGCAGCGCCTGCCGGCACGCCGGCGGGCCGAGCTGCTCGACGTGGGGCTCGTAGCGGTAGTCGGGGGCGCCGCGGGACAGCGGCGCGACGTAGGCGACGGTGCCGTCGACGTCGTCGGGGTAGAAGCGGCGGTGGTAGACCGAGGTCATCCCGCCTTTGCTGGCGCCGGTCTCGAGCCAGCGCGCGCCGTAGACGCGGCGGAGCGCGGTCGTGATGCGGTGGTGGTCGGCGGCGCTCTGGGCGATCGTCAGGTGCGCCCACGCCTCGGCGCCGACGGGACGCGAGCCGCGGAAGAAGCGGTGCTCGACCACGACCTGGTTGGCGCCGAGCAGCCGGGTCAGCTCGCCCGGGTAGTCGTAGTACCAGTTGCCGTAGCCGGTGTGGAGCAGGACCATGGGCCGGGTGGCGTCGCGGTGGATGAGGGTCGCGTACTGCTCGAAGCGCGCCCCGCCCGCCTGGTCGTGATCGACCGGCTGATCGAACCACAGCTCGAAGTAGCGGTAGCCGGCCTGCTGGGTCGGCTGCTCGGTCACCCGCGCGACCTCGGGCAGGGCCCGGAGCTGGTCGAGGATGTCGGCGGCGCGGGCGTCGGGTCCGCCGCCGCCGTCGCCGCCGTCGTCGCCGCAGCCGCCGAGGCTGCCGGCCAGGCTGGCGACCAGGGCGAGGGCGGCGGCGCGGGCGAGGGCTCTCACCGCGCCAGCTTGCCACGCGGCCGCCCGCCCCGCGGCCTGACATCTGCGCGCAGGGCGCGGCGACGGTCGAGGCGCCACCGCCTCGCCGCCGGCGCCGTCACAGGCGGTCCGCCGCCTTGCGCCGCGCGGCGAACCTGGGTATGCGTGCCCGCATGGCGCTTTCCGTCGGCATCGTCGGCCTGCCCAACGTCGGCAAGAGTACGGTCTTCAACGCGCTCACCGCCGGCAAGGCCGAGGCCGCCAACTACCCGTTCTGCACGATCGATCCCAACGTCGGCATCGTGCCGGTCCCCGATCCGCGCCTGGCGCGCATCCAGAAGCACATCCCGACCCAGAAGGTGCTGCCGGCGGTGGTCGAGATCGTCGACATCGCCGGCCTGGTCAAGGGCGCGTCGCAGGGCGAGGGCCTCGGCAACAAGTTCCTCGCCAACATCCGCGAGACCAGCGCCATCCTCATGATGGTCCGCTGCTTCCAGGACGAGAACGTCGTCCACGTCGCCGGCTCGGTCGATCCCGATCGCGACATCGAGATCATCGAGCTCGAGCTGGTGCTGGCCGACGCCGACACCGCGGAGAAGCGCCACAAGAAGGCCCAGGGCGCGGCCAAGACCGGCGCCAAGGAGGGCAAGGCCGAGCTGGCGCTGGTCGAGCGCGTGCTGGCCCACCTCCAGGCCGGCAAGCCGGCGAGGTCGCTGGCGCTCACCGACGACGAGCGGCGGGAGGTCGCCGGCTGGGGCCTCATGACCACCAAGCCGGTGCTCTACTGCTGCAACGTCGGCGAGGAGGACCTGCCGGCTGGCAACGCGTGGAGCGAGCGGGTGCGCGCGCGCGCCGCGGCCGAGGGCGCCGGCATCGTGATCCTGTGCGGCAAGATCGAGGCCGAGCTGGCCGGGCTGTCCGACGACGAGAAGCAGGAGCTCCTGGCCTCGTACGGCCTGGCCGAGCCCGCCCTCCACAGCCTGGCCCGCGAGTGCTACCGCCTGCTCGGCCTGCAGTCGTACTTCACCGCCGGCGAGAAGGAGATCCGGGCGTGGACGATCCGCCAGGGCGCGCTCGCCCCCGAGGCCGCGGGCGTGATCCACAGCGACTTCGAGAAGGGCTTCATCCGCGCCAACGTCTACACCCTGGCCGACCTCGAGCAGTACGGGAGCGAGGCCGCGCTGCGCGCCGCGGGCAAGCTGCGCCAGGAGGGCAAGACCTACGTGGTGCAGGACGGCGACATCATGCACTTCCTGTTCAACGTGTGAGCGCCCGCCGCCCGCCGAGCTTGGGGTACGCTCCCGCCGTGGCCGAGGCCCTGACCGTGCTCGTCGATCACCTCGCCGGCTCGCGGCGCGGGCAGCGCCAGGAGCTCCCGGCCGCCGGCCGGGTGCGCTTCGGCCGCCACCCCGACTGCGAGGTGTCGTTCGACGCCACCCGCGACATCGACGCCTCGTCGCGCCACGCCGAGCTGCGGCCGTCGGTCGACGGCTGGGTCCTGGTCGACCTCGGCAGCTCCAACGGCACGTTCGTCAACGGCCACCGCATCACCGAGACCGCGGTGCCGACCCAGAGCGCGGTCGTCGTCGAGTTCGGCGCCGGCGGCCCGCGGATCCGCCTGTTCGTCGGCGACGCGGCGGCGGCCGCCGCCCTGCCCGCCCCCGAGCTGGCGACCGGCTCGTCGCGCCGCCGCTGGTGGCTCCTCGGCCTGGGCGCGACGATGGTCGCGGTCGGCGCGCTGCTGTTGTGGCGGCTGGTCGTAGCCTAGCCCCCCGATCTGAGCGACAATCCAGCCTGGATGAACTGCCCCTCGTGTCAGGCGCCGCTGCCGCCCGGCGCTCGGTTCTGCGGCGTGTGTGGGCACCAGATCCCGGCGCCGGCCCCCGCGGCCGCGCGCCCGCCCGCGGCCGGCCCGACGCCTCCTCCCGGCGCGCCGGGGGGGCGGCCGGCGCCGCGCCCGCCCGGGATCGCGGTCGGCCGCCGGAGCAAGGACGTCGATCCGTTCGTCGGCCAGGTCCTCAACAACCGCTTCAAGATCGAGTCGAAGCTGGGCGAGGGTGGCTTCGGCGCGGTCTACAAGGGCGTGCAGACCGGCACCGGCCGCAAGGTCGCGCTCAAGCTGCTGCACCCGGAGATGACCCGGGACGAGAACCTGGTGGCCCGCTTCCGCCGCGAGGGCCTGGTGCTGTGCAACCTGCGCGACCCGCACACCATCACCACCTACGACTTCGACCAGACCCCCGACGGCACGCTCTACATCGCGATGGAGCTGCTCGAGGGCAAGAGCCTGCACCAGGTCTTCCACTCCGAGGCGCCCATCGACTGGCGGCGCGTGCTCAAGATCGTCGCCCAGATGTGCAGCGCGCTGGGCGAGGCCCACCAGCAGGGCATCGTCCACCGCGATCTCAAGCCCGAGAACATCTACCTCGAGCACCGCGGCGGCGATCCCGAGTTCGTGAAGATCCTCGACTTCGGCATCGCCAAGGTGATGCGCGGCGAGAACACCGTCGACCCCGGCGCGCCCCAGCTCACCGCCACCGGCCAGACCCTGGGCACGCTCGAGTACATGTCGCCCGAGCAGCTCATGGGCAAGCAGCTCGACGGCCGCAGCGACGTCTACGCCCTGGGCGTGCTCGCCTACGAGCTCCTGACCGGCCGCCTGCCCTTCCCCGACGCCCGGGGCCCGGCGGCGCTCATCACCGCCCAGCTCAAGCAGACCCCGCGGCCGCCGTCGCAGGCCAACCCCGGCGGCGACATCCCGCCCGGCGTCGACCGCATCGTCCTCAAGACCCTCGAGAAGAACAAGGACCACCGCTTCCCCGACGTCGCCAGCCTGGCCGAGGCGGCGCAGGCGTGCATCGCCAGCGGCGGCGCCTGGGGCGACGCGGCGGCGCCCGGCGCGCCCGGCGCGGCGCCCCGCGCGGGCGCGGCGCTGGCCG
>CAADGB010000445.1 GCA_900696455.1 uncultured delta proteobacterium
CCGCCGCCGCCGCGCCGGCGTGCAAGCCGGGCGGCGGCCCGCCCCCGCCGCCGCCCCCGGCCCCCGGCGACGGCGGCGCGCCTGTCCGGCTCCCGGACGCCTCGCCCGGCGGCCCCGCCGGCGCGCTGACCCTGCCGCCGGCGGCGCCGGTCCCGACCCCGCCGCCCGGGCTGCCGCCGGTGCCCGCCGATCACGTGCCGACCGCCGAGGAGCTCGCGCTGGGCGAGCTCCTGTTCTTCGATCCGCGGCTGGCCGCCGACGGCACCACCGCCTGCGTGAGCTGCCACGACCCCGCCAACGACCTGGCCGGCGTCGAGCCGCGCTCGCAGACCGCCGCCGGCAAGCCCAACCTGCGCCGCACCCCGACCCTGGTCAACCTGGCCTGGCACCGCGAGCTGGGATGGGACGGGCGCAGCGCCGACCGCGACGCCTTCCTCGACAGCCACGCCGCCGGCCAGCTCGGCCAGCACCTCGAGGTCGGCCTCGGCCGCCTGCTCGGCAGCGCCACCTACCGCGCCCACTTCGACCGCGCCGCCGCCGGCCGCGATCGCCTGGCCACCGCCACCGCCGCGCTGTGGGCCTACGTCAGCACGCGCTACAGCGGCGGCTCGCCGTGGGACCGCCACGAGGCCGGCGACGCCGCCGCGGTCGGACCCGACGTCGTCGAGGGCTACAAGCTGGTCAACGGCAAGGCGCAGTGCGCGACCTGCCACGCCCCGCCGCTGTACACCGACCTCGGCTACCACCGCCTCGGCCTCATCGCCTCGCCCGACGAGGGCCGCGGCCGCGTCGATCCGACCCAGGCCGGCGCCTTCAAGACCCCGCCCCTGCGCGGCGCCGCGGCCCGGCGGCCGCTGTTCCACGACGGCAGCGCCGCCACCCTCGAGCAGGCGGTCGACTGGCACCTCGCCGGGGGCCGCGGCCAGGGCGCCGATCCCAGCGTGATCGATCCCGCGCTGCCCGTGGTGCCGCTGTCCGAGGCCGAGCGCGCCGCGGTCCTGGCCTTCGTCCGCGCCCTCACGCCGACGCCGGCGCCGGCGCCGCGCCCCGCCCTGCCCGGCGACGTGCCCGGGGCCCGCCCGTGACCGGCGTCGACCTGCGCCGCCGCGCCGAGCTCGTGCTCGGCCGGCTCCAGCTCCACGGCCTCCAGCGCGCGCTGCAGGCCGCCGCCCGGCTGGAGGCGGGGCGGCACCGCGCCGGCGCCCTCGAGCTCGCGACCTACGAGCGCCGGCGCGAGGGCACGCCGGTGGTGATGCTCCACGGCTTCGGCGGCGACAAGGAGACCTGGCTCCTGCTGGCGCCGCGGGTGCGGCGGCGGCCGCTCCTGCTCGTCGACCTGCCCGGCCACGGCCGCTCGTCGACGATCGGCCGCGCCCAGGTGACGCCCGCCGCCATGGGGGCCGCGGTGCTGGCGCTGCTCGACGCCCGCGGCATCGCCCGCGCCCACCTGTGCGGCAACTCGATGGGCGGCGGGGTCGCGCTGTGGCTGGCGCGCCACCACCCGGCGCGGGTGGCGTCCCTGACCCTGGTGGCCTCGGTCGCGCCCGAGCTGGCCGACAGCGAGCTGACCCGCGCCCTGGCCCGCGGCGAGAACCTGCTCATCCCCGGCCCCGGCGCCGGCGCCGGCGGCGACGACGCCGACCGCTTCGTGCGCATGATGACCGCGCGCCCGCCGCGGGTGCCGCGCGCGCTCCAGCGCTACGTCGCCGCCCGGCGCGCCGCCGCCCGCGGCGCGCTCGAGGAGCTGTTCCGCGGCCTGGTCGAGACCGGCCCCGGCGGTGGCCTGCCCGCGGACCTCGAGGCCGTCACCCAGCCCACGCTCATCGTCCACGGCCTCGAGGACCGCATCATCCACCCCGACACCGCGCGCACCGTGCACGCGCGCCTGCCGCGATCGCGCCTCGAGCTGCTCGCCGGCGTCGGCCACGTCCCCCAGCTCGAGGCGCCGGGCGAGGTCGCGCGCCTGCTCGCCCGCCACCTCGCGGAGCTGTGATGCAGGGGCGCGCGCTGTGGCAGCGGGTGCGGTGGGTGCTGGCGCTCCTCGCCCTGTGCGCGCTCGCCACCTGTCCGGCGGCGCAGCGACGGTGCGCCGCCCGCCGCGACGCCGGCGAGGCCCCGGTGCTCCTCCGCTACCTGGTCGCCGAGGTGACCGCCCAGGTCGCCGCCACCGGCAAGCTGCCCGACGTGAACGTCGGCCCCACCCCGCCGCTCGGCACCTGCTGCGCCGCCGGCTCGACCTGCGCGCCCGATCCGGCGTGGTGGCGCGACCCGGGCTGGCGCGCGCTCCGCTTCTCGATCGACGACCGCCACCGCTTCTCGTACCAGGTCCGCCGCGACGGCCCGGCCCTGGTCCTCACCGCCACCGGCAACCGCGACTGCGACGGCGTCCTCGCCGTGGTCGAGGTCCGCCTCACCCTCGACGGCGGCCGGCTGGTCGAGACCTGGACCCGGCGCGACCCGTACGAGTGAGCGCCGGCGCGGCCCCTCGCCAGCGGCCGGTGCCCGTGCGCGGCGCCGGTCACCGGTGATACGCTCGCCCCGAGCAACCGGGGGGGACCGATGCGCTGGATGCAACTGACCATCACGGGCGCCGCCGTGGCGCTTGGCCTCGCCGCGTGCGGCGACACCACCTGCGAGGACGCCGTCGCCAACGCGGCGCGCGTCGACGGCCGGGGCGGCGAACGCTACGGTGGCATGCGCGCCCAGGCCGTGCAGGCCTGCAAGGATCAGAAGTGGAGCGCCGAGGCCCGCTCGTGTCTCGCCAGCGCCCGGACCCGCGACGCGGTCAACGACTGCCGCAAGCACGTGCGCCAGGACCGACGATGAACGGCGCACGGCCCCGCGCGGCCAGACGCGCCACGGCGCACCCGCTCGTGCCGGCCGGACTCGCCGCGCTCGCGCTCACGCTCGGGTGCGGCGGCGGCGCCAGCGAGAAGCCGGCGACCTGCGAGGAGGCGGCGCAGCACCTGGCCCAGCTCGAGGGCCACGGCGGCGAGCGCTTCGCGTCGCGCCGCGTCGACCACGCGCACACCTGCCAGGAGGCGCGCTGGAGCGACGCCACGCGCACCTGCGTGGCGCGCGCCGCCGACCTGGAGGCGGCGACCGCGTGCCATCGCCCGAGGCCCGGCGGCGGCGGCGGCGGCGGCGGCGCCCGTGACTACGCCGACCGCAGCAAGGAGAGCCAGGCCACGCTCCAGCTCCGGCGCCTGGAGAAGACCGCGCACACCGCGTTCCTGATCGACGGCAAGTACCCGGCGGGCACCGCGCCGCTCACGCCGACGACGCCGTGCTGCGAGGGCCCTGGCGGCAAGTGCCCGGCCACCGCCACCGACTGGGAACACCCGGTGTGGCGGGCACTCGAGTTCTCGGTCGACGAGCCGAGCTACTACCGCTTCACCTACGCCTCCGAAGACGGCCGCGAGGCGATGATGACCGCCGTCGGCGATCTCGACTGCGACGGCGAGGTCGCCACCTACAAGATCGTGTGCGCGATCATCGACGCCCAGCCGAGCTGTCTGACCGAGTCGCCGCCGCGCCCCGACTGATCGTCAGTCCTCGGGGCCGACCAGCTCGGGCCGACCCGGCAGCCGCTCCTCGAAGTCGGGGCAGCCGTCGGCGTCGGCGTGGCCGTCGAGATCCTCGGGCTCGAGCGGGCAGCGATCGAGCTCGTCGGGGATGCCGTCGCCGTCGTTGTCGGGATCGGGACAGCCGTCGCCGTCCTGCCAGCCGTCGTGATCCTCGGGCTCGTCCCAGCACGCGTCGCGGTGATCGGGGATCCCGTCGCCGTCGCGATCCCGCGGCGGCGCCTGGTCGAAGCTGAGCTGGGCCACCGCCCGCCACGCCGGCGCGCCGACCTCGTCGGGGGTGAAGCCGCCGCCGGCGGCCAGCGCCACGCTCCAGCAGCGGTGGACCTGCAGCCGCACGCCGGCCCGGGCCTCGCCCGGCGACGGCCCGCGCACGCCCCGGGTCGGCGAGTCGCCGAGCGCGGCCTCGATCTCGAGCAGCGCCCACGCCCGGTCGGGGCCGCCCAGGGTGCGACCGACCGGATCGAGCCGCACCGCCACCCCGGCCGACGCGGTCAGCTCGTTGCCGTGGGGCCGCGCCGGCGACAGCAGCACGACCTCCTGGGTCCGCACCCGCAGCCCGGCGCCGCCGGTCAGCTCGAGGCGCTCGCCGCGCCAGCCGGCGCGCACGCCCCACGACAGGGTCCAGCCCGCCTCGCCGGCGAAGTGGTGATCGTCGCCGGTGGGCAGGGTCACGCCCAGCGCCACCGCCGCCCCCAGCCCTCGCCCGCCCGGCGGCCCGGCCAGGCGCGCCCGCGCCGACAGCCGCAGGTCGCCGGGGACGAAGCGGGCCAGCGGCCGCTCGTCGAGGCCGATGCCCTGCAGGCGATCGCCCCACTGCACCGCCAGCGGCAGCGCGACGCCGAGCTGGTAGCGCGCGCCCAGGCCGCGGGCGACCGCGACGTCGGTGGTCCACCGCAGCCGCACCGGCTCGCGGGCGAGGCGGCCGGTCTGCACGTCGCGGAGCACGATCGGCCGGCCCACCAGGGACCACGAGGTCGTCACCGCCCACCGCATCGCCGGCAGGACGTCGGCCGGCTCGATCCCGAGCCAGGTCCCGGCGCCGGCGGCCGGGGTGAAGCGCTCGACCGAGTAGGCGGGCCGGGTCGCCACCGCGGTCTGGGCGGCGGCCGCGCCGGCGGCGGCGCCGACGATCGCGATCGCCACCACGCCCGCGCGCAGGCCGCTCGCACCGCCCACGCCGCTCACGCCCGGGTCGAGCCCCGCTCGTAGAGCCGCGCCGGCGGGACGTGGCGGTAGCGCAGCACCCGGCTGCGCAGGGTGGCGGCGTGATCGAGCACGGCGCAGCGATCGCCGCCGGCGGCGGTGACCTGGCGCGCCTGCTCGATGAGGGCGTCGCGGGTGCCGCGGGGGTGGAAGAGGAAGGCGCGCCCGAAGCGGACCTCGTCCTCGAAGCCGATCACGCGCAGCTCGGCGACCTCGCCGACCGCGACCCCGTGCAGCGCGCGCGGCTCGGCCACCCGCACCCGCGCGCCGCCGAGCAGGTCGAAGAGCTCGACCGCGCCCGGCCCCAGCCGCTCCACCGACCACAGGCTGCGGTGCGAGGTCAGCCAGGCCCGGATCGCGCGCGCCCGCCGCTCCTCGCCGGCGGCCCGCGCCCGCAGGAGCGACGACGCCGCCGCCGGCAGGCGGGCGCCCGGCGGCACGTACTCGACCACCAGCCACTCGACGAAGCTGGCGCTCCACACCTCCCACAGCTCCTCGTCCTCGAAGACGCGGCCGCGCCGCTCCTCGAACCGCTTGCGCGCGGTGACCACCGCGGCCTCGTCGCCGGTGTGCTCGGCGACCAGCTCGTCGAGGACCTGGCCGAGGAAGGCGGCCGGCGCCTCGCTCACCGCGCCGCCCGCATGGCGTCGCGGAAGCGACCGAAGAGGTAGTGGGCGTCGTGGGGGCCGGGGCTGGCCTCGGGGTGGTACTGGACGCCGAACACCGGCCGGCCGGCGAGCTCGATGCCCTCGACCGTGCCGTCGTAGAGGTTGAGGTGGCTGACCCGGGCGCCGGCCGGCAGCGAGTCGGGGTCGACGGCGAAGCCGTGGTTCTGCGCGGTGATCTCGACCTTGCCGGTGGCCAGGTCCTTGACCGGGTGGTTGCCGCCGTGGTGACCGAACGGCAGCTTGTACGTGCGCGCGCCGAGCGCCAGCGACAGGATCTGGTGGCCGAGGCAGATGCCGAACACCGGCTTGCCGCTGGCCACCAGCTCGCGGGCCGCGGCCACGCCGTAGGTCACCGCCGCCGGATCGCCGGGGCCGTTGGACAGGAACAGCCCGTCGGGCGCGAGCGCCAGGGCCTCGGCCGCGGGCGTGGTCGCCGGCACCACGGTCACGTCGCACCCGGCGTCGACCAGGCAGCGCAGGATGTTGCGCTTGATGCCGAAGTCGTAGGCCACCACCTGGAAGCGGTGCTCGAGCGGCGCCACCGCCGGATCCCACGGCGCGCGCCAGCCCGGCTCGCGCCAGGTGTGGCGCTCCCGGGTCGTCACCCGCGGCACCAGGTCGAGCCCGGTCATCTCCGGCTGGCGCCGGATCTCGGCCACCAGCGCGGCGCAGTCGCCGCCGGGGTCGGGCGCGATCGCGCCGCGCATGGCGCCCTCGTCGCGCAGCACCCGGGTCAGGGCGCGGGTGTCGATGTCGTCGATGCCGGGGATGCCGTGCTCCGCGAGCCAGGCGTCGAGCTCGCCCTCGGCCCGCCAGCTCGAGGCGCCGGCGTGCTCGCGCACCGCCAGCCCGGCGCACGCCGGGCGCGCCGCCTCGAGGTCGGCCGGGTTGACGCCGACGTTGCCGATCTCGACCGCGGTCATGACCACGATCTGCCCGCAGTACGACGGGTCGGAGACGATCTCCTGGTAGCCGGTGATCGACGTGTTGAAGACCACCTCGCCGTGGCTGGTGACGGGAGCGCCGAAGCCGCGGCCGCGGAAGACGCGGCCGTTCTCCAGCACCAGGACCGCGCGAGGGCTCATGCGCACCTTCCGTGGAGGTCGTGGACGGCGCGGCCGCCCAGGATCGTGAGCACCGAGCGCCCGGTGAGGCGCCGGCCGAGGAGCGGCGTGTTCTTGGCCTTGCTGGCCAGGAGCGCGGGATCGACCGTCCACGCCAGGTCCGGATCGACGACGCACAGGTCGGCGACGACCCCCGGGCCGAGCACGCCGGCGTCGAGGGCGAACGCCCGCGCCGGGCCCAGGGTCAGGGCCTCGATCACGCGGCGCTCGGGGACCAGGCCGTCGCGGACCAGGCCCAGGGCCAGGGCGAGCGCGGTCTCGAGCCCGATCATGCCCGGCGCCGCCGCCTCGAGCTCGAGCTCCTTGTCGGTGAGGCCCTCGGGCGCGTGATCGGTGGCGATGGCGTCGAGGGTGCCGTCGCACAGGCCCTCGATCAGGGCGTCGCGATCGGCGGCCGCGCGCAGCGGCGGCGTCACCTTGGTCAGCGGGTCGTAGCTCGTCAGCGCGTCCTCGGTGAGCGTGAGGTGGTGGGGCGTGACCTCGGCGGTGACCGGCAGGCCGCGCCGCCGCGCCTCGCGCACGAGCGCCACCGTGCGCGCCGCCGAGACGTGGGCGACGTGGTAGCGGGCGCCGGTCCAGGCCACGACCTCGAGGTCGCGGGCGACGATCGCGCTCTCGGCGGCCGCCGGCTGCGGGCGCAGGCCGAGGCGGGTCGCGGTCGCGCCCTCGTTGACCGAGCCGCCCTCGCACAGCTCGAGATCGAGGGCGTGCTGGACCAGCGGCAGATCGAAGGTGCGGGCGTACTCGAGGGCGCGGCGCAGGACGCCGAGGTCACGCAGGCAGCGCTCGCCGTCGGCCAGGGCGACCGCGCCCGCCGCCTTCATCTCGGCGATCTCGGCCAGGTGCGCGCCGTCGAAGCCGCGGGTGATCGCGCCCACCGGCCGCACCCGGCACAGCCCGACCTCGGCGCCGCGGCGCACGATCCAGTCGGTGACCGTGCGCTGGTCGTTGATGGGCTGGGTGTCGGGCTGGGCGCAGACCGTCGTGAAGCCGCCGCGCGCCGCCGCCAGCGAGCCGCTGGCGATGTCCTCCTCGTGCTCGGCCCCGGGCTCGCGCAGGTGGGCGCGCAGGTCGACGAGGCCGGGCAGGATCCAGAGGCCGCGGCAGTCGATCTCGCGGCCGCCGCGCAGCCCGCCGCCGATCTCGTCGATGACGCCGGCGGCGATGCGCACGTCGGCGGGAACGTCGAGCCACGCGCCCCCGGGCTGGGCGCCGAGGACGCGACCGCCGCGGAGGACGAGGTCCATGGCCGTCGGGCTTCTTAGCAGGCGGGACCGACGTGACACAAGCGTCCGCGCACGGGTAGAGTGCGGATCGTGGGCGCCACCGCCGGCATCGTGGTGATCGGCGACGAGATCCTGTCCGGCAAGTTCGGCGACGAGAACGCCCGCTTCCTCATCGCCGAGCTGCGCTCACTGGGCGTCGAGCTGCGCCGGATCTCGGTGATCCCCGACGATCTCGACGACATCGCCGACACCGTCCCCCGCTTCGCCCGCCGCTTCGACCACGTCTTCACCTCGGGCGGGGTCGGCCCCACCCACGACGACCTGACCATGGAGGGGATCGCGCGCGGCTTCGGTACCCGGGTGGTGCGGGTGCCCGAGCTCGAGGCCCGGGTCCGCGCCTACTGGGGCGACAAGCTCGCCCCGGCCAACCTGCGCCTGGCCGAGGTCCCCGCCGGCGCCCAGCTCCTCTACGGCGATCCGGTGTGGCCGGTGGTCGCCTACCAGAACGTCTACATCCTGCCCGGCGTGCCGGGCCTGTTTCGCCGCAAGTTCCAGGACATCCGCGAGCGCTTCCGCGCCGCCCCGCTGGTGCTGGCGCGGCTCTACGCCCGCGGCGACGAGGGCGTCCTGGCCCCGCACCTCGACGCCGTGGTCGCCGCCCACCCCGGGGCCAAGCTCGGCAGCTACCCGCGCTTCGAGGAGCAGGACTTCCGGGTCCTGGTCACGGTCGAGGGCGTCGATCCGGCGGCGGTCGGCGCCGCGGTCGACGACCTGGCGGCCCGGCTGGGCGAGCTGGTGGTCCGGGTCGAGCCGGCGGCCTGACGGCGGGCGCGCGGCGCGGGGCCGCGTGGCCGGCGCGCCGGCGGGCGAGCCGGGCGGTCCTGCCGCCATCGGTGGTAGGGTCCGGCGCCATGTCCGAGACGCCCACGTCCGTCCGCGGGATGAACGACCTCCTGCCGCCCGACTCGGCCAAGTGGCAGCACCTCGAGCGCACCTGCCGCGACCTGTTCACGCGCTACGGCTACGCCCTGGTCCGCCCGCCGGTCGTCGAGCACACCGAGCTGTTCGTGCGCGGCGTCGGCGAGGGCTCGGACATCGTCGGCAAGGAGATGTACACCTTCGCCGACCGCTCGGACCGCTCGCTGACGCTGCGCCCCGAGCTGACCGCCGGCCTGGCCCGCGCCTACATCGAGCACGCGATGGCGGCCAAGGAGGCGGTGACGCGGTGGTGGTCGCTGGGCCCGGTCTTCCGCTACGAGGCCATCAACACCGGCCGCTACCGCCAGTTCTACCAGATCGACTGCGAGGTCTACGGCGTCGCCGAGCCCACCCTCGACGCCGAGGTCATCGCGATGCTGCTCGCGCTCTACGGCGAGCTCGGGGTCGCGCCGCTGACGATGCTGGTCAACAACGTCGGCCGGGGCGAGGACCGCAGCCGCTACCGCGCCGCCCTGGTCGAGTTCCTGACCCCGCACGCCGCCGGCCTGTGCGCCGACTGCCAGCGCCGCCTCGTCACCAACCCGCTGCGCGTGCTCGACTGCAAGGTCGAGGCGGATCGGCGCGTCGTCGCCGCCGCCCCCAGCGTGCTCGACCACCTCGGCCCCGAGGCCCGCGCCCACTTCGACACCGTGCTGGCCACCCTCGACGAGCTGGGGGCGCCGGTGGTGGTCGAGCCCCGCCTCGTCCGCGGCCTCGACTACTACACCGGCACGGTCTTCGAGCTGACCACCACCGCCGGCAACCTGGGCAGCCAGAGCACGATCGTCGCCGGCGGCCGCTACGACGAGATGATCGGCGACCTCGGCGGCCCGGCCACCCCCGCGATCGGCTTCGGCATCGGCGTCGAGCGCACGGTCCTGTGCATGCCGGGCGACCCCGCCACCTTCGTGGCGCCGGTCGGCGTGTTCATCGCGGCGCGCGGCGAGGCGGCGCGCCGCCGCGCCACCGCCCTGGCCCACGCCCTGCGCGCGGCCGGGATCGTGGTCGAGGTCGAGCACCGCGACGTCGGCATGAAGGCGCAGTTCCGCCGCGCCGACAAGCTGGGCGCCCGCTACTCGCTGGCGCTCGGCGAGGCCGAGCTGGCGACCGGCGCCGCCAAGCTCAAGGAGATGGCCACCCGCGCCGAGCACGACGTGACGCTCGCCGAGCTGGTCGCCACCGTCACCCGCCTGCTCGCCGCCTGAGGGCGCGGTCACGCCGGGGACGGGGCGACGTCCGTGGTCGCGCCCGGCGGTGGGCCCACCGCGGCGCGCAGGGTCTCGGACAGCGCCTCGATCTCGAACGGCTTGCCGCGGACGGCGTGGATCCCCAGCTCCCGCAGCTCGGCCTCGACCGGCTCGTCGAGGCGCCCCGACACCACGATCACCGGCACCGAGGGATCGAGCGCCCGCATCACCCGGTAGGCGTCGCGGCCGCTCATCACCGGCATGACGTGATCGAGGAGCACGGCGGCGAGCTGGCCGCGGTGGGCGCGGAAGGCCTCGACGCCGGCGGCGCCGTCGCCGGCCTCGACGACCTCGTAGCCGAGCTGCGCGAGGACGCGGCCGAGCGCCCGCCGCAGCACCTCCTCGTCCTCGACCACCAGCACCCGGCCGGCGCCGCGGCGGAGCGCGGCCGGCGGCGGCCGCGGCTCGGCGCGGGGCTCGGCGGCCGGCAGGTAGATCGTGAAGCGCGCGCCGACCGGCTCGCCGTCCCCGACCTCGATCGCGCCGCCGTGGGCCTCGACCACGCCGTAGGCGGTGGCCAGCCCCAGGCCCGTGCCGCGGGCCTCGTGCCCGGCCTTGGTCGTGAAGTAGGGCTCGAAGATCCGCGGCCGCAGCTCGGGGGCCACGCCCGGCCCGGTGTCGCTGACCTCGACCGTGGCGTAGCGTCCTGGCGTGCGCCCCGCGGGCGCGGCGTCGTCGACCACGCCCACCGCGAAGCGCAGGCGCCCGCCGTCGACCATCGCGTCGCGGGCGTTGACCGCCAGGTTGAGGATCACCTGCTCGAGCTGGTTGCGATCGCCGGCCACGACCACGCCCGGCCGGGGCGCGTGCTCGATGACGATGTGGCGATCGAACGTGCGGCGGACCAGGTCGACGACGCCGGCGACGAGCTCGTCGAGGTCGACGCGGGCGACCCGGCCCGCCGGGTGACGGCCGAAGGCCAGGAGCGACCGGGTGAGCGCGGCGGCGCTGTCGGTCGCCTGCTCGATGCGCACCAGGTCCTCGACCCGGTCGCCCTCGGGAGCGCGCAGGCGCAGCATCGAGGCCAGGATGCGGATCTGGGCCAGGATGTTGTTGAAGTCGTGGGCGACCCCGGCGGCCAGGGTGCCGATCGCGCGCAGCCGCTCGTCGTGGCGCGCCCGGTCCTCGAGCACGCGCTGGCGACCGCGGGCCACGACCTCGGTGGTGATGTCGGCGAAGGCGATCACGACGTGGGTCACCTGGTCGCCGTCCAGGAGCGGCCGCGCGGTGGCGCGGATGTTGACGCGCCGGCCGTCGTGGCGATGGATGACGATGTCGTCGACGGTCACGATCTCGCGGCGCTGGAGCGCCTGCACGAACGGCATGCGCGCCTCGGGGTACGGCTTGCCGTCGAGGCCGCAGATGCCGTAGGGCTCGCCGTAGCCGCCAACCGCGACGTCGCCGCGGGCCTCCATGCCCATGATCTCGCGGAAGGTCCGGTTGGCGAGCAGGAGCTCGCCGCCCGGCGCCCGCGCGATCCAGACGCCGAGCGGGAGCTGGTCGATGACCCCGGTGAGCAGCCCGTCGTCCCCGCGCATGGGGAGCCATCGTACCCGGGACCCGGCTGCGAAGTGCTCCGAGCGGCCGTCCGCCGGCGCGGGCTGCTATGGTGGGGCCGTGGCCGGCTGCACCAACTGCCAGAGCAAGCGCGGGTGCGATCACCGCAAGGGCGACATGCTCGACGCGGTGGACGCCGCGCTCGCCGACCTCTATCCGTCGCGGACCTGGGGCCCGCCGCGGGCGGTGGCGCGCGGCGCCGGCGCCGACGGCGAGGCCGCGGCCCTGGCCGACGACCTGGCCCACGAGCTCGACGCCGCGGTCTTCGTGCGGCCGGGCGAGCCCGCGGACGCCTGCGACTTCCTCTACGTCCTGTGCGTCGGCCGCCCGCCGTGCGCGGTCCAGGTCCGCGATCTGGGCGTGGCCGCGCCCGCCGAGTGGCGGGGGGCCACCCTGAGCGAGGCCTACCTGCGGGTCGCGCTGTCGTCCCTGGCCCGCATGGCGGTGGTGCAGGAGGTGGCCATCGACGTCGTCGCCGACGACGACGGCGGGGGCTGGGTGATGCGCGAGGCGCCGCGGGCCGGCGTGTACTCGGCGCCGATGCTGCGCCGGTTCCAGCGCCTGGTCGCGATCCTGCCCGCCTACGACATCCTCCACCTCGATCTCGGCGAGCTGTCGGGGCCGCCCGCGGGCTACGAGCCCGGGGCCTGGCCGGCGCTCTACGCCGGGACGCCCGCCATCACCAACTACCTGTTCTACCCGCAGCCGGCGACGATGGTGTCGACCACCTGGCTGCCGGCGCCGGCGCGGGTCGCGTCGTGACCGCCCTCGCCGACCGCGTCCACGACATCCTGGCCGAGCTGCGGGCGGCGACCGGGGCGCGGCGGGCGGCGGTGGTGCCGCGCGACGTGGCGCTCCCCACCCACGGCCCCGGGCTGCGGGTCATGCCGCTCGGCCAGGGCGCGCGCCTCGAGCTCGAGCTGGGCGCCACCCACGGCGCCGAGGACGAGGTGGCGGCCGCGCTCGAGCACGCGGTGCGGGCCCTGCGCGAGGCGGCGCGCGAGGCCGGCGCCGAGCTGCCGGCGGCCCACGTCGTCGCCGGCGACGCGGCGCGCCCGGCGCGGGTCACCGAGCGGGTCCGCGCCTACCTGGAGGCGCTGGCCAGCCTCCACGGCGGCCAGAACGCGCTGTGCCTCGTCCGCGGCGCGGTGGTGGCGGCGGCGCGGCCCCCGACCGAGCTCGAGCGCGAGCGCGCCGACCTCCTGGTGCGGCGGACCCAGGCCGCGGCCCGGGCCGGCGGCCACACCCACGGCGAGCTCGCCGACCCCGACGCCTACGTCCTCACCTTCTGGCTGGAGGCCGCGCTGGTCGTCTACTTCGCCGGGCCCTACGCCACCGACTTCGTGCGCCACCGCGCCCGCGCCGTCGCCCGCGAGCTCGCCGTGCTGCTGCCCGACCTCGAGCCCGATCCGGCCGCGCCCGCCGCCGCCCTCCGCCCGCCGCCGGCGTGACCCACGGGCGCCGGCCGGGGCCGGTCACGGCGAGGCGCGATCACAGCGAGGCGCGCTCGGCCGGCGGCCGGTCGAGCGCGAAGCCGTCGTGCAGGGCGCGCAGCGCCAGCTCGGCGTACTTCTTGGCCACCACGCACGAGATCTTGATCTCGCTGGTCGAGATGAGCTGGATGTTGATGCCGTCGGCGGCCAGGAGCTGGAACATGCGCTTGGCGACGCCGGCGTGGCTGCGCATGCCCACGCCGACCACGGAGACCTTGCAGATCTCGTCGTCGTAGGCGATGCGCTCGCCCTGGGCCCCGACCAGATCGGGGACCTCGCGGGCCAGGATCTCGCAGGCGCGCTTGCGGTCGCCGGCCGGCACCGTGAACGTCATGTCGGTGGTGCCGTCGGACGACGCGTTCTGGATGATCATGTCGACGACGACGCCGCCCTCGGACAGCGGCGCGAACAGGCGGGCGGCCACGCCCGGCGAGTCCGGCAGATCGGCGACCGTGACCTTGGCCTCGTCACGGGCGACCGTGACACCGGAGACGACGACTTTCTCCATCTCACGCTCCTCGGGGACGACCCAGGTGCCGGGCACGTCGGAAAAGCTCGACCGGACGTGGATGGGCACCCCGTACTTCATGCCCAGCTCGACCGAGCGGATCTGCAGGACCTTGGCCCCCAGCGACGCCAGCTCGAGCATCTCCTCGTACGAGATGCGCTCGATCTTGCGCGCCGACGGCACGATGTTGGGATCGGTGGTGTAGACGCCGTCGACGTCGGTGTAGATCTCGCAGACGTCGGCGCCCAGCGCGGCGGCGATCGCGACCCCGGTGGTGTCGGAGCCGCCGCGGCCCAGGGTCGTGATGTTGCCGCGCTCGTCGACGCCCTGGAAGCCGGCGATGACCGCGATCTCGCCGGCGGCGAAGCACGCCCGCACCGGCTCGGCGTCGATCGAGACGATGCGCGCCCGCGAGAACGCGCTGTCGGTCTGGATCTTCACCTGGTGCCCGAGGAAGGAGCGGGCCTTGCCGCCCAGCTTGCGGATCGCGAGCGCCACCAGGCCGACCGACACCTGCTCGCCGGTCGAGACGATGACGTCGACCTCGCGATCGTTGGGGTCGTCCTGGATCTGGCCGACCAGCTTGAGCAGGCGGTTGGTCTCGCCCGACATCGCCGACACCACGACCGCGACCTGGTGGCCCTCGTGCTGGGACGCCAGGCAGCGGCGGGCGACGTTCATCATGCGATCGATCGAGCCGACCGAGGTCCCGCCGTACTTCTGGACGATGAGCATCCGGCCGCGGAGGATAGCGATCGGGCCGGCCCGGGTAAACCGCCGCGCGCGCGCCGTCGCCGCGAACCCCGCTCACGCCGCTTGCCAGCGCCCCCGGCCAGCCGGCATCCTCCAGAGCCTTGGCACCCGTCGTACGTCCGGCGCACCCGGTCGGGGCACGAGCATGATCTGGTTCTGGATCGGCTTCTTCGTCCTCGTCGCCATCGCCCTGACCCTCGATCTCGGCGTCTTCCACCGCACGCCCCAGGAGCCCACCTTCCGCCAGGCGGCGCGGCGGTGCGCGGTCTGGGTCGCGCTCGGCCTCGGCTTCGCCGGCCCGGTCTACCTCATCTACGAGCACGACTGGCTGGGCGCCAACGCCTCCGGCCTGTCCGGCCACGACGCCGCCATCACCTACGTCTCGGCCTACCTGCTCGAGGAGGCGCTGTCGGTCGACAACATCTTCGTCATCGCCCTCATCTTCCGCGCCTTCCGCATCCCGGCGAAGTACCAGCACCGCGTGCTGTTCTGGGGGATCCTCGGGGCGGTGGTCTTCCGCTGCCTGATGCTGGGCGGCGGGGTGTGGCTGACCCGCAAGTTCGACTTCGTCTTCTACGTCTTCGGCGCCTACCTCGTCTACTCGGGGCTGGGGATGCTGCGCAAGGAGGACGACGCCGAGGACCAGATGGAGCGGTCGGCGGCGGCGCGGGTGCTGCGCCGCTTCGTCCGCATCGTCGACGGCGACCACGGCGGCCGCTTCCTGGTCCGCGACCCCCACGGCCGCCGCGCCCTCACCGTCCTCGCCGTGACCCTGGTCGTGGTCGAGCTCACCGACGTGGTCTTCGCCCTCGACTCGATCCCGGCGGTGCTGGCGGTGAGCCAGGAGTCGTTCGTGATCATCACGTCCAACATCATGGCCATCCTCGGCCTGCGCTCGTTCTACTTCATGCTGGCCGGCGCCATGGCCCAGTTCGACTACCTCAAGTACGCCCTGGCCGGCCTCCTGGTCTTCATCGGCGCCAAGATGATCGGCCACGGCCACGTCCACCTGCCCAACTGGGCCTCGCTCTCGATCATCGCCGGCTTCATCGCCGCCGGCGTGATCGCCTCGCTGGTCGCCAACCACCGGCGCGCCGCGGCCACCGGCGCTCCCGGGCCCGGCCCCGGCGACGACGCGCCGCCCCCGACCGCCCCGGCGGTGTGAGCCCGCGCCGACGGGCATCGGCTCACTTCATGCGGGCGTTGAGCTTGGGGGTCAGGTCGATGTCGGGCGTCGCCCACAGCACGGCGCTCTGGTCGATGACCAGGTGCACGCCATCGGCCTTGGCCAGCTCGGTGATGATCGGCCCCGCCTTCTTCAGCAGATCCTGGATGAGCTTGGTGCGCTCCTCGGCGAGGTCGCGCTCGAGCTTGACGTAGACCTGCTGCACCTCGACGAACCGCTTCTCCAGGTCGGACTTGCGCTGGGCCAGGACCTCGGGCTTGAGCACCGCCGCCTGCTTGTCGAGCTCGGCGGCGGCCTTCTGCAGGTCCTTCTGCTTCTTGTCGAGCTCGCCCTGCTTGGCCTTGCGGGCCTTCTCGAACGCCTCGCTGGCCCGCTTGCCGGCCGGCGTGTCGTAGAGCGTGCGCTCGAGGTCGACGGTCGCGATCTTGGTGGCGGCGGGGCCGGCGTCGACCAGGCCGGTCAGGGGCGCGGTCACCATGCCCAGGCCGAGGGCGAGGCCCAGGGCCGACAGGCTCGTGGTCAGGAACGATCGGGACATGGCAGGGAACCTCCGCCGGACGTACTACACCGCTCTAGAAGAAGTTGCCAATGGTGAACTCGAAGACGAGCGGCTCTTCGCTGGGTTGACGGTCGAGCGGGATGCCCCATTCAAAGCGCAGGGGGCCGATCGGCGAGAACCAGCGGAAGCCGAACCCCACGGACTTGCGGATGCCCGAGACCACCGAGTCGGGGAAGCGGAAGCAGGGGTCGAACTTGATCGAGACCGCCGCCGAGCGCCCGTTGCAGTAGCGGGCCTCGAGGTTGTAGGCGTTGCCCATGTCGTAGAAGACGACGCCCGAGATGGCCAGGCGCTTGATGAGCGGGAACTCGACCTCGCTGTTCCAGATGAGCTGCATGTTGCCGCCCAGCGGGATCTGGCGCAGCGCCGAGTCGGGGTCGCGGCCGGTCGACAGCAGCGGGCCCAGGGTGCGGGGGCGGAACCCGCGCACGTCGTAGATGCCGCCGATGAGGTAGCGCTCGCTGATGGGCACGCCCAGGGGGTCGGTCGAGGTCGTGATCCCGACCTCGGCGTTGAGCTTGAGCACGAACGGCCCCCACAGCTCGCGGTAGTAGCGGGAGAAGCCGCCCCAGCGCACGAAGATGTTCTCGGAGCCGGTGTACTTCGACGCGTACTCGGCGAAGGCGTTGTGGTGCCAGCCGGCGCTGGGGAACAGGCGGTTGTTGCGGCTGTCC
The DNA here is from genome assembly GCA_900696455.1 of uncultured delta proteobacterium. Taxonomy (GTDB): domain Bacteria; phylum Myxococcota_A; class Polyangia; order Haliangiales; family Haliangiaceae; genus UBA2376. Next base: position 16,764 of record CAADGB010000445.1, read on the forward strand.
CACTGCAGCGAGCCGCGCACGCTGGAGGTGATGCCGCCGCGGTAGAGGTTGGCGACGTCCTCGAAGTCGTCCTGCTGGCTGACCGCGCCGAAGCTGGTGATGCTGCCGCCGCCGCGCGAGATGCCAACGTTCTCCAGCTTGTAGGTGACGAAGGCGCGGGCCTCGTAGCTGAGCGGGTAGCCCCAGGTCAGGTTGAAGCCGGCGGCGTTGCGCTGGAAGTTGTTGAAGACGCGGCTCTGGTTGTAGAGGTCGAAGGCGAAGGTCCAGTTGCTGTCGAGGAAGTAGGGCTCGACGAAGCGGAGCAGGAAGAGCTGGCGCAGGCTGGAGAGCTGGGCCTGCAACGCCAGGGTCTGGCCGCGGCCGAACAGGTTGTTCTGCGAGACCTGGGCCTGGGCGATGAAGTTCTCGACCGAGGAGAAGCCGGCGCCGATCTGGAACGTGCCGGTGGGCCGCTCCGTGACCTCGACGTTGACCTCGACCAGCTCGTCGGAGCTGCCGCGCTTGGTCGAGACGTCGACCTTCTCGAAGAAGCCGAGCGCGTTGACCCGCCGCTTGGAGGCCTCGAGCGCGGTCGACGAGAACAGCTCGCCCTCGCTGATCTTCATCTCGCGGCGGATGACCTTGTCGCGGGTCTTGGAGTTGCCGCGGACGTTGATGCGCTCGAAGTACGCCTTCTTGCCCGACTCGATCTCGTAGATGAGCGAGATGCGGTGGTTGTCCATGTCGGGCTGGGTCATGGGCAGGACGTTGGCGTAGGCGTAGCCCTGGTCCATGTAGTAGTCGGAGACCCGGTCGCGATCGGCGGCGATCACCGAGCGGCTGAAGCGGTCGCCGGGGCGGGCACGGATCTTGGCCCGGTGCGCGGCCTCGTCGCCGATCAGCTTGCCCTTGAAGCTGATGTCGCCGATCGTGAACACCGGCCCCTCGTCGATGGGGATCGACAGGTACATGTAGCGCTTGTCGCGCGACAGCCGGAGCTGCGGGGTGCCGAGCTTGACCGCGGCGTACCCGCGATCCCAGTAGTAGGCGCTGATCATCACCAGGTCACGCTCGAACGCCTCCTCGCTGAAGGTGCCGGCGTCGGACAGGAACGACAGCGCCCCGCCCTTGCGGGTGGCGATGACCTGGCGCAGCTCGTCGTCGGAGATGGTCTTGTTGCCGATGAACTGGACGTCGCGGATCTCGACCTTGGACCGCTCGTCGACCGTGAACCAGACGTCGACCTCGGCCTCGTTGACCGGCTTGACCTCGTAGTCGACCGCGGCCAGGTAGTAGCCCTTCTGGACGTAGAGCTCGGCGATCTTCTCGCGGTTGCGCTTGACCCGGGTGACGTCGAGGATGGCGTCGCGCTTGAGGTCCATGACCTCGTTGATCTTGTCGAGGCCGACCTCGCGCGCGCCGTCGACCAGGACCTTGCGCACGCTGGGCCGCTCCTTGACCGCGAAGGTCAGGATGGCGCCGCCGCCCGGCCCGATCTCGGCCTCGACGGTGACCTCGGCGAAGAACCCCATCTTCCACATCGCCCGGATGTCGTCGCGGATCTTGGAGGCGTCGATGGTGGCGCCGACCTTGGACAGCAGGTTGACGCGGATGGCGTCGTCCTCGACCTTGCGGTTGCCGCGGAACTGGATGCGGTCGATGGGCCGGCCGACCAGGCGCGGGATCGGCGAGTCGTCGGGCTCGGCCGGCGCGTCGTCGGGAGCCTCGGGCGGGTCGGGCGGCGCCGGCTGGGCGACGACCGCGGCCGGGAGCCAGAGCGCGGCACCCACCACCAGCGCCAGGACGGCGGCCAGGGCGTGGCGCGGCGCGCCCGCGGCGCCCACCGGGCGCGACCTGCGGGCGCGCATCACGCGGCCTCCGCCGGCTCGAGCCGGCCGCCGTCGATCATGCGCAGCCGGCGCGGCATGACCGCGGCCAGCTCGGGGTTGTGGGTCATGACCAGGAGCGTCGAGCCGCGCTCGCGGTTGAGCTCGACGAACAGGGCGTGGATGGCCTCGCCGGTGTGGCGGTCGAGGTTGCCGGTCGGCTCGTCGGCCAGGAGCAGCGCCGGCTCGAGCACCATGGCGCGCGCGAGCGCGACCCGCTGCTGCTCGCCGCCCGAGAGCTGCGACGGCTTGTGGGTGAGGCGGTGGCCGAGGCCGACCCGGCCGAGGATGTCGTGGGCGCGCCGGCGGGCGGTGGCCTTGGGCATGCGCTGGATGAGCGCCGGCATCATGACGTTCTCGAGGGCGGTGAACTCGGGGAGGAGGTGGTGGAACTGGAAGACGAAGCCGATCTTGCGGTTGCGGAAGACGGCGAGGCGCTCGGCCGTCATGGTCGTGATCTCCTCGCCGTCGAAGCGGATCGAGCCCCGCGACGGCAGGTCGAGGGTGCCCAGGATCTGCAGGAACGTCGACTTGCCGACCCCCGAGGCCCCGACCACCGACACCATGTCGCCGGGCTCGAGCACCAGCTCGACGTCGCGCAGGACGGTCAGGGCGACGCCGCCGTGGCGGTACTCCTTGGACAGGCGGCTGATCTCGACCCGCGCGCCGACGCCGCGCGACGGGGCGGGCGTGGCGGCCGCCGTGGCCGACGCGGGACGCGGGGACGCCTCGATCACCGGCCGCGGGGGGTCCTCGGGGTCGGTGGGGACGCCAGCGGGGCCGGCCGGACCGGCGGCCTGATCTGCGGGATCGATCACGGGATTCCTTAGAGAGCGCCGGAACTTATTCGGGCAGGTCGAGCCTGTCAACGCGCTTGGACCGCCGCGATCGCCCAACCGTTGCCTGGATCGCTCCGCCGCCGGCGGCCGCCGCCCCGTGCTACCAGCCCCCGATGATCGACGTCCGCCGCGCCCCCCCCGCCGACGGCCCCGCCTACCTGGCCCTGGTCACGGCCCTCGCCGACTTCGAGCACCTGCCGCCGCCGGACGCCGAGGCCGGCGCCCGCCTCCTCGCCGACGCCTTCGCCGACCCGCCCCGGTACGAGCTGTGGGTCGCGACCCTCGACGGCGCCGTCGTCGCCTACGCGGCCACCTTCGCCACCTACTCGACCTTCCGCGGCAAGCCCAGCCTCTCCCTCGAGGACCTCTTCGTCCACCCCGACGCCCGCCGCCGCGGCGTGGCCCGCGCCGTCCTCGCCCGCCTCCGCGCCGAGGCCGTCGCCCGCGGCTGTGGCCGCTTCGAGTGGATGGTGCTCGACTGGAACGAGGACGCCCAGACCCTCTACCGCGCCGTCGGCGCCCGCCCCCTGCCCCAGTGGCAGCTCTGGCGCGTCGACCTGCCGTGACCGGCGTCAGCGGCCGGCGCGCACGATCGCGCCACGATCGCGCGGGCGGCGAGGTCCCTCGGGACCGTGCCCCGGGTAGCTCCCGGCTCGCGGCTCACGGCGCCAGCCGCGCCACCAGCGCGACGTAGGCCTCCATCGCCGCGTCGCGGCTGAGGCCGGCGCGGCGCGCCCAGGCGTCGTGCTTGGCGCGACCCCGGACGTCGAGCATGCCGGGGCGGTCGCCGGTGACATCGCCGGCCGTCGCCTGCTTGTAGAGCGCGTAGAGCTCGAGCATGTCGGACGACGGCAGGGCGACGGGCTTGATGCGGGCCTGGGCGGCGGCGAAGCGCGCGGCGAGGTCGGACATGGAGCGGCGATACCACGCCTCGCGGCGCCGCGCGGGGCGGGTCGGCCGTCAGCTCACAGGCCGACGCTCAGCCCCAGCGTCCACAGCCGCACGCCGACCTCGCCCGCCTCGGTGTCGAGCTTGTTCTGGCTGACCTCGGCCCACAGCGCGGCCTGGCCGAGGAGCGGCGCCTCGAGCCGGTACTCGAGGCCGACGCCACCGACCATGCCGTCGGCGGTGCGGTCGCCGAGGCGATCGCCCTCGGCGCCCAGCCACACCCGCTCGAGGCCGAGGCGGCCGTAGGCGCCGAGCGCGCCGTCGAGCGGCAGGGTCAGGCGGACGTGCACGCCGGCGGCGGTGGCCTGCTCCGTGGCGAGGCCGAAGCGCGACAGGCTGCCCTCGAGCGCCAGGCGGCCGAAGCGCTGCCCGACGGCGAGGCGGCCGTTGCCGCCGGCGTCGCCGTCGGCGGCGGCGCTGAGCTCGCCCGACAGGACCGGGTCGCCGCCGAGGCCCAGCGACAGGTAGCTTCCAGCAGACGCGGTGGTGGCGGTGGCGGCGAGGAGCGCGGTGGCGAGGAGGGTGCGGCGGAACATGCCACGAGGATGAGCAACCCCCGTGCCGCGGGCCAGTTCCAGAGGTTCCGGAGGCTTGGCGTGGCGAGCGTGATCCGTCGTTCACGTGCCGGCACGGTCGGTGTCGCACGCCGCGGTCGCGCGGCGAGAGGGCCATCCCCGCACACCGGGGCCAGCGCCCCGCCCGCCCGCGGTAGCCTCGCGCCATGAGCGCCCCCGCCGATCCCGCCGCCCGCTTCGTCGCCGTCGCCGGCGATCCCCACGCGGTGGTCCGCCTCCTGCTCGAGGGTCTGGTGACGCTCGAGCGCGACGCTGCCGTCGGCGAGGCGCTGCTGGCGCAGGTCGTGAGCAAGGACCAGCTCGGCGCCGACGGTCGCCTGCGCGATCGGGAGGCCCTGCGCCGGCTGACCGCCAGCCGCGACATCGCCCGCTCCTACGTCGGCGCCACCGCCACCGGCGACTACGCCTGGGACGGCGCGCTGCGCGTCACCTTCGACGCCGCGTACTCGGCGGCGCGCCAGGGCGTCGACTACCCCGAGCCCGGCCTCGCCAAGCTGTTCGTCGCCTCGGGCGGCGCCGACACGCCGCGCCCGGTCGAGCTGCGCCGCAACGGCCAGGGCCAGTGGAAGGTGACGGGGTGGGCGAGCCTGACCGTCGGCGTGCGCCGGGGCGCCACCGCCGCCGGCGACTTCTGACCCGCCGTCCGCGCGCGCGGCCGCCGCTACTGCTTGAGCCCGACCGCCGGCCGCAGGCTCGAGGCGACCCACGCCGGGTAGAGCGTGGCGACGACGCTGGTGACGACGCCGGCGCCGTAGACGATGGCGACGGTGAGCGGGTCGACCTCCACCGGCAGCCGGTTGATGTAGTAGACGTCGGGGTTGAGGGGCCAGCCCTCGACGGCGAGATAGGCCGAGCCGGCGAGGCCGGCGCCGACGCCCAGGGTCGTGCCGATCACGCCGATCAGGAACCCCTGGATCATGAAGACGCCGACGATGCCGTCGTCGCTCGCGCCCAGGGTCTTGAGGAGCGCGATCTCGCGCCCCTTCTCGACCACGGTCATGACGAGGTTGCCGACGATCGAGAACGACGCCACCAGGATGATGATCGCGAGCACCATGAACATCGCGATCTTCTCGAGCTTGAGCGCCGAGAACAGGTTGCGGTTGAGCTCGCGCCAGCTCTGGACCCGGTAGGCCGGCCCCAGCTCCTTCTGCAGGCGCGCGACCACGGCGTCGACCGCGTCCGGATCGCGGACCCGGACCTCGATGCCCTCGACCGCGTCGCCCAGGCGCAGGAACTGCTGCAGCGACTCCAGCGACACGTAGACGAGCTTGAGGTCGTACTCGTACATGCCGGTGTAGAACTGGCCGGCGACGCGGTAGTCCCGGTTGTACGGGATGGGGGTGCCGGTGGCGTCGGGGTTCATGGGGTCGGCCAGGGGCGACACCAGCCGCACCTCCTGATCCTTGTAGGTGTGGATCTGCTTGGTCAGCTCCTTGCCGACGAGCACGCCGGGGAGCGTCGCGACCCGGGCGCCGCCGGAGCGGCCGCCCCGCGCCGGGCCCGCCCGCGAGAAGTCGACGGGCTCGCCGGCCACCACCGGCTCGCCGTCGGCGAAGTCGGCGGGCGCCGGATCGTCGACCGGCGGCTCGCCGCGATCGAGGAGGATCTCGCGGGCGTCGCCGCCGAACTCGCGGTCGTCGGCCAGCGGATCGATCGGGGCCGGCGCCGGGTCGCCAGCCGCCGAGAAGTCGAGGGGCGCGAAGCCGTCGGGCAGATCGTCGGGCGCCGGATCGAGCACCGGCTCGTCGGGATCGCGGGGCGGCAGCGGCTCGGGGGGCGGCAGACGATCGGCGTCGTCGGGCTGGAGCGGCGCCAGGCGCTCGAGGGCATCGCTGTAGTCGAGGCCCTCGGGGTCCTTGAGGTTGGCCTTCAGGTTGGTGACCTTCACCGCGCTGGCGACGTCGATGCCCTTGACCACGACGTTGAAGTAGTTGCTGTTGGCGGCGATCACGACCTCGCTGGTGGCGAACGGCGTCGACGCGACCACGCCCGCGACCCGGTCGACCCGCGCCCGCAGCTCGGCCCACTCGGTGAAGTCGCCCTCCTCCTTGGAGATCTGGATATGGGCGTTCGAGCCCAGGATCTTCGAGCGCAGGTCGCTCTCGAAGCCGTTCATGATCGACAGCACCAGCACCAGCGCCGCGGCGCCGATCGAGACGCCGACGATCGAGACCGTCGAGTAGAACGTGAAGCCGATGCGGATCGTCAGGACGTAGAGCCAGAAGCAGCCCACCCCGATCGCGACGTTGCGGGCCATGACGACGTCGCGGTAGTGGGGCGAGCCGCGGTCGACCAGCGCCCGCGGGTTGGGCGGCTCGAGGCCGTAGGTGTGGACGCCCCACAGCACCGCGGCCACCGCGAAGCAGACCCCGGCCACCGCCAGCGCCAGCCAGCTCACGTGCCGGGGGTGCGCCATCAGGTAGCGCAGCGCCACGAAGATCTGGAAGCGGCTCTTGATCACGGCGGCATCACCGGCGGCGGCCTCACTCCGGCCGCATGAGCGGGAACAGGATGACGTCGCGGATCGACGGCTGGCCGGTCAGGAGCATGGCCAGGCGATCGATGCCGATGCCCTCGCCGGCGGTCGGCGGCATGCCGACCTCGAGCGCGCGGCAGTAATCCTCGTCGTAGTCCATGACCTCGACCGCCCCGGCGGCCTTGGCGCGGCCCTGGGCCACGAAGCGAGCGCGCTGGTCGACCGGATCGTTGAGCTCGGAGAAGCCGTTGGCGATCTCCTTGCCGCACACGAACAGCTCGAAGCGATCGCAGAAGGCGGGGTCGGCGTCGTTCTTGCGCGCCAGCGGCGACACGGCGAGCGGGAACTGGGTGAGGAAGGTCGGCTGCACCAGCTTGTCCTCGGCGGTGGCCTCGAACACGACGTAGCCGAGGTGGCCGGCGCGGATCCGGGCCTCGTCCCCCTGGGGATAGCGTTCGCACACCCGCGGCGCCACCCGGTCGCGCGTGGCGGGGTCCTTGAGCTCGGCGGTCAGCGCGCCGAGCTCGAGCCCGTCCCAGCCGCCCTCGGGCACGCCCTCGAGCAGGATCTTGGCGACGTCGTGCGCCGGGACGCCGCGCTCGAGCGCGATCCGCGTGCCCGCCACCGGGTCGAGGAACAGGGCCTCGACCTCGGCCGCCGACAGCCCACCCAGCTCGCGACAGGCGTCGCGCACGGTCAGGCGCCGCCACGGCCGGGCCAGCTCGACCTCGGTGCCGTCCCACGTGACCCGGCTGGTGCCGTTGAGCTCGAGCGCCAGCCCGCTGACCAGCTCCTCGGTCAGATCCATCAGATCGGTGTAGACCGCGTACGCCCAGTAGAACTCGAGCATCGTGAACTCGGGGTTGTGCTGGCGCGACAGCCCCTCGTTGCGGAAGTTGCGGTTGATCTCGTAGACCCGCTCGAAGCCGCCGACCACCAGGCGCTTGAGGTAGAGCTCGGGGGCGATGCGCATGTACAGGCGCATGTCGAGGGCGTTGTGGTGGGTGACGAACGGCCGGGCCGCAGCGCCGCCGATGATCGTGTGCATCATCGGCGTCTCGACCTCGAGGAAGTCGCGGGCGTCGAGGAAGCGCCGGATCGCGGCCACCATCTTGCTGCGCTTGGTGAAGACCTCGCGCACCTCGGGGCTGACCGCGAGATCGACGTAACGCTGGCGGTAGCGCAGCTCGACGTCGGTGAGGCCGTGCCACTTGTCGGGCAGCGGGCGCACGCTCTTGGTCACGATCTGCAGGCGACTGGCGAGGAGCGACAGCTCGCCGCGCCGGGTCCAGAACAGCGGGCCCTCGGCGGCGACGATGTCGCCGACGTCGAGCTCGGGCAGGACCGCGGCGAAGTCGCCGGCGTCGAGGTGATCGACGTTGAGGTAGAGCTGGAGCTCGCCCGAGGTGTCGCGGATGGGCGCGAACACGGTCTTGCCGAAGCCGCGGCGGGCCATCACCCGCCCGGCGACGCGCACGACCTCGCCGTCGATGGGCTCGAGCGCGGCCCCGCCGTCGCCCTCGCCCTTCCGGGGGCGGGGCGCGCCGGGCTCGGGGGCGGGCGGCGGCGGCGGGCGGGTCGGCTCGTAGCGGGCGCGCACGCTGGCGATGGCGTGGGTGGGGCGGACGTCGTTGCGGTAGGGGTGGTGCCCGGCGGCGCGCAGCCGCTCGGCCTTGCCCGCGCGCTCGGCCATGATGCGCTCGAGGGTGGACTCCGTGGAGGGTTCAGGGCGGCCGCGGTCGGACATGGGCGGCGACGGTATACCAGAGGCGACGCCGCGACCCCAGCCGCCTACGGACCGGCCGTGCTATCACGCGCCCATGCGCCCCGGCCCGATCGTCCCCCTCGCCGCCTGCGCCCTCGCCGCCCTGCTCACCGGTGGGTGCAAGCGCAAGGAGCCAGCCGCCGGCGGCGGCAGCGGCGCGGCCAGCGCCGGAAGCGCCACCGCCAGCGCCGCCGCGGCGTGCGCCGGGGCCAGGCCCCACGGGCCGCTGGCCTGGTTCGAGGACGACTACCCGGCGGCCCTGGCCTGCGCGCAGGCGACCCAGCGGCCGCTGGTGATCGACATGTGGGCGCCGTGGTGCCACACCTGCCTGTCGATGAAGACGACGGTCCTCGAGGACCCGTCGCTGGGGCCCCTGGCCGAGCGCTTCGTCTTCGTCGCCCTCGACACCGACCGCGAGGTCAACGCGCGGGCCGTCGCCCGGTTCCCGCCCCAGAGCTGGCCCACCTTCTTCGTGGTGTCACCCGCCGACGAGACCGTGCACGAGCGCTGGCTGGGCGCGGCGTCGATCGGCCAGTTCCGCACGCTGCTCGAGCACGGCGAGGCGGCGTACCTCGCCAGCCGCGACGGCGGGACGCTCGATCCGCTGATGGCGCAGCTCCGCGCCGGCAACCAGGCCGCCACCCGCAAGGACTGGCCGGCGGCGACCGCGGCGTGGCGCGAGCTCCTGGCCAGCGCGCCGACGACCTGGCCGCGCCGCCCCGACGTGCTGGTGTCGCTCATCTCGGCGCAGTGGAAGGCGGGCGACGTGCCGGCGTGCATCGACATCGCGCTCGCCCACGGCGACGAGACCGGCAGCACCGCCAGCGCCACCGACTTCCTGGTGTGGGCGCTGACCTGCGCCGGCGACGAGGACGCCAACCCGGCGCGGGCCAGGGCGGTGCGCGAGCAGGCGGTGGCGCGCCTGACCGCGCTCGTCGACGACGCCGGGGCGCCGCTCTCGGTCGACGACCGCTCCGACGCGATGATGAACCTGCGCATGGCGCTCGACGCGCTCGGCGACAAGGACGGGGCGCGGGCCCTGGCCGAGCGCCAGCTCGCCTACCTCGCCGACGCCGCCGCCCGCGCTCCCGACGCCTGGGCCCGCTCGACGTTCAACTGGCCGCGGGCCGAGGTCCACGTCTGGCTGGGACGCGGCCTCGAGCTGGTGCCGGCGCTCGAGCAGAGCGCCGCCGACCTGCCCCGCGAGTACGATCCGCCGCACCGCCTGGCGTGGGTCCTCCTCAAGTCCGGCGAGCCCGCGCGAGCGGCGCCGTGGGCGGCGCAGGCGGTGGAGCGAGCCTACGGCGCGCGCAAGGTGCGCGTGGTCGGCTTGCAGCTCGAGGTCGCGCAGGCCCTGGGCGATCGCGCCGCCGAGCGCGCCGCGCGCGCGACGCTGGTGGCGACCCTCGAGGGCCTGCCGCCGGAGCAGGCGCAGCCCGAGACGCTGGCCCGGGCGCGCGCCGAGCTGGCCGCGATGGACGCCGGCGCCGCGGCACCCGCGCCGGCGCCGGCGCCGTGACGGCGAGCGACGGTGGCGAGCGGGCCGGCGGTGCCGGAGACGGCGGCGGTGCCGGAGACGGCAGCGGTGCCGGAGACGGCGGCGGTGCCGGAGGCGGCGGCGGTGCCGGAGGCGGCGGCGGTGCCGGAGGCGGCGGCGGTGCCGGGGACGGCGAGCGATCGATCGACACGTTGCTGGCGCACGGCGCGTGGCCGCCGGATCCCGCGACCGGCGAGGTCGTGCCGGCCATCCACCCGGCGACGACGTTCGCGCGCGACGCCGCGCACCGGCTGCCGGCGGGGCGCATGTACGGGCGCGCCGACAACCCCACGGTGCTGCCGGCCGAGGCGCTGCTCGCGGCGCTCGAGGGCGGCGCCGGCGCGATGCTGTTCGGCTCGGGCATGGCCGCGGCCACGGCGGTCTTCCAGACCCTGGCGCCCGGCGATCACGTGGTCGCGCCGCGGGTCATGTACTGGGCGCTGCGTGGCTGGCTGGTGGACTTCTGCGCGCGCTGGGGCGTCGGGCTCGACCTGGTCGACACCCACGACCTCGACGCGCTCGCCGCCGCGATGCGACCGGGCGCGACCCGGCTGGTCTGGCTCGAGACCCCGGCGAACCCGACGTGGGAGGTCACCGATCTCGCCGCCGCCGCCGCCATCGCCCACGCCGCGGGCGCGCGCCTGGCGGTCGACTCGACGGCGGCGACGCCGGTGCACACCCGGCCGCTGGCGCTCGGCGCCGACCTCGTCATGCACGCCGCCACCAAGTACCTGAACGGCCACTCCGACGTGATCGCGGGCGCGCTGGTGACCCGCGCGCTCGACGAGCCGTGGGCGCGGCTCGCCGCCCACCGCCGCGGCGCCGGCGCCATCCTCGGTCCCTTCGACGCCTGGCTCCTCCACCGCGGCATGCGCACCCTCGCGGTGCGCGTCCGTCGCCAGAGCGCGTCGGCGCTGCGCGTGGCGCGCGCGCTCGCCGCCCTGCCTGGCGTGCAGGCCGTCCTCTACCCCGGCCTGCCCTCGCACCCCCAGCACGCGGTCGCGGCGCGCCAGATGACCGGCGGCTTCGGAGGCATGCTGAGCGTTCGCGTCCGCGGCGGCGCGCCCGCGGCGCTGGCCGTGGCCGGTCGCCTGCGCCTCTTCACCCGCGCCACCTCGCTCGGCGGCGTCGAGTCGCTGGTCGAGCACCGCGCCTCGGTCGAGCCACCCGATTCGCCGGTGCCCAGGGACCTCCTGCGCCTGTCGATCGGCCTCGAGGATCCCGACGAGCTGGTCGCCGACCTGCGCGCCGCGCTGGCGGCCGTGGCCTGACCGCGCCGCGCCGGCCGCGCCGGCCGCCCCGCCGCCCCCG
>CAADGB010000446.1 GCA_900696455.1 uncultured delta proteobacterium
GCGCGCGCGCTGATGGGCCTGCCCGGCGACGGCCTGGCGCCGACGATGAGCAACCTGAACAGCGCGGGCGTGGCCGTCCCGCCCTACCCGGCGCGCTTCGACGACGCGTGCGTCCCCGATCCGCCCCACGGCTGGTCGTCGTCGCGCAGCCAGTTCGACGGCGGCACCAACGGCGGCTTCGTCCGCGCCCACGAGGCCAGCCACGGCCCCGGCCACAGCCACCCCATGCAGTACATGACCCGCGACCTGGTGCCGGTGCACTGGGCGCTGGCCGATCACTTCGGCTCCTGCGACCGCTACTTCTGCTCGGTGATGGGACCGACCTGGCCCAACCGGATGTACTGGCACTCCGGCAGCTCGGGCGGGATCATGTCCAACCAGCTCCCCACCGAGGGCTTCACCTGGCCCAGCATCCACCACCGCCTCGACGAGGCCGGGGTCGGCTGGAGGTACTACTACGTCGACCTGCCGGTGCTGGCGATCGTCAACAGCCTCGACACCACCAACCGGGTCTTCTACGTCGAGGACTTCCTGCGCGACGCCATGACCGGCAACCTGCCGCCGGTCAGCTACGTCGACCCCGGCTTCTCGTACAACGACGATCACCCGCCGCACCACCCGATCTTCGGCCAGCAGTTCATCGCCGCCATCTACAACGCGCTGGCCGCCGGGCCGCTGTGGGAGCACTGCCTCCTGGTCGTGACCTACGACGAGCACGGCGGCTTCTTCGATCACGTGCCGCCGCCGACCACGGTGGACGATCACGCCGCCACCGGCTTCGACCAGATGGGCTTCCGCGTCCCCACCGTCGTCGCCGGCCCCTACGTCAAGGCCGGCCACGTCTCGAGCGTGGTCCGTGATCACACCTCGGTGCTGCGCCACCTCCAGGACCACTTCGGGCTGGCGCCGCTCAACCAGCGGGTGAGCGCCGCCAGCGATCTGTCGGACCTGCTCGATCTCGACGCCCTGGCCGCCGGCACCCCGCGGCCGCCGGCGGCGATCCCCGCGATCGAGATCGCCGAGTCGCGCATCGGCAACGAGTGCCGGGGCGCGGCCCGCCTCCAGCACGACGTCCTGCGCATGGCCGACGAGCACCCGCACCTGTTCCGGCCGTGGGACCGCCGCGCCGAGATCCTCGACGCCGCGTACCTCATCGGCGACTTCCTCGAGACCGTCAACGGCGGCCGCATCGTGCGCGGCCGGTGACCGGCGACCGCGACCGGCGACCGGCGGCGGGGAGGCCCGGTCCGACCGCGGCGCGCCGCGCGGTCGCACCCCCGTCACCACCTGCCAGCCCGGATCCGCTTGGCGGGTCGGCGGACCCGTGCCAGACTGCCGGCAAGGAGAAGCTGAACCCATGAAGAAGCTCGCGACCGTCCTCGCCGCCACCGCCGCTCTCGCCTTCGCCACCCCCGCCTTCGCCTGCCCCCACGGGGAGAAGGGCAAGGCCGAGGAGAAGACCGCCGACAAGGAGAAGGGTGACAAGAAGGCGGACGACAAGGCCAAGAGCGCCGAGCCCAAGAAGGAGACCCCCAAGAAGGACGCGCCCAAGACCGGCGACTCCGGCAAGGTCTCCCAGAAGTGATCGTGCCGGCGCCGGTCACGGCGCTGGCCCCGACCGCGGGATGATCCCGTGGTCGTTCCGAGACGCGGGCCCACCAGGCCCGCGTCGTCGTTTTCGGCCGTGTCGGCCGTCGCGTTCGGCCGTCGCGTTCGGCCGTCGCGTTCGGCGTCGGCGGGCTCAGACCAGGATGTCGAGGAGCTGGACGCGGGTGAGGTAGCCCTCGAGCGTCGCGGCGTACTCGTCGATGAACAGGTCGAGCTCGAAGGTCACGCGGCGGCGGTCGGCGCGCACGAGCTTGCCCGACGCCGGCAGCTCGGTCCCCGCCAGCTCGAGCACGCCAGCCAGCCAGGTGCCGACCTCGGGCACCGGCTCGCTGCCGGGCCAGTCGACCGAGACGTGGGTGCGCGACAGCTCGATCACGTCGGCGAGCCCGGCGTCGAGGCGGAAGTGCGCCGCCAGGGCCACCGGCGGCTCGACGCGGTAGTTGACCCGACGGTTGTGGGTGATGAGCTCCTGGACCTGATCGTGGATGGGCCCCGAGATCGGCGTGTCCGGGCTCTCCAGGATGAGCTCGCGGATCTGCTTGAGCGCCTTCTGGGTGCGGACGATGTTCTGGCGCATGTCGCCGTGGCGGCGCTGATCGCGGTGGACCTTGTCGGCCACGACCTCGAGCAGGTTGGCCAGGAAGCGCACGCCGAGCTCCTGGTTCTCGCCGAAGTACGCCTGCAGGCGACGCGCCTCCAGCCGCCACACCTCGGCGTCGGCCGAGACCACCGCCCGGCACGAGCGCGGCAGCCCGGTGAGGCCGCCGAGCTCGCCGATGAGCGCCGGCGGGCGCAGGCGGTAGGTGTCGTCGGCGGGGCGGACCAGCGTGACCTCGCCGCCGGACAGCAGGTAGAGCTCGGTCGCCGACTCGCCGGTCTCGAACAGCGAGCCGTCGGCGCGGACCGTCGCCGGCTCGAACAGGCTCGCGAGCTCGGTCAGCTCGTCGTCGGCGAACCCGCGGAACAGCGAGATGAGACGCAGATGTTCCGGGCGCGGCGCCATGGCCCGCACCATACCGCAGCCGTCACCCCGGGGGGGCGACCGCAACCGCCCTTCGGCCGCGGTGTCGAGGCAAGAGATGCGCCCCCCTGGTATCGTGCCGACATGACGCCGCCTCGTGGCCTGACCGCCGCCACCTGGCCCGCCGCCCTGGCCGTCGGCGGCCTGCTCGGCGCCTGCGGCCTGCTCGGCGCCTGCGGCCGCGACCATCGCGGCGACGCGGCCGGATCGAGCGCCGCCGCCGGTGGCGGCGCGGGCATCGCCGCCGGCGGTGACGCGCGCGCCGTCGTCGGGCCCGGCGGCGCGGGCCCGGGCGGCCCGGGCGGTGACGGCGTGAGCGCGGGCGAGGTCGGCGCGCCCACCCACTCGTTCCACCCCGACCTCGGCGCGGCCTTCGCCCGCGTCCTGCGCGACCGACCGCGCGTGCTCGGCGTCGGCGAGCTGCACGTGCGCACCGACCGCCCGGCCGCGACCTCGGCCCTGGCGCGCTTCACCGCCGAGGTCATGCCGGCGCTCGGCCCCACCGTCTCCGATCTCGTCATCGAGACCTGGCTCGTCGATCCGGCGTGCCGGATCGCCGGCGCCGCCACCCAGCGGGTCGAGGCGGCGATGAAGCGCCCGGAGTCGACCAAGGACGAGATCGGCGGCCTGGTCGGCGTCATCAAGCAGAACGGGATCAAGGCTCACGTCATGCGGCTGTCGTGCGACGACCTGGCCCAGGTCGCGCCGGCCGACGGCGTCGACGCCGAGAAGCTGCTCGACGTGGTCACCCGCGAGCTGGGGCGGGTCACCCGCAGCGCGGTCCGCTACCGCGACGAGCGCGCCGAGGCCCGGCCGCTCATCGTCGTCTACGGCGGCGCCCTCCACAACGATCTCTACCCGTTCAAGTCCACCGCCCAGTGGAGCTACGCCGCCGCCGTCGACGAGGCCAGCGGCGGCCGCTTCGTCGAGGTCGACCTCTACCTGCCGGAGCTGATCGAGGGCCAGGCCCTCTACGAGCAGGAGCCCTGGTACCCGCTGGTCGCCGCCACCCCCGCCGGCCAGGTGCTCCTGGTCGAGCGCGCGCCCCATAGCTGGCTCGCCGTCCTGCCGCGGAGCTGACGCGCCGCCGCCCGCGGCCGCCGCCCGCGCGATCGACCGGGGAGCTGACCGCCGCGCGCCTTCGTGCGAAGGTCCGCCTGCCATGAGCAAGCGCATCGTGCTCGAGGGCCTCGACGGCGCCGGCACCACCACCCAGGCCCGCCGCCTGGCCGACGCGCTGGTCGCCCGCGGCCGCGCCGCCCACGTCACCCGCGAGCCGTCGGACGGGCCCGTCGGCCGCCTCCTCCGCGAGCTGCTCACCGGCGGCCACGCCATCCCCGGCCAGGCCCTCGACCAGGCGACCTTCGGCCTGCTCTTCGCCGCCGACCGCATGGATCACGTCCAGCGCGAGGTGGCGCCGGCCCTGGCCGCCGGCACGATCGTCATCTCCGATCGCTGGTACCACTCGTCCCTCGCCTACCAGGGCACCGGCGCCGAGCGGAGCTGGATCCGCACCCTCAACCAGCGAGCGCGCCGGCCCGAGCTCACGATCTTCCTGCGGGTGCGGCCCGAGGTCGCCGCCGCCCGCCGGGTCGCCGCCGGCCGCGCCCAGGAGCTGTTCGAGGACCTGCCCATGCAAGCGCGCGTCGCCGCCGGCTACGAGGTGACGCTGGCCGAGCTGGCCGCCGCCGGCGAGGTCATCGTCACCCTCGACGGCGAGCAGCCGCTCGACGCCGTGACCGCCGCCATCGTCGCCGCGGTGACGCCGCACCTGTGAGCCGGCGAGCCGCCGCGCCGCGGCGGCTCTGCTAGGATGCCGGCCGTGACCCCAACCGGCATCGTGGTGCAGAAGTACGGCGGCAGCTCGGTCGCCGACGTCGACAAGATCCGCCTGGTGGCCCAGCGCGTCGCCCGCACCAAGGCCGCCGGCAAGAAGGTCGTGGTCGTGGTCTCGGCCATGGGCAAGACCACCAACGCGCTCATCGAGAAGGCGCGCGCGGTCAGCCCGTCGCCGTCGCGGCGCGAGCTCGACATGCTGCTCACCTGCGGCGAGCGCGAGGCCATGGCGCTCCTGGCCATGGCCGTCAGCGAGGAGGGGCTGGAGTCGATCTCGTTCACCGGCTCGCAGGCCGGGATCATGACCAACGAGCGCCACTCCGGCGCCCGCATCGTCGAGGTGCGGCCGTTCCGCATCGAGGACGAGCTCGAGCGCGGCAAGGTCGTGATCGTCGCCGGCTTCCAGGGGGTGTCGTACAAGCGCGAGGTCACGACCCTGGGCCGCGGCGGCTCCGACACCACGGCGGTGGCGCTGGCCGCCGCGCTGCGCGCCGACTACTGCGAGATCTGCTCCGACGTCGACGGCGTCTACACCGCCGATCCGCGGGTGGTGCCGGCGGCCGAGCTGCTCCACGCCATCAGCCACGACGAGATGCTCGAGCTGGCGGCCCAGGGCGCCAAGGTCCTGCACGACGCCGCGGTCGAGTTCGCGCGCAAGAGCGGCATCGCCGTCTACGCCCGCGCCACCGCCAAGGACGGCGGCGGGACCCGCATCGACTGGAGCCCGGAGCGCGAGCGCCAGGTGGCCGCGGTCACCGGCCAGGACAACCTCATCCGGGTCAAGACCAGCGGCGGCGCCGGGGTCGAGAGCTGCCTGCAGATCCTCGACGCGGCCTCGATCCCGCTCACCCACCTCGACCTCGAGGGCAAGGAGCTGCGGGCCTGGTTCACCGTCGCCGACGTGCCGGACTGGGCGGCGGTCCGCCAGCGCCTCGAGACCCTGCTCGGCGACGCGCTCGAGATCGGCGAGGAGGGCGCGGTGACCATGGTCGGCCACGGCATCGGCGGCAACCCCGGCATCATCGTCCGCGCCCGCCAGACCGCGCTCGGCGCCGGCGTGCCGCTCAACGCCGTCAGCGTCTCGCCCCTGCGCATCACCCTGTGGTGCGATCGCGGCCACGTCACCGAGCTCACCCGCGCGCTCCACCGCGCGTTCATCGAGTCGTGACCGCCGCCGGCGGCCGCGACCTCGACGCCGGCGCGGTGGCCCGCCTGCTGCCGCCGGTCGGCCGCCGCCAGCGCGGCCGGTGGCTGGCCCGCGACCGCCGGCCGCGGGTGTGGGCCCACCGCGGCGCCAGCGCCCACGCCACCGAGAACACCCTGGCCGCGTTCGGGCTCGCCGTCGCCCACGGCGCCGACGGCGTCGAGCTCGACGTCATGTGCTGCGCCAGCGGCGAGGTCGTGGTCTTCCACGACGACGACCTCGATCGCCTCGCCGGCCGCCCGGGACGGATCGAGGCCCTGCCGTGGTCGGAGCTGGCGCGGGTCGAGCTGGTCGGCGGCCACCGCATCCCGCGCCTCGAGGACGCCCTCGCCGCGTGCGGCGAGCTGGCGGTCAACGTCGAGCTCAAGTCGCGGGGGCCGGGACGCGCCGGCGCCCTGCCGGCCGCGGTCGCGCGCGTGCTGCGCGACGTCGGCGCCCTCGACCGCGTCGTGGTGTCGTCGTTCGATCCCGCCGCCCTGTGGCGGCTGCACCTCGCCGTGCCGCAGGTGCCCCTGGCCTACCTGTTCGAGGCCGGCCTGCCCCGGCCCCTGCGCTCGGCGGCGGCGGCGGCGCTGGTCGGCGCCAGCGCCGTCCACCCCGAGCACGTCCTGTGCACGCCGCTCGAGGTCGCGGCCTGGCGGGCGCGGGGGCTGGCAGTCAACGCCTGGACCGTCGACGATCCCGAGCGGCTGCGCGCCCTGGCCGCCGCCGGCGTCGACGGCGTCTTCGCCAACGATCCGCGCGCGGCCCTCGCCGTGCTGGCGCAGCGGACGGCCTGACCCGCCGGCCGCGACCGCGTTCGCGCCGTCGCCGGCGCTGAAACTTGCGCCCGGGGCGGCCCCGGGGCAGCGTGAGGGGGTATGCGCGCCGCCTGGTTCGTGCTGGTCCTCGCCGCCTGTGGCCCCAGGGTCGACCCGCGGTCGCCCTTCGACGACGAGGACCCGCGCGCCACCCTGCCAGGGGCAGCGACCGCCGGCGACGGCGACGACGGCGACGGCGACGCACGCGCCCGGCCGGCCGCCGCCCCCGCGCCCCGCGGGCCGGTCGTGCGCGAGGGCGCGATCGCGCGCGCGACCCTGACCGCCACCCTCGACGCGCACCCCGGCGAGCTCCTGCGCTGCTTCGAGGTGGCCGCGGTCGAGCGCGCCGGCAAGTTCGCCGGCTGGCGGCTGGTCCGCTTCGTCCACGGCTGCGATCGCTTCGCCGGGGTCGACCTCGCGATCGGCGACGTCCTGGTCAGCGTCAACGGCCGGGCGCTGGTGCGCCCCACCGATCTCGAGCAGCTCTGGAAGGAGCTCTACACCGCCGAGGCGATCGTCGCCGAGCTGCGCCGCGGCGATCAGCCGGTCACGCTCCGCTTCGCGGTGACGCCCGCGGCCGCCGCGCCCGCCGCGCCCGCCGCGCCGGCGGCCAGCGTGCGCTGACCCGCGGTGCTACCCTCGGGCGGTGCGACCGTCCGTGCTCCTCGTCGTCGCGCTCGCGGTGGTCGCGACCGGCTGCCCCCGCGCCCGCGCCCCCCACGGTCCGGCCGCGTCCGCTCCCGACGCGCCCTACGAGCTCGACGACGATCTCGCTCTCGCCGACCGCGTCGATCACCTGCGGGTCCTGCCTCGCGGCGGCGAGCGGACCGCGCTGCGGCGCGAGGTCGCCGCCGCCCTCGTCCGCCGCCTGGTCCCCCACCTCGAGGCCGGCCGCCTCGACCGGGTCGACGTCGCCGTGCGCGAGCTCGCGCTCCTGTGGGAGGACGAGCCCGCGGCCCTGCCCGGCGAGCTCGGCCCCCACCTGGCGGCCCTGACCCGCGCCCGCGCCGCCCTCGCCCGCGCCGGCAAGGACGCCGAGACCGCGCTGGTGCTGGCGCTGCTGGCCGCCGCCGAGCCGGCGCGGGCCCACGACCACGGCGAGGAGCTGGCGCAGATCGTCGACTACGCCGAGGATCTCGGCCGCGCCCGGCTGGGCGCGCTCGGCCCCGGCACCGGCACGATCACCGTCCTGGCGCCGCTGATCGAGCGCCTGCCGGCGCCCGACTGGACCGATCGCTACGTCACCGCCGTCGTCGCCCGCGCCAACCTCGCCGACGCCGCCCTGGCCAGCGCCGCCGCCAGCGGTCGCCTGCCCGACTCGCCCGCGATCCGGGCCGGCTTCCGGGCCAGCCGCGACCTCGCCATCGCCCTGGCCCTCGCCGGTCGCGCTCCCGAGCTGGCGCCCCGCCTGGGCGCGCTGGTCGGCGTGGGCAAGAGCCGCGCCCTCGAGGACGCGGCGCGCGCGGTGGCCGGCCCCGCCGCCACCGCCGCCGACTGGGCCGCCCTGGCCCGCGCCGTCCGCCAGGGTCACGGCGGCAAGGACGATCGCGATCCGGCCGCGGCCCGCGCCGCCCTCGCCCTGTGCCAGGCCGCACTCGTCCGCTTTCCGGACGATGTGCTGCTGCTGCAGGCGGCCGCCGGCCACGCCCTCGACCTCGACCGCCTGCACCAGCCCATCGCGCTCCTCGAGCGCGCCCGCGCCGCCGCCCCCCGCGACGCCGCGGTCGCCGATCGCCTGACCGCGCTCTACCGCGACCGCCTGGCCCGCCTCGCCCACGGCGACCGCCCGCGGGCCGCCCACGCCCGCCTCGACGAGCTGCGCCGCTTCCACGACGCCCTGGGCCGGAGCTTCCCCGATCACCGCTGGTCGTCGACGTGGGCCGAGGCCCTGGCCGCCTACGGCCGCGGCCTGGCCGCCGTCGGCGAGCTGGCGTCGGCGCGCGCGGAGCTCCAGCGCTCGGTCGGCCTCGCCCCGACGATCGAGGCCCTGGAGACCCTGGGCTCGATCGCGCTCAAGCGCGGCGAGTACGCGACCGCCCGCGGCCACCTCGAGCGCGGCGCCCGCCTCGGCGGCGACGCCCCGTCCGACCTGTACGCGCGGGCCAAGGTGCTGCGCCTGGCCGGCGACGCGGCGGCCGGCGCCGGCGATCGCAAGGGCGCCACCCGCCACTGGCGCGAGGCCCGCGAGCTGTGGGCCCACCTCGGCGAGGCCTACGATCTGCCCCCGGGGCTGGCCAGCGAGCGCTTCGCCGAGATCGGCAAGCTGTTCTGGACCCTGGAGTTGCGCGAGGAGGCGCTGGCCAGCTTCGCGCGCGCCCTCGACGCCGACCCCGAGGGCGCGGAGAGCCACGTCCAGGTGGTGGCGTACCTGCTCATGCACGACGAGCTCGAGCGGGCGCGGGACGCGTTCTACGACGCGCTGGGCTCCGACCAGGTCGGCGACTACCACAAGGTCTACCTCTGCCTGTGGATCCTCGCCGAGGACCGCCGCGCCGGCCGGGCCGACGATCGCCTCGCCCGCGAGTACCTCGCCGGCCGCGATGGCCCGCTGTGGTACGACGACATCGCCCGCCTCGCCACCGGCCGCACCACCGCCGAGCGGCTCGAGGTCCGCGCCACCACCCGCGGCCGCCGCGCCGAGCTCACCTATTACCGCGCGGTGCTCGGCCCGTCCGACCAGCCGGCGACCGAGGTCCGGCGGCTGCTCGAGGAGGTCGTGCGCACCGACATGGTGCTGTTCTTCGAGTACGAGATGGCCCGCCGCTTCCTCGATCGCGGCGATCGCGACGATCGCGCCCCGGCGCCGACCGCCCGGACGGGGCGGTGACGGCGACCGCCCCGGCGCTGGCCGTCGCCGGGCGGCTGCTGGCGACGCGGCTGGCCGAGCGCGCCGTCCTCGCCTGCCTCGGCGCCAGCGCGCCGACCGCGGTGCCGGCGGCGGCC
>CAADGB010000447.1 GCA_900696455.1 uncultured delta proteobacterium
CCACATGGCTCGACGGCTCATCATGCCGCTCGAACCGACACCTGCCGCCCGAAATTCCTTCGTCGTCGAGAAAACTTCCGGAGTCCTTTCACGCGCCTACGCGGCCAGGATGAGGGGATCCGTCAGGGAGCACCCTTGACCCACCTCTACTTCGCCTACGGCTCGAACCTGGACGGCGCGCAGATGCGCCGCCGGTGCCCGAGCGCGCGCCTGGTCGGGGCCGCCATCCTGGACGGCTACCGCCTCGGCTTCGCGGGCCAGAGCGCGGCCTGGGGCGGCGGCGTGGCGACGGTGGTGCGCGACCGCGATGGCCGCGTGCCCGGGCTCGTGTGGGCGCTCGCGGCCGAGGACCTCGACCGGCTCGACCGCTTCGAGGGGCACCCGGTCGCCTACGCCCGGCGCCGCCTGCTGGTCGAGCTCGACCACGGCGCCCGCCGGCGCGCCCACGTCTACGTCAAGGACGCCGCCGAGGCGACGCGCCCGACCGAGGCCTACTTCGGCGTCCTCTGGCGCGCCTACCAGGAGCACGGCTTCGACGAGCTCGGCCTCGCCCTCGCGCTCGGAGGCGAGCGATGATCCCCGCGACGCGCGCCCGGGTCTTCGTCTACGGCACGCTGCGCCGCGGCGAGCCGAACCACCACCTGCTCGACGCCCGCATGCTGCTGCGCGCCGGCCGGACCGAGCCGCGCTTCACCCTCGTGAGCCTCGGCGCGTTCCCGGCGATGATCGACGGCGGCGAGACGGCCGTCGTGGGCGAGGTCTACGACGTCGACGCCGTCACCCTCGCGGCGCTCGATCGGCTCGAGGGCCACCCGCGCTTCTACCGGCGCCGGCCGATCCGCCTCGCCGACGGCGACGAGGTCCTGGCTTACCTGCTATCGCCGGAGCAGGTCCGCGGACAACCCCGCATCCCCAGCGGCGACTGGCTGGACGCGAACCCCAAGGAGAACTGGCGATGAGTATCCGAATGATGGCCGACGGCCGGGTGCTCGAGGGCACCGCCAAGCAGATCGCCGAGGCGATGCACGCGCTCGCCTTCGGGCAGGAGAACCGCACGCTGTCCGAGTACATCGACTGGGCGGTGGACCAGGCCCGGCGCATGAACGAGATCGACCTCGAGGTCGAGGGCGAGACCGACGACGAGAAGGCGCAGTCCCTCGTGCGCGCGATGCTCGCGGCGGGGCTGGCCGAGAAGCTGTGAGCGGCGGCGAGCTCCGCGAGGTCACGCGGGGCGGGCGATGGCTCGTAGGCGCTCCGCCCAGTCGAGGTGCTTGACGTGCGCGAAGTAGGTGCACCCCGTCACCGAGTCGAAGTCGGACTCGGTCCAGACCTGGACGGCGCGGTCGCCCCACCAGAACTCGTCGCGGTCCTCGACGTCGTCGGGTAGGACGCTCGCCCAGAGGAGCTCATCGTTGGGCTCGGACACTTCGGCGTCGAAGCTGCGCTCCATCTCGCTGAGCCATCGGTGCGACGCGTAGTAGACGCCGCAGTTCACCGTCGCCCAGTACCCAGGGATGCGCACGAACTTCGGGGTGCCTCCGCGACGGCAGTCCTCCCAGAAGGCGTCGTCAGGCGGACGCAGCAGCACCGTGTCCCAGTCGACCCAGAGGAACTCCCCGAACTCACAAAGCGCCCAGAGGCACATCCAGTGCTTCATCTTGTGCGCCGTGTCCCGCTGGATCGCTGACGGTGCGTCGTCGAACACCCGGTGCACTCGGAGCCCGAAGGACTCGAGCTGCTCCACCGAAGCTCGATCGCCTGCCAGCACGAGCAGGGCGTCGCGGTAGCTCGGGTTGACCCGGAGGCTGGCCGGGATCTCCTGAAGCGTGACCTTCGGCGGGTGCGTGACGCCGCCTCGCGTGTAGGGGCAGAGGCCGGCGATCATGGGAATCGACATGCGACCTCCTCCATGATGCCGAAGCCGCCGCCCCCGGTCCGTCGATAGCGCTCGATCAGCCCCGAGCGCAGCTCGGGGGCCTGGGCGTCGAACACGCGCCACACTTCGGCCTCCTCCTCCACGGGCACCGAGAAGGACAGCTCCTGCGCGTAGCGACGCATCCGCTCCAGCGTCGTCAGCGCGTACTTCCAGTTGACCAGCGGCTTGAGCAGCCGGACCTCGCGCCGCCGCAAGGACTCGAGCGCGAGCGGATGAACCATCGAGGACCACTCGCCGTCGGGTCGATGCTCGACGCCAACGGCCGAGAGCCCGATGTCGAAGCGCGCCAACCTCTCGGACAGCGTATCGGGCTCGGTCTTACGGGGGACCTCGACCACGCGCCCGGCGACCTCGAAGGCATCAGCGAAGGGGCGCGCACCGGCCGGTCGAGCGCCTCGCTCTCGCAGCGCCGCGAGGAGCAGATCGCGGTCGTGCTCGGAGGGCGCCCAGAGATCGAGGTCCCTCGGGGAACGACCGGTGAGCAGCGACTTGAAGGCGCCGCCCGCCAAGAAGAAGCGCGCGCCAGAGTCCAGCCCACCGTCGCCGCGATCTCACGCCGCGCGAACTCGGCGACGTCGTCCTCGGCCAGGTCGCAGAGCGGACCCGGGCGGATCGCCATGTCGTCCCGGTAGGCGGCGTGAACGCCGTCTTCCGAGGGCCAGAAGAAGGCCCCCTCCAGGTACCAGGGCCAGTCGTCGAGGCCGAGTGGCCTGCCTAGGAGGCGCGCAGCGGTGGCGGTCACGAGCGAGTCGTGCGTCACGAACACGTGCACGCCTGGGCGGCTCGCGGCCTCGCCGAACATCGACTGGACGAGGAAGCGCGCGGCCTCGTCGGGGCGCGCCATGCCCGAGAGCGCGGTCGTCTCGATGACGAGGTGTCGCATCACGCCCTCGTGGCCGAGCCGCTCCCAGTTCGCCCACGCGCGTCGTCCGTCGAGGACGAACACGCCGGGGTCGCCGAGGAGCCGATTGGCAACGACGGCGAGGGGAACACCGGCTCCTTCCGCCAGGGCCTCCGCGGTCTGGACGCAGCGCAAGAGCGGGCTCGCGTGGAGCGTACGGAGCCGGCTACCGAGGAGGCCCCCCAGCTCGAGCGCGAGCCGGCGCCCGACGTCGGTGATCGGGAGGACGTAGCCCGCATCACCTGGCGGCAAGTCGTCACGGACGCTGTGCCGAAGCAGCACGACGACGGCGCGGTCGGTCGGCGCTCGCTCGAGGAGGCGCTGCACCGAGGGAGGGATCTGCCACTGCACCGCCGTCATGACGCCACCCCCACGATGACCGACGGGAGCGCGGGTAGCTTCCGCACCGCGGCGAGCTCGAACCCGGCGGCAGAGAGCAGTCGCCCGAAGTGCTCCGCCGAGCGCTCGCGCCCACCCGTTGCCATGAGCAGGTGCAGATCGCACAGCGCGCCAGCGACGCTCTCGTCGGGGACCAGCATCTCCACGACGTAGAGGCGCCCACCGCGGGAGAGCGCGGCCCGTGCGTGGTGGAGAATCACCAGCGCCTCGGCGTCATCCCAGTCGTGGAGCACCCGCGACAACACCACGGCATCCGACTCGATCCCCCACGGCTCGAACAGGCTCCCGCTGCGCCAGCGCATCATCGAGCCCGGCGGTGCCATCGCGACCACCTCTGGACGCTCGAGGATGGTCACCTCAGCGGAAGGGTAGGCGTCGATGATCCGCTGCCCCAAGACGCCGAGCCCGCCTCCCGCATCGATCACGCGCTCGTCGCCGCGCAGCTCGAGGGCGCGACAGACCTCAACGTAGTCGTGCCGTGCATAGCTTCGCAGCATGCGGTGATGGGCGACACGACGAGTTTCGTCGTACGCGACCTCACCGAACACATCGGGGCGGGTCCAGGTCGTGTTCTGTCGGAGGGCTTCTGGCAGGCGGGCCCACATCGCCGTGAACGGGCCCGCGTACTCCACGGCGGCGTCGGCCAACGTGAGTGCGTGATCGGTCCGAAGCAGCTCACCTCGCTCCGTGAGGGTCCACTGGTCGCCTTGCCGAGCCGCGAGCCTCAGCTCACCGAGCGCTCGCAGGAGCCGCCGGGCGCCGTCGGAGTGGAGCCCGCACCTCTCGGCGACCTCCTCGTCCGTCGCTGGCAGCACCTTGATGACACCGAGCTCGACGGCGGCGCCGATGGTCTGGGTTCGCCAGAAGCCCACCATGTCTCCGGAGAGGCTGGCGAACTCCGAGCGTCGTGCGGGTCGCAGCTCGACTACGGTTTCGCCGGTGTCGTTGATGACCTCGAGCGCCCCATCGAAGCGCTCGACCCGCGCCTGGCCGTTGTAGAACGGCTCAACGGCGTGAAAGCGTCGCGCGTACGCTGGCCGCCCCTGCAGGCCGACGTGCATCCAGCCGTCCTCGTCGCGGGCGCGCGCGAAGCCCTTGTGGAACACGTCGAGGTCGACGAACCACCGCTCGTGCAACAACGAGCCATCGAGCCGGACGTGGGTGGAGTGCCCGTCATCCGCCTGCACGACGGCGACTCCGTCGCGATAGTCGCCCGCGTAGCGCCATCGGGCACGGTACGCATCCTCGCCCCGCGGCGTGATGTGGAAGTACGCGCCGTCATGGTCACGAACGGCGCAGCGCCCGTGCTGGAAGTTGCCGCACCAGGCGTGGCGGCGCGGGTAGGCGTCGCTCCCGTCCGTC
Source organism: uncultured delta proteobacterium (assembly GCA_900696455.1). GTDB lineage: Bacteria > Myxococcota_A > Polyangia > Haliangiales > Haliangiaceae > UBA2376. Next base: position 4,599 of record CAADGB010000447.1, read on the forward strand.
GTCACGTGATGCCAGCCGTCCACCGCCACCACGGCGGCCAGCCCCTCGTAGTAGCCGAAGGTGCGGAGAAAGCGGCGGTCGTAGGCTGCGGAGCCGTCGCTTCGCACGTGCCACGCTCGACCGCCGCGAAGCACGGGGGCCAACCCCGGGGAGTGGAACTTCAGAACTTCATCGAAGCGCTCGACGTAGGCGGGCTGTCCGTGTTCGTCGAGATGGTGGGTCCCGCAAGACGAGACTTGGAGATTGCGCCAGCTCATGCCTCACCCCCGGTCGGCTTGCGCATGTTGCAGCTGAGGCAGAGCACGCGGTTGCGATACGTCGCCACGAGCTCGCGGTAGGCCTCGCCGTTCCAGACCTCCATGAGGCTCTGCGCGGCGAGGTCACCGAACTCCCCAAGGCTCCGACGCTGCGCATCGGGGGCGCAGCACGGGTCGAACCGCCCGACCGCGCTCACCCATGCTTCCTGCCCGAGGAAGGGGCACGGTCCGCCTGGCGCCAGGTCTTCCGTCGCCGAGGCGTCCAGCATGAAGACGTTCTCGAGCAGCAGGTGCTTCCCGTTCGGTAGGGTCCGCTCGGCGGCCGCCTCTCGAGCGTCGAGGACAGCCTGGTTCCAGCGTGCGATCGCCTCGGGGCTGCGCCTCATCGACTGCTCGCGGATCTCGTCGAAGTGCGCCCAGAGGTGGTGTCCCTTCACCCGGTCCACGCCGAGGTCGATCGCGAGTCGCACCATATCGGCCAGCTCAGCCACGTTCGCCTCGAGGAAGGTGAGCTGGAAGGTGACCCGGCAGCGATCCCCTCCGGTCTCGGCGTGGGCGTCACGCACCGCGATGAAGGCGCGGACGTTCTCCACCACCTTCTCCCATCGGCTCCCGAGCATGATGGCCTCGTGGGTCGCCTTGGTCGCACCGTTCCACGAGATCTTCACGTCCGAAGTGACCGGAACGATCCGCTCCGCCCATGCCCTGGCACCAAGTCGGGGGAAGGTGCCGTTCGTCGTCAGGTTCAGTTTGACCCCGTAGCGGTCGCACAGGTCGAGGATGGCCTCGAAGTGCTCGTACAGAAGCGGCTCGCCCATCGTCGAGGGGATCACCTCGCGCAGCCCGTGAGGCGCCGCCTCGGCAATGACGCGCTCGATCATCTCGAACGGCATGAGGCGTCGCGGTTTCCCGTCTTGCTTTCGGCGGATCTGAAGCGGGCTGTGCGGCGAGTGCTCCTCGCACATCACGCAACGCAGGTTGCAGGTGTCCGGGTTCGTGTCGAACGTGACCCGCCAAGGCCCTGCGTGTCGAACCACGCGCGCTGAGACACGCCGCGCGATGGCGCGCTCATACAGCGCCTCGACATCGCGGGCGTGCTCCTCGACCGCCGGGATATCTCCCGAGGACGTGAGCAGGTACCCGCGATCGCCGAGCCGCGCCGCCAGCCCAGGGTCGACGACGAGGCGCTGCATCTGCTCGGCGAGCGCCTCGACCGACCGGTGCTCGAAGAGCAAGCCGTTGACCTCGTGGTGGACGTACTCCGCCATCCCGCCGACGTTGGCGGTGACGACAGGGACACGGGCCTGCTGCGCCTCGTGGATCACGAGCGGCGAGTTCTCGACCCACACCGAGGGCACGACGATCGCGTCGCATCGGTCGAACACGTCGCGGACGATCTCCTGGTTCTTGTACTCGGGAAGCCACTCGATCCGGCCCGCCACGTCCGAAGGGAGCGAGGCTGCGATCCGCTGAAGCGCGTCGGTGTCCTGGCCTCGGGGCCGGCCCCAGATGCGAAGCCGCACATCTCCACGGAGCAAGCCGAAGGCACGGATGAGATCGTGGATGCCCTTCGCCGGGATGTGCGTGCCGATGTAGCCGAACGTGAAGGGTTCGCCCGCGACGCGACGACGCCCAGCCATCCGCGCTCGCGCGAACCCGTAGTCGAGGTACACGAGCTTGCGCTCGGGCAGTCCGAACTCGTCGCGGAAGCGATCGTGGAGGTAGCGCGCGGGCGCGACGAAGACGTCCACAAGCTCTGCCATCTCGCGGACGTGCCGCATGCGCCGCGCGACCCAGTCGGTCCAATAGGCGACGTCGCGGACGGCCTCGTCTGGCGCTCCGCTGAAGTAGCGGGCGTAGCAGCGCTCGGCGCACTTGCGGTCTTCCTGGCCGTCGCACGCCGCCCAGAGATTGCCCGGATCCTCGGGAAACATCTGCATGAACTGTCCACGCGGGCACATCAGCCAGTAGTCGTGGAGCGTGAAGACGATCGGGATCTCGCGGAGAGCGGCCTCGCGCAGGAGCGACGTAGAGAGGTGGTTCAGGTGACCGACGTGGACGACGTCGGGGCTCACGCGCTCGAGGACCTCGGCGAAGCGCTGGTCAATCCCGGTGGCGCGGTAGCGATCTTTCAAGCGGGGGTTGTTGACCACGTGCACGATGACGCGAGGGTCGTCGGCGTCTCGCTCAACGCGCAGCCCGAAGTCCGGGGCGAAGGCGTCCTCCTCCCGCGTGAATACGTGCACCTCGTGGCGCTCGGCGAGCGCGTGGCACAGCGTCTGGCTGTAGACCTCGGACCCGGCGTTGTAGCGCATCGGGTAGCCGTGGATGACCTTCAGGATCTTCATCGCACGACCTCCTGTGCCTGGGCATCGCGGTGAGCGTCACGGAACGCGTGGACCAGCCGGGCGAGCCCCTCCTCGAGCCGCACGAGCGGCTGCCAGCCGAGCAGAGCTCTGGCCCGCGACGGGTCGCCGAAGAAGCGCGCGACGTCAAAGTCACGAGGAGCCGCTGATCGGATGGAGGAACCCCTCTGACCGAGCCGAGCGGCAAGCGTCGCGAGTTCTTCGAGCGTCGTCGGCCGGCCACTCACGAAGTGGATGGGCGGGGGCGGCGGCCCTCCCGCAGAGAGCAACTCGGTCAGGGCGACGAGGCCGAGGGTGACGTCATCGACGTGGGTGAAGTCGAAGGTGTGATCGAGCCCGTCGACCCGTAGCTCGGCTCCGAGGGCGGCGGCCCGGGCGAACGCAGGAACCACGCGGTCGGCGTGGTCGGACGTCGAGCCGAACACGTTCGACAGTCGGACGGTGCATGCGCGGAGGCCGACGCGCTGAGCCTCGACGACGAGGAACTCGCCTTCGACCTTGGAGCGCCCGTAGACGTTGACCGGGCGCAGCGGGGCGTCTTCAGTGGCAGGGAGCGTCACGGGTTGCCCGTAGACCTCGCGACTGCTTGCGAAGGCCACCCAGGGCGCACGTCCGGACTGCGCCGCGGCCTCGAGCACGTTGCGCAGCCCTCCTACGTTGGTCGCCCAGCAGAGCTCGGGGTCGCGCTCACCCCAGACCACACGCGAAACGGCGGCAAGGTGGACGATGCCATCGACGCGCGCGACGGTGTCGTGTACGAGCGCGCGGTCGCGGACGTCCCCGTGCGCCTCTCCGCGAGCGCGCAGATCGAGGCGAACGACGTCGACTCCCTCGGCCACCAGCGCCGATGTGAGCGCGGTGCCGACGAGGCCAGACGAGCCGGTGATCAGGATTCGTTGGTTCATGGCGGTCCTCCAAGCGCACGCGCCCCCCTCGGCCTGAAGAGCCGAGAGGGGCGGTGCGGTTCAGGTCACTCGGACTTGGCCGGCGACGGGTTGGAGGACGTGGGCGACACCGTCGACTCGCCCCGCGACGCCGCGTGGGCGGCGTTGTTCGGGTTGAGCTGGTTGGCGCGGTTGTCCAGCACGGGCTTGCTCAGCTCCGCCATCCGCTGCGCCTCGTCGGAGCTACTGCCCCGCGACTGGTGATAGGCCGGATGGCTGGGGTTGAGCTGGTTGGCGCGGTTGTCCCGCGCGCTCTTCGAGGACTTCGACATGTTCTCGCTCCGGGGTCATCACCATCTCGGACCGTCATCCCCTCCGCGGGTCTCGGAGGTCGCCTGGACCGTTGGCGTGCGCGTGAGCGCAGATGGGGTCAGAGCTGGCTGGTTCGGGTCATCTCCTGCGGGGGTACGTCCTCACCGGCGCGCCGTCGTCCCGGACCCGATCCTGGGACGCAAAGAGGGGTAACCTCGCTCGATCAAGGGAAGCGGGAGTCCGGGCCGATGTCAAGAGCACACGGCTCGAGCTGGCTCGAGCTGGCTCGGGCGGGCTCCTACGCTCCGTTGAGCGCGTCACAGCTAGAGCCCAGCATCGACCAGGTCGCGGAGGAGCGCGGCCCCGAGCTGCACTCGGTCCTCGGTGTCGAGCCGATGCTCGCCGACGGCCACTTGTGGAACCACCAACCGAAGGTCCGGTCCCACGCTGTGTTTCGCGCAGACGCGCGCGAACGCTTCGGCGTGCGCCTCAGCAGCCGGCGCGCGCAGCTGGAGCCCGTCGTCGACACACTGCATCTCCGCGCCGCTCGCCTCGAGGCGCATCCAGCGCGCCTCCGTCTCGTAGCCTGTGAACCAGGGGCTGCCGGACCAGTGCTGCGCGACAGCGCCTTGAACGGCCGCCTCCCGAATGCCGCTCTGCTGCCGGATCGCCGACAGGTACGGGTCTCGGTAGTAGCTGCTCATCGCCTTCTTATCGAGCATGCACACGCTGTAGCCCAACGATCCCGTCGGGCTGGCGTAGATGCCAGAGCGGCCCGCGCGCATCTCCGGGTACCGCACGAAGTACCAGCGCCAGTCCAGACCGCTGGCTGCGTCCACGCCGTCCAGCCACGTCTGCGTGAAGGCCTCGAGCGCGGAGCGGACGTCACCCGCGCGTTCGGAGACCACATCGAGGAGCCGGCCGAGGGCACCACGGACTTCGGCGAGGTGAGCCCGGGTGGCCCCGGTCAGGATCTCCTCCCGCCACTGCGTCATGGTCGAGCCCGAGCCGAGCTTCGAGAACCGGTGATTGGCCCGGCGCGAGTAATCACCTGCGGCGAGCAATGCCCCGGTGAGCACCGGCAGCACGGCCGCGTCGGCGAACAGCTCGTGGAAGGCTCGTGCCCGCCGCTCGAATGTGGACGGACCGAGCTCGAAGGCCGCGAGACAGCCACGGAGAAGGGGGTGATCTTCGAGGTGAAAGAGGACGCGTTCGAGATGGGGCGCCTGGCTCAGGAACTCGACCTTCAGCTCTTCGTCGGCAACCTGGGCCTGGTTGAAGCTCGAGACAGTCGAGATGGCCCCCTCGACAACCAGGCGGCGCACATCCTCGAGCAGCCCGGGCATCTTCTCGGCACGGAGCTCGCTGCTCGATGCCTCGATGAGGTTGCGCAGCATCCGAAGCCTGCGGGGAAACTCTTGGGTTGCGTGCAGCCGGTGCAGAAGGACCGCGTAGATGAGGAGGGTCCGCGGCCAGCTACGCCGCACCTGGCCCAGGCAGCACTCGGCGAAGAGGTTGGCCGAGTTCCCCTGCATGCCGAAGAGGACCACCTTGCTCGTGCCCTCCGCGTCGAGCGGCGCGGGCGTCAGGGCGAACACTTCGGAGAACACGGAAGCCGTGTCGGCGCCGACCCACGTGTCGAAGCTTCGGACAAGGAAGTCCAGGTGCGCCGCGGCATCCTCGTTCGTCGGTCCGTAGACGCGCTCAGCCATGGCATCGATGTCGCCCGACGGCAGCCGGCCGTCGTGCCACTCGCAGACGTCGGTGACGAACTGGAAGTACCGGAGGAACTCGTCGTCCACGATGTTGTCGCTGCCCCGGAAGGGCCACAGCAAGTCGGCCCACGCCCCATCGACCTTCTGCGCGAACTCCTCGACGCGCCCAGGGCAGGAAGCCTCCAAGACCTGTTCGAACCGCGCCTTGAAGTTCTCGAACGGCGTCAGCGGCTTCCCGCGGGAGTTCATCTTGATGTAGAGGTCCTCGCTCAAGCCCATCTGCTCGATCGGCAGCAGGTGGAACGAGATCGCCGGCGCCACCGAGTCCACGAGCCGATCCCACGCCGCGGCGCAGGCGGTGTCGGCGAAGCGCTCGTGGATCGCCTCCAGCATCAGCAGCATCGACTGGATCGTCGGGTCGTGCTGCCAGGTGTGGAGGAACCAGTACTGGTCCTCGAACCACGCGCGCAGCGGCGCGTCGGCGGGAGGCTTCGACTCGACGAGGCACGCGCAGAACCGCCGCGCGCTGGGACGCGTGGCGTACTCGAATCGCTTCCACCCGTGCTCTTGGTCGAGCCGATCAGCGCGCCACGCGAGGTACCAGTGGAGCAAGAAGAGCGTGGTGAGCCGCTGTTGACCATCGAGCGGGCGGAGCGTCCCGCCGATGACGTCGCCGTAGACAAAGTCGAGGCTGATCGGCGACCCCGTCGTCACGGCGTCATGCAAGACGTCGAGGAAGTTGGCGCGGATGCGCGCGACCGCGTCGCTGTCTCGACCCTGCGCGTAGTCCCGCTGGATGATCGGGATCTCAATGCGGTCCACGACAGGCGCGTCACCGGAGCGGCGAGCGAAGAGGCCGTTGTAGGACGTGACGTAGCTCTTCATGCCAGCGGCTCCTCCGGCTTGAGGTAGGCGCCCACACCACCGTCGGACGAGAGGAGCGCAGCCAAGTACGCCTCGCGGTCCTGGGTGCTCCAGAAGTGGACCTGCTGCGCGTCGGCGTCGGTGTAGTACTTGAGGAAGACCTGGCGGGTGCAGATGGGGATGTACGCGCCTCTCCGGTCCAGCTCGAGGATGCGTCGCCGCTTCACCTCGAACACCGCGTTGCTGAGCGCGCTGTTGTGGCCGCTCGCGAGGAGGGCGAGGTTCGACACGGAGTGCACGGGGTGGGTCGCCGCCGCGGGCGAGTTGTCGCCGAGCGTGAACGCTGCAGACACGTCACGCGCGAGCTCCTGGAAGGTCTGACGCTCGATCTTGTCGCCTACGTCGTCGATTCGCCGGAGGAGCTGTGCGCGGCGGTCTTCGTCGATCGAGGGGAGGTCGGCGAGCGCGTCGCGGTGCAGCCGAAGCCACTCCTTCCACAGCTCGGCCTTCGTC
>CAADGB010000448.1 GCA_900696455.1 uncultured delta proteobacterium
CGGACCCGGTGGCGGACCCGGTGGCGGCGGACCGCGCGGTGACCGCGGCCCGGGCGATCGCGGCCAGCCCCGGCGCGACGATCGTCGCGACGCGCGCCGCCCCGAGGCCCAGGGCCCGCGCGATCCACGCGCCGACGCGCGCCGCCCCGACGAGCGGCGCGACGGCCGGCGCGATGACCGCCGGCGCGACGACCGCCGTCCCGACGACCGCCGTCCCGACGACCGCGGCCGCGGCGGCGGGCCCGATCGCGAGCCGGCCGAGCAGCCCAAGGGCTTCGGCGTCTCGGGCTTCGTCAACAACCCGTTCTCGAAGCTGAACGACCTCAAGAAGTCCTGACCGCCGGCGAGCGCAGAGCGTGTGAAGGCATCCCACGCGCTGTCGATCGGTCGGTCCCGGCGAGGACGCCGGTGCCGACCTGAGTCGGATCAGATCGCCTCGGCTGCGCCTCGGCGCAGGCGCGCCGAGCGGGGCCGGGCCGATCTCCGGTGGGCGGCGACCACGCGGCGATGGCACACTCCCGGTTCGTGCGCCCTCCCGTGGTCCTCTCGTTCCTCGCCGTCGCGGCCGGCGGGGTCGCATGCAAGGACAAGCCGTCGCGCGGCCCTGGCGACGACGGCGCGGTCGCGGCGGTGGAGGTGCGCGACGCGGCGACGGCGGGGGCCGACGCCGACGCCGCCGTGCTCGCCCACGTCCCGACCCGACCCGAGCGCCCGGTGTTCTCGCTGGGGGACAACCTGCTCCTCGCCCACCGCGCGGTCGACGGCGACGCGGTGATCGACGCCGGGTCGGTCGGCTTCGCGCGCTTCATCCGCTTCGACAAGCCGGTGGCGCGCTGGCGCCTGGCCGGCGACGTCCACGGCCACCGCGTGGCGCGCGCCGGCCGCGGCGGGTCGCTCGAGCTGCCGCTGACCGAGGCCCAGGCCGGCGCCGCCCGCGGCCTCGCCCTGGAGCTGGTGGCCGCCGCCGACGCCCGCCCGTCGCGGCGCGTGGTCAAGGTCGGCGGCCGCGGCGCCGGCGCCGTCGAGGTCGGCCCCGGCCGCGCCTGGTACCAGCTCGCGCTCGAGCCCGGCCGCCTGGTCGCGGGCGAGAACCAGGTCGTGATCGAGGGCGGCGAGGTCGCGCTGGCCACGATCCGGGTGTTCGCCGACGGCGAGCGCGCCGCCGCCGAGCCCGCGCCGCTGGCCCGGGCGGCCTGGGACGGCGCGGCCCGGACCCTGTCGCTCGCCGAGGGCAGCGGGCTCGCCTGGTACGTCCACCTGCCGCTCGAGGCCCACCTGGTGGCCACGGTCGCCGGCGACTGCCGGATCGAGGTCGAGGCCCGCACCGACGACGGCGCGCGCGCCGGCGGCCTCCTGGGCGGCGACGCCACCCACGTCGATCTGTCGGCGGTGGGCGATCAGGCGGTGCGCCTCGAGGTGACGGCGCGCGACTGCCCGCGCGCGGTGGTCGCCGATCCGGTGGTGACCGTGCCCGGCCCGCCGCCGGCGCCGCGGGTGGTGGGGCCGCCGCCGCGCTTCGTCGTGCTGTGGGTGATGGACGCGCTCCGCGCCGACCGGGTGCGGCCGTTCGCGCCCGGGGCCCGGCCCGAGGTGCCCAACTTCGAGCGGCTGGCCGCCACCGGCGCGGTCTTCCGCCAGTTCTACGTCGGCGGCAACGAGTCGCAGACCTCCCACGCCACGCTGTGGACCGGCACCTACCCGGCGGTGCACGAGGTCCGCACCACCGGCGAGGGGGGGAGCTGGCGGATGCCGCGGTCGCTGCCGGTGCTGGGCGAGCTGGTCGCCGCCGCCGGCCTCGCGCCGGTGGGCGTGACCGGCAACGGCTTCGTCACCGAGAACGGCGGCTACGCCCGCGGCTTCGCCGAGTACCGCAACATGATGCGCGAGAAGGGCGTCACCAACGGCATCCTCTACGGCGTCGACATCCTGGGCGCGGCGCTGACCCGCCTCGACGCGCGCAAGGCCGAGCCCGCGCTCCTGTTCCTGGGCACGGTCGACACCCACGGGCCGTGGATCGCCCGCAAGCCGTGGATCGATCGCTACGACGGGCCGGCGCCCTACACCGGCCCGTTCCAGCGCCACGGCACGATGCGCGAGCTCGGCATCGTCGCCGGCAAGATGGGCTGCTCGAAGATCCCGCCGCCGCGCGACGTCGAGCGCCTGCGCGCCATCTACGACTCGGCGGTGAGCTATCACGACGAGCGCCTCGGCGACCTCCTCGCCGCCCTCCACCGCATGGGCATCCACGACGAGACCATGATCGTCATCACCTCGGATCACGGCGAGGAGCTGTTCGAGGACGGGCGCTGCGGCCACGGCGCGACCTTGCGCGAGACCCTGACCCGGGTGCCGCTGCTCGTCCACTACCCGCCGCGGGTGGCGGCGGCGGTGGTCGACGAGGGCGCCGACGGCGCCGACGTCCTGCCCACGATCCTCGACGCCCTGGGCGCCTCCATCCCCGACCACGTGCAGGGCGAGTCGCTCCTGCCGCGGGCCGCCGGCGACGGCCGGGGCTGGCCGCGGCCCAGCTTCGCCTCGCAGTACGAGTACGCCCACGCCATGCGCGTGGCGCGGTGGAAGATGCGGGTCAACCGGGCCGGGGCCTCGGTGGTCCACGACCTGGTCGCCGATCCCGACGAGCGCCTCGACCTGTCGCGGCAGCGGCCGACCGCGCGCCGCATGCTCGCCGATGGCCTCGGCCTGTTCCTCGCCACCCGCACCCGCTGGCACAAGCGGACGATGGGCGTGGTCACCAACCTGGCGCCGGGCGCCGCCGAGCGCCTGGAGGCGCCGCCGTGATCCGGCGGGCGGGCGGGCGCGCCGCCGCCGTCGTCCGCGTCGCGGCCGTCGTCGCCGTCGCGCTGGGGCAGGGCGCCTGCTCGTCGACGCCGGCGCGGGGCGCCCTGCCGGTGGCCGACCCCACCGCGGGCGTCGACGCCGGGCCGGAGGCGGCCGACCTCGTCCCCGCGGTGCCCGAGGTCGTGCCCGAGGTCGTGCCCGAGCGCCGGCCGCGCTGGCTGCGCGGCTCGACCCACGTCCACGCCGCGCCGTCGGGCGACTCCACCACCGACGTCGCCCAGGTGATCGCCTGGTACGAGCACCACGGCTACGACTTCATCGTGCTGACCGATCACAACCGGGTCACGGCGGTGGCCGGCGCCGAGGTCGGCGCCGGCGCGCCACATGTCCGGTGGCCGGACGAGGGGCTGGTGGTGCTGGCCGGCATCGAGCTCACGTTCAACCCCGGCGCCTGCGAGCCGCCGCCGCCGGAGCCCGACGGCCGGTGCCGGATCCACGTCAACGCGCTGGGCGTGACCGGCCGCCCCGAGGGCAAGGTCGAGTGGGCCGATCGCGCCACCCGCTCGCGGCGGGCCATGTACCGGGCGGCGCTGCGGTGGATGGAGACCCACGGCGGGCTGGCGCAGCTCAACCACCCGCAGTGGCACTGGGGCATGACCCCGGAGCTCCTCGGCGGGCTCGCCGCCGACGGCGTCCGCCTGGTCGAGATCGCCAACGTCCAGTGCCCGCGCTGGAACGCCGGCACCGCGGCCTACCCGTCGATGGAGGCCCTGTGGGACGCGGTCCTCACCGCCGGTGCGACGATGTGGGGGGTCGCCTCCGACGACGCCCACGACTACCGCGCCGGCGGCGGCGGCACCTACCCGGCCGGCGGCGGCTGGGTCATGGTCGACGCCCCGCGCGAGCCGCAGGCGATCCTCGACGCCCTCGCCGCCGGCCGCTTCTACGCCTCGACCGGCGTGGCGCTGGCCCGCGCCGAGGTGCGGCAGGGCGCGCTCGAGGTCGAGGTCGAGGCCGGGGCGGTCGGCCGCCACCTCATCCGCTTCATCGGCGCCGGCGGCGCGGTGCTCGACGAGGTCGAGGGGCCCCTGGGCCGCTTCCCGCTCGACCGCGCGCCTGGCTACCTGCGCGTCGTGGTCGAGCGCGGCGACGGCGCGCGGGCCTGGGTCCAGCCGGTGCGGACCGCGGCGCCGAGCCCGTGAGCCCGGGCCCCCGGTCCCGAGCGCCGGGGCCGATCGGAAGCCGGATCGGGCAGCCTGGCCTCAGACCGGCATCAGGTTGTTCTGGATGGCGAAGCGCGTGATGTCGGAGTTGTTGCGCAGGCGCAGCTTCTTGAGGACGTGGCCGCGGTGGGTGTCCACGGTCTTCACGCTGATCGAGAGGATCTCGGCGATCTCGCGGTTGGTCTTGCCGGCGGCGAGGTAGGCCATGACCTGGAACTCGCGCTGCGACAGGATCTGCGCCGGGTGATCGCTGCGCTTGCGCGCGAGCGCGGCCTCGACCTCGGCCGGGATGACCTGCTCACCGCGGTGGACGCGCTCGATGGCGTCGAGCAGGTCGTCGAGGTTCTCCGACTTGCGCATGTAGCCGGCGGCGCCGGCGCGCATCGCGCGCACGCCGTGGGCCTCGTCCTCGTGCATGGTCAACACCAGCACCTTGGTCGGCAGCTCGAGCTCGTGGAGCTCGGACAGGGCCTGGATGCCGTCCTTGCCCGGCATCGTCACGTCGAGCAGGAGCACGTCGGGCTTCTGCTTGCGGGTGAGGTCGACCGCGGCGTTGCCGGTGGCGGCCTCGCCGGTGACCTCGATCCGGCCGCTGTCGACGAGCATGCGGGCGAGCGCCTCCCGGATGAGGTTGTGGTCCTCCGCAATGACGACACGGATCATGTTCGAGTTACCTCGGACGGGGCGTTGGGCAGGGCGCTTCTTCTTGGTGGTCACGGTCAGCAACGCGGGGCTCGCATGGCACTGGCCCGGCCACTGGGAGGGTGGACGGGCCCACGAGCAGAACCGGTTGATCCTCGTATCGCGGAGGATACACTCGCCGCCCTTCGCCGTCACCGGCCCCCGTGAGTGAGATCGACGCACATAGCTCCCCAGGCTGTCCCCGCAAGCTCGGCGATTTCAGGATCCTCGGTGTACTCGGCGAGGGGGGGAGCGGCACGGTCTACGACGCCCGCTGGGGGCATCGGGAGGTGGCCCTCAAGGTCCTGCGCGGCGACCTGGGCGGCGACGATCGCGACCGCTTCCTGGCCGAGGCGCGGCTCCTGGTGGAGATGACCCACCCCGGGGTGGTCAAGGTGCTGAGCGCCGGAAGCCTGCCCGACGGCAGGCCATTTCTGGCCATGGAGAAGCTGCCCGGGGAGAGCCTGGCCCGCCGGCTCGGTCGCGGCCCGCTGCCGTTGCCCGACGCCATCGCGCTGTTCGTCCAGCTCTGCGACGCGGTCGCCGCCATGCACGCGCGCGCCCTCATCCACCGCGACCTCAAGCCCGAGAACGTGATGCTGGTGTCCGGTCCGACCGGTGAGCACGCGGTGCTGCCGGATTTCGGGATCGCCAAGCAGGCGAACGAGGGCGTGGCGCCGCCGACCCAGAGCGGCATGGTCCGCGGCACGCCGGCCTACATGGCGCCGGAGCGCTTCTTCGGTCACCCGGCCTCGATCGCCACCGACGTCTACGAGCTGGCGGTGACGCTGTTCGCGATGATCGCCGGGCGGCTGCCGTGGGCGGACTCCGCCGACCCCGAGGTCCGCCTCAACCCGGCGCGGCTGGGGGCCTTCGCCGAGGTCCCGCCGGCGCTCGACGAGCTGGTGGCGCGGGCGCTGTCGACCCGCGCCCCCAACCGTCCGCCGACGGTGATGGCGCTGTGCGAGGAGGTGATGCGCGCCGCCGGCGCGGCGGGCGCGGTGCGCCGGTCGACCGCGCCCATGACCTCGGCTGCCCCGCCGCCGGCGCCGGCGCCGACGCCGCCGGCGCCGGTGATGACCGCCCGCCGCTCGCCCGAGCCCCAGGCGGCGTGGCCGAGCGCCGATCGCTCGACCACCGGCAGCGCGGCCTCGGGCGAGCGCGCGGTGCTCACCGTGCGCACCCGCCGGCGCTGGCCGCTGGCGGTGGTCGCCGGCGCCATCCTCGCGGTCGGCGCGACCTCGGTCTACGTCTCGACCCGCGGCGGGCCCGCGACCCGCGCGCTGCTCACCGGCCCCGACGATCCGTGGTCGGGCGAAGGGCCGACGCCGGTGCTCCCGCCCGATCCCGAGGACCTCGACGACGCGGTCGAGCCGCTCGCGCCCGAGCGCCGCGTCGCGCTCCGCGACGCCCTGGCCGGCTCGGTGCGCCGCCACGCCCCCGACGTCGAGACCCTGATCGGCCTCGCCGTGGCCGAGGTCCGCCACGCGCCGGAGCTGGCGAAGGTGTTCGCCCGGGTCCGCGCCCAGCCCCTCCTGCGGGCGACCCTCACCGCGATGATCGGCCGCTGCGAGCTGCCGTTCGGCGACCGGGTCGACTGGCTGTCCCTGGCCGTGGTCGGTCCGTTCGGCGCCTACGACCTCATCGCCAGCGGCGACTGGACCCGGACCGAGATCGAGGCCTGCGTCGGCGAGGGTGCCGGCACGGTCGAGGCCGCCGGCGACGGCGCGCTGTCGGTGGTGTCGCTGGCCGGCGGCCGCACGCGCGTGATCGGCTGGCTCGACGACCGCACGTTCATCGTGTCGACCCGCGCCGACGCCGACGTCGGCTTCATGGGCGCGCGCCTGGGCAAGGCGCCGCGCGCGACCCGGGTGCTCGAGCTGGCCCACGGCATCGATCGGCGCGCGACCCTGTGGCTGGTCGCGACCCGCAAGGGGCTCGAGGCCGCCGTCGAGTCGCCGGTGCTGCGGCAGGCGGACCTGACCGCGCGCGTCGCCCTGGCCGAGGCCGACGACGACGGCGCGCCGATGGTCGGCTTCCAGGTCGCGACCTACTTCGCCGACGAGGCCACCGCCCAGGCCGGGCAGCGGGAGCTGGACGGCCACCTCGCCGAGCTCACCGCTCACCCGGCCTTCGACCTGGTGATGCCGGCGTGGACGGTGCGCCGCGACGGCACGATGGTCCGGCTCCACGGCATGGTGCCGACCGGGCTGGTGGCCAAGCTGCAGCGGTCGATCGTCGAGCTCCTGCCGTGAGCGGCGGGCGCGACTTGCTGCGCCGGGGCCGGCCGTGCGAAAGAACGCCGTGACCGACCCCAGCCCCCTGCGTCCGCTCGTGATCGGGATCGCCGGCGGCACCGGCTCGGGCAAGAGCACGGTCGCCCACAAGCTGGCGACCTCGATCCCGGTCGAGCGCTGCGCGGTCATCGATCACGACAGCTACTACGTCGACCAGGGCCACCTCTCGCCCCAGGCCCGGGCCGAGATCAACTACGACCACCCCTCGAGCCTGGAGAGCCGGCTCCTGGCCGAGCACCTGCGCGAGCTGCGCGCCGGGCGCGCGGTCGAGGTGCCGATCTACGACTTCGTCACCCACTGTCGCCGGCCCGAGACCCGCCGGGTGCCGCCGGCGCCGGTGATCATCGTCGAGGGCATCCTGGTGTTCGTCGAGGCCGCGCTCCGCGAGCAGATGGACATCAAGATCTTCGTCGACACCGACGCCGACATCCGCCTGATGCGCCGCATCCGCCGCGATCTCGAGCAGCGCGGCCGCAGCTTCGCCTCGGTGCGCGACCAGTACTACGCCACGGTCCGCCCCATGCACCTCGAGTTCGTGGAGCCCAGCAAGCGCTGGGCGGACCTGATCGTCCCCGAGGGCGGCGACAACAAGGTCGCGCTCGACGTCCTGCTCGGGCGCCTCGGCCGCGTCGCGTTCGGCTGATCCCGCCGCGCCGCCGACCGGCGCGAGCGGCGTCTCGCGACGGCATCCGGCGCGCTCGCGGTCCTAGCGGCCGGCGCCCGAGCCGTCGCCGGTGGGGGCGCGCGGCAGGCCGACCCCGGGCCGGGTCTTGTCGTCGCCGCTGGCCACGGCGTCGATCGGCACTCCGGGCAGGGTGCTGGTCCGGCGCTTGGCCCGGCGGTCGTCGATGCCCATGGCCAGGATCGTCATGTCGTCCGTGGGCTGGGCCGCGCCGACGTGGCTGTCGACGTCCTGGAGGATGGCCTTGACCACGTCCTCGGCGCCGCCGCGCGCGGTGCGCAGCCGCCGCGACAGGCGCTTGACCCCGTACTCGTTGCCGCGGGGGTCGCGGGCCTCGAGGATGCCGTCGGAGACCAGCACCAGCAGGTCGCCGGAGTGGAGCTGGACCCGGGCCTCGCCGACCTCGAGCTCCTGGACCACGCCGATGGGCACGATGTGGGCGCGGTCGGCCTGCAGCGGGAACACCCGCTCGCCGCGGCGCAGGAGCGGCACGCAGTGGCCGGCGTTGGTGAAGACCAGGGTGCGCGACTCGAGATCGTAGATGGCGTAGACCAGGGTCGCGAACATGCCGTCGTCGCCGAGCTTGACCATCTCGTCGTTGACCCGGCGCAGGAGCCGGGCCGGCGTCCGCGAGATGCCGGCCCGCGACCGCAGCTCGCTGGTCAGGCGCGCCATGTAGAGCGCGGCGCTGATCGCCTTGCCGGCGACGTCGCCCACCGCCAGCGCGATGTGACTCTCGTCGTGCCAGATGAAGTCGTAGAAGTCGCCGCCGATCTGGTAGGCGGGCTCGTAGTGGACGGCGAAGTCGAGGCCGACCACCGCCGGCACGTCGTGGGGCAGGAGCGAGCGCTGGATCTGGCGCGCCACCCGTAGATCGCGCTCGAGCCGCTCCTGGTGCGCGAGCTGGGCCTGCATGCGGGCGGCGTGGATGGCGAGCGCGGTCTGGTAGGCGACGTTCTGCAGGAGGTCGACGTCCTCCTGCTTGAAGCCGCCCTCGTGGCCCTCGACGTAGATGACGCCGTACTGGTGATCGCCGGCCGACAGCGGCGCCCCCATGCGGGTGCCGGCCAGCTCGCTGTCACCGCCGGTGACCGCCCGCGACTGCTCGCCCAGGAGCACGCCGCGGCGGTCCTGCACGACGTGGGTGATGATCGTGCCCGGCACCCGCAGGTTGCCGCCGAAGCCGCGGGCGCGCGAGCGGTGGAACTTGACCTGCAGCTCGCCGGTGCGCTCGTCCTCGACCAGGACGCCCACGGTCTCGGCCTGCGGGAACATGTCGAGCAGGTGGCCGATCACGGTCTGGACCAGGGCGTCGGGGTCGGGGGTGCGGGCGGCGGCGTCGAGGATCGCGGTCAGCGCCGCCAGCTTGCGCTCGATCAGGCGGAAGTTGCGGAGCTCGGGCGGCGCCGACAGGATGCCGGAGGTGCGCAGCCACTTGCCGGAGTCGGTGTCCTCGCGGCTCTTGAGCACCGAGCCCTGGGCCTCGACGATCGTGAGGTGGGCGTCGGAGGACGGCAGGCGCGAGCTCTGGCTCTCCTCGTCCGAGACCTCGACCCGGATGCGGTTGGAGGCGATCGTGATCTCGTCGCCGTGGGCCAGCGGCCACGGCGCGGCCACGCGCTGGCCGTTGATGAACGTGCCGTTGTTGGAGCCGAGATCCGCGAGCGCCCAGCGCGCGCCGTCGGGGCGCAGCCGGGCGTGCTGCCGCGACACCCGCATGTCGGGGACGAAGATCTGGCAGTCGGAGCGGCGACCGATGACGTACTCGCCGCCGTCGACCAGCTTGTAGCGCCGCCCGGCGTTGGGGCCGGCGATGAACACGAGCGCGGGCATGTAAGGCGACTGCGGGCCTCTATACCATCGCGCCGCCACGGAGTTGGAGAGGCATCGGTGAAAGCGCCGTCAGCGACCTCGCACGGTCGTCAGATCTCCATGATCGTTGAGGAATTTGCGGAGGATCGGGCCCGGTGAGCGGCGCTCGGCTTGACCCCTGACCCGGCCGGCGGTACCCAACCGCAGTGCAGCCTCTCGGCAACTTCATCGGTGGCGTGTTCGTGGCCCCCAGCGGGGGCGCGCTGGTGTCGAGGAACCCGGCCGCCGACGGCGCGGTGGTGTTCGAGACCGGCGTGTCGGTCGAGGCGGTGGGGGAGGCGACCGCCGCCGCCGCCGCCGCCCAGCCGGCGTGGGCGCGCCTGAGCCTGGTCGAGCGCGCGGCCGCGCTCGGGCGGTGGCGGGAGGCGATCGCCGCGCGCCAGGCGGCGCTGGCCCAGGCCATCGTCCTCGAGACCGGCAAGCTGCGGAGCGAGGCCGAGCAGGAGGTGGCGACCGTCCTCGCCCGCTTCGACGTCGCGCGCGCGCTGCTCGCCGCCGACCTGCGCGAGGGCCCGATCGCCGGCTCGCCCCACGAGCAGCTCCGCTTCCACCCGCTGGGCGTGGTCGCGGTCATCGGCCCCTACAACTACCCGGTCCACCTCTGCCACGCCCACGTCGTGCCGGCGCTCCTCGCCGGCAACGCGGTCGTGGTCAAGCCCTCGGACATCACGCCGCTGGTCGGCCAGACCTACGCCGAGACCGCGCGCGACGGCGGGCTGCCGGCCGGCGTCTTCAACCTGGTCCAGGGCACCGGCGCGGTCGGCGCCGCCCTGGTCGCCGATCGCCGCGTGCGCGGGCTGTGCTTCACCGGCAGCTACGCCGTCGGCCGCCGCATCCAGGAGGCGGCCCTCGATCGCCCCGAGCTCCTGGTCGCGCTCGAGATGGGCGGCAAGAACACGGTGGTGGTCCTCGACGACGCCAGCGTGCGCCAGGCGGCCCACGAGGTCCTGATCGGCGGCTACCTGTCGGCCGGTCAGCGCTGCACCGCGACCGACCGGGTGCTGGTCCACCGCAAGCTGGCGGGCGCGCTGGTCGACGCCCTGCGGGCGGCGGCGCCGCGGCTGCGCTTCGGCCACCCCGACGATCCGGCGAGCTTCGCCGGGCCGCTGGCCACCGCCGCCGGCCGCGACCGCTTCGAGGCCGCGCTGGCGGCCGGGCGCGCCGGCGGCGCCGAGCCCATCGTCGCCGGCGAGCGCCTGCCCGGCGGCTTCTACCGCACCGCCTCGCTCCACCGCCTGCCCGATGGTCGCCACGACGCGCCCGGCTACACCGACGTCGAGCTGTTCGGCCCCGATCTCGGCGTCGAGCTGATCGACGACGACGACGAGGCGATCGCGGTCATCGGCGCCAGCCCCTTCGGCTTCGCCAACGCCGTCTTCACCGCCTCCAGCGAGCGCTTCGAGCGCTTCTACCGCGAGACCACCAGCGGCATCCTCAACCGCAACCGCTCGACCAACCTGGCCAGCCCGCGGCTGCCGTTCGGCGGCGTCGGCAAGAGCGGCAACTACCGCCCGGCCGGCTCGATGGCCCACCGCAACGTCGTGGTGCCGGTGGCGGTGCAGGACAACGTCATCGGCACGATCGCCACCCACCCCATGCTCGCCGATCACCTCCCGGCCTGGGACCTCGACCGGCTCGAGCGCCAGCACGCCGGCGAGGAGGCGATCGAGGCGGCGCGCTCGCTCATCGACGATCCGCGGCCGATGGGGCTGCGCCGTCCGCGCGGCGGCCACCTGCCGGCCAGCGACGGCTGGCTGATCCGCCTCTACGCCGGCGATCGGGTCGTGCGCGAGAAGAAGCCGGCGGTCTTCGATCACCTGCGCTCGAGCGGGCCGTGGTTCGTCTCGGTCGACGCCGAGCCGCTGTCGGTCCTCGACGGCATGAGCCAGACCGCGACCGTGTGCGGCGGCTTCGCCGAGGATCCGGTGGTGCGCGGCCTGGTCGAGGGCGCCTTCGGCGACACCCTGACCGTCAACGACGACACCGCGGTCGGCGAGACCTGGGCGGCCGCCGAGTACGCCGCCACCCTGCGCCACCTGGTGCCGGGCTTGCCCCACGTCACCTTCACCGCCTCGGGGGCCGAGGCCAACGAGAAGGCGCTGGCGCTGTGCCGGCTCCACGCCGCGCGCCCCGACGCCCGCCGGGTGCTGGCGTTCGAGGGCAGCTTCCACGGCCGGCTGCTCCTGGCCCTGCACGCCACCCACAGCCCGTCCAAGCGCGCGCCCTACGAGCTGCCCGGCTACGAGGCCACGTTCGCGCCGTTCCCGGTGTGGACCACGCCCGGCGACGAGCCGGCCGCCCCCGGCGGCTTCTACGCCGCCTGCGCCGCCGGCGAGATCGACGAGCTGGTGTCGCGCTTCGGCGACGCCAAGGACGATCCGCTGCTCGCGGCCGAGGTCGCCAGCCTGGCGCGGGTCCACGCCGAGCTCGCGACCGGCGCCTACGTGTGCGTGATCGTCGAGCCCATGCAGTCGGAGGGCGGCGATCGCTACGCCACCGAGCGCTTCTTCCGGGCCCTGCGCCTGCTCACCCGCCGCCACGACACCGCGCTGGTGATGGACGAGGTCCAGACCGGCTTCGGCCTCGGCGGCGCCTTCGCCTGGCACAGTCGCTTCCGCCTGCTCACCCACCGCGGCCAGCCCGACTACCCCGACGTCGTCACCTTCGCCAAGCGGGCGCAGGTCGGGGTGGTCATGTCGCGGTTCGAGGATCCGGAGCCGACCAGCGCCCACAACGCCTCGCTGGTGCGCGGCCACATCCACGCCGAGATGATGTCGACCAGCCACGCCGCCAGCCGCATCGAGAAGCTGGTGGCGCCGCGGCTGGAGGCCGTGGCCCGCGCCTTCCCCCACCTGGTCGCGCACCCCCGCGCCTGCGGCTACGCCTTCGCCTTCGACCTGCCGACCCCGGCGCACCTCGACGCCTTCATCGGCCAGCGCTTCTGGCGGGGCGCGATCGTCTTCGCCGCCGGTACCCGGACCGCGCGCTACCGCCTCGGCGACACCTACGGCGCCCGCGAGATCGAGCTCCTGTTCGACGCCATCCGCCGCTCGCTGTCGTGGATCGACGCCCACCCCGGCCAGAAGCCGCCGGCGTGGGAGGACATCCTCGAGCCGCCGCCGGCGACGGCGCCCGTCATCCCGCCCGACATCACGTTCCGCCAGGTGCCGCACACCGAGGCCATGGCGCTCCTGCCGGCGATCCTCGACATCGAGTACCAGGTCTACGAGCCGGCGCGGCGCACGCCGCCAGCCGAGATCCGGTCGGCGCTCGAGGATCCCGAGGGCTCGGTGGTGGTGGCCGAGCGCGCCGGCGACGGCGGGCCGCAGCTCGTCGGCTTCGCCATCGGCGCGCCGCTCGAGGGCAGCCGGGACGTCGAGGGCTGCGACGACGATCCGCTGCTCGGCCGCCACAACACGATGTACTCGGTGTCGGTCACGGTGGCGCCCGGCTTCCAGGGCTCGGGCATCGGTCGCCGCCTCAAGGAGCTGCAGCTCCGCGACGCCGCGGCGCGCCGCGGCGCCGACGGCGCGCCGCGCTACCGCCACGTCACGGGCCGCAACCGCATCGGTCGCACCGCGCAGATGACCCACCTCAACCGGGTCTTCGGCGCCCACGTCGTCAACATCCTCACCGGCCAGTACGAGGATCCCGAGGGCCAGGCCATCTACTACCGCATCCCGCTCGGCGGCATCGCGCCCGATCCGGTGCGGCGGGCGGAGGTGGTGGCGAGCGGCCGCGCCCGCTGGGCGGCCGAGGCCCGGACGGCCGGGGCGGCGGCCGGGGCGGACGGGGCGAGCGCGGCGAGCGCGGCGACCGCGGCGACCGTCGACCGCGGGCCGCTCGACGCCGCGAGCGGGTTGACCCGGGTGCTGGCGACGCCGCCGCCGAGCCTGCGCGCCGCCGAGGACTCGGGCCTGCTCTACGGCCCGGCGGTCAACAAGCTCACGATCATGAACTACGTCACGCCCGGCATGGTGCGGGCGGTGGAGTGGGTCGGCGCCCTGGCGCCCGAGCTGCCCCACGTCTACCTGACGTCGTCGCGCGACGAGACCGTCGACAAGGCGCTGCGCCTCCTGCGCGGCACGCGCAAGGCGGCGCGGGTCGCGATCGGCGTGGCTGGCGGCTACTACGGCCACACCGCGGCGTCGTGCCGGTCGCTGTCGGACCCCGAGGTCCACGCCGGCGGCCCGCCGCACTTCGCGTGGCCGCGCATCCCGCACCCGGCGGTGGCGGGCACCGCGGCCTCGATCGCGGCCCTGCGCGAGGCGGTGGCGGCGGCCGGCGGGCCGGCGCACGTCTTCGGCCTGTTCTACGAGCCGTGCCAGGAGCGGACCGGGCGGGTGCTGTCGCGCGACTTCCTGGTCGCGCTGGCGGCGCTGCGCGACGAGCTCGACCTGCCGATGATCGCGGTCGAGCACGCCACCAGCAGCTACCGCTCGGGGCTGGGCGCGTTCGCGTCGAGCGCCGCCGGGCTCCGCCCCGACATCCTGGCCTGGTGGGGCGGGGCGCAGACCGGGTACCTGCACGTGGCCTCGCGCTGGTTCGTGGCCACGCCCCTGGCCCTGGTCTCGACTTGGGACGGCGACGAGCTGTCGCTGGTGCGCAACCACCACCAGCTCCGCGCCGCCCGCGGCCTCGACGTGGCGGCGGGCGCGGCCGCGCTCGACGCCGCGCTGGCGCCGGCGGCGCCGCGGCTGCCGTCGGCCGGCCTCGGCCTGTACCGCGTGATCGAGGCCGGGGCCCGCGCCGACGAGGTCTTCGCCCACTGCCGGGCCCGCGGCGTGCTCCTGCGCCGCTTCCCGGGCGGGCGCCTGGGCGTGGTCCCGGCCCTCGACCAGGCGGTGGCGGTGGCCGCGCGCCTGGGCGCGGCGCTCGCGGAGCTGGCCTGATGCGCACCCTCGAGCTGCCGGCCGGGGTGTCGCCGCGGCGGTGGGGTCAGCTCCACGGCGAGAGCTTCCGCGGCGAGATCCGATCGCTGTCCGAGATCCGGACGTACCTCTGTACCCGGGTCGGCGCCTTCGCCGACGCCGCCGCGGTCCACGAGGCGGCGGCCGCCCACCTGCCGGTGCTGGCCCGCTACCACGCCGACCTCCACGCCGAGCTGTGCGGGATCGCCGAGGGCGCGGGCCTGACCCCGGCCGAGCTGGTCGTCGTCAACCACTACACCGACCTCCGCGACCTGTCGCCCGACCGCGGGCGGTGGCGGCCGGCGCCCGAGGTGGCGGCGCCGCCGGTGGGCGACGGCGACGGCGGCTGCAGCGTGAGCTGGGCCGAGACCCCGACCGGCCGCATCCTGGCCCAGACCTGGGACATGCATGCCACCGCGATCCCGTACGTGATGATGCTGCGGGTGCCGGAGAGCGCCGCCGGCCCGGCGGCGTGGGTGTTCACGCTCACCGGCTGCCTGGGGCTGACCGGCCTCAGCACCGCCCGGGTCGGGGTCGGCATCAACAACCTGTACTCGACCGACGCCACCGTCGGCGTGGTGTGGCCGGCGATGGTGCGGCGCGCGCTCCACCAGCCGCGCGCGCGCGCCGCCCGCGATCTCATCCTCGGCAGCCCGGTCGGCTCCGGCCACCACTACGTCGTCGCCGATCGCGCCGAGTGCTACGCGATCGAGACCTCGGGCGTGCTGCGCAAGGAGATCTTCCGCTCGCGGCCGGCCGCGCCGCGCCCCGCCTACTGCCACACCAACCACTGCCTCGATCCCGAGGTGGCGGCGGTGTCGACGATCTCGGCCACCAGCACCACCCACGACCGCCTGGCCTGGCTCGAGGCCAGCCTGGGCGCCGCGCCGGTGCGCGATCTGGCCGACGTCTGGGCCCGCAGGGGCTCGCAGGACGGCTGGCCGCGGAGCATCACCACCAACATGTCCACCCCCGAGAACCCGCACGGGACCGCGACCTGCGGCGCCGTGGCCATGAACCTCGACACCGGCGAGCTCTGGGCCCAGGCCGGCTTCGTCACCAACGTCGCCGCCGCGCGCTTCTCCGTCGCCGACCCGGCCGCGGGCGCCCCGTCATGATCGACCTCGACCACCCGTTCTTCTTCACCTGGACCGCGCAGCGGCAGGCGCGGCCGCTGGCGCTGACCGGCGGCCAGGGCGCCTGGTTCACCACCGCCGACGGCGGGCGCTGGCTGGACCTGGGCTCCCTCAGCTACCAGGTCAACGCCGGCCACGGCCACCGCCGCATCATCGACGCCATCAAGCGCCAGGCCGACGACCTGTGCCTGGCGGCGCCGACCTCGGTGTTCCCGGCCAAGACCGCGCTGGCCGAGAAGCTGCTCGAGCTGGCCGGGCCCGGCTTCAGCAAGGTCTTCTTCTGCCTGTCGGGCGCCGAGGCCAACGAGAACGCGTTCAAGATGGCGCGCCTGGTCACCGGCCGGCTCAAGCTGATGTCGCGCTACCGCAGCTACCACGGCGCGTCGATGGGGGCGCTGTCGCTCACCGGCGACTGGCGGCGGCCGCCGCTCGAGCCCGGGATCCCCGGCGTCATCCACGTCGCCGACTGCTACTGCGACCGCTGTCCGTTCGGGCAGGTGGTCGCGAGCTGCCGCCGCGAGTGCGCGAAGAACATCGCCGAGGTCATGCGGCTCGAGGGCGGCGGCTTCGCCGCGGTCTTCCTCGAGCCGGTGGCCGGCGCCAACGGCGTGCTGGTGCCGCCCACCGACTACTGGCCGATGGTGCGCGCGGCCTGCGACGCCGACGGCGCGCTGCTGGTCGCCGACGAGGTCCTCACCGGCTTCGGCCGCACCGGCAAGGTCTTCGCCCACCAGCACTGGGGCGTCACCCCCGATCTCATCACCGTGGCCAAGGGCCTGGCCTCGGGCTACCAGCCGATCGGCGCGGTGATCGTCCACGAGCGGGTGGCCCGCCACTTCGACGACCGGGTGCTGGCCTGCGGCCTCACCTACTACGGCCACCCCACCGGGGTCGCCGCCGCCCTCGAGACCCTGCGGGTCTACGAGGACGAGGGGCTCTACGCCAACGCCGCCGCCCTGGGGCCGGTCCTGCTCGACGAGGTGCGGGCGGTCGCCGCCCGCCTGTCCGGGTGCCGGACGTTCGTTCGCGGCCTCGGCCTCCTGTGCGCGCTCGAGATCGAGGCGGCGGGAGGCGAGCGCGACCCGGCCTGGCGCCGCCTGGGCCAGGAGCTGGTGACCCGCCGGCTGTCGCTGCACGTCGACGCCGCCCGCGCCACCGCGATCTTCGCGCCGCCCCTGTGCATCGGCCATGACGAGCTGGTGGCGGGCGTGCGCAGCTTCGGCGACGCCGCGGTCGCCGCCTTCGGAGGCAACTAGTGTCCACCGGACGTCACCACCACAAGGTCCGCGACTCGGTCGCGGCCGCCCTCGACGGGCTCGACAGCGGCATGACCGTCATGGTCGGCGGCTTCGGCCTGTGCGGCAACGCCGAGGCCCTCATCGCCGGGGTGATCGCCCGCGGCGCGCGCGACCTCACGCTGGTCTCCAACAACGCCGGGGCCATGGGCAAGGGGCTGGCGACCTGGCTGCGCGCCGGCATCGTGCGCAAGGTCATCTGCAGCTACCTCGGCAGCAACGAGGACCTGCACACCCGGATGGCCGCCGGCACCCTCGAGGTCGAGGTCACCCCGCAGGGCACCCTGGCCGAGCGCATGCGCGCCGCCGGCGCCGGCATCCCCGCGTTCTACACCCCGACCGGGGTCGGCACCGTGGTGGAGGAGGGCAAGGAGGTCAAGGTGATCGACGGCCGCCGCTACCTGCTGGAGCGGGCGCTGCCGGCCGACTTCGCGCTCGTCCGCGCCCGCAAGGCCGACCGCTTCGGCAACCTGCGGTTCTTCCGCACCGCCCGCAACTTCTCGCCGGTGATGGCGACCGCGGCCCGCACCACCGTGGTCGAGGCCGACGAGCTGGTCGAGGTCGGGGCGATCGACCCCGACGACGTCCACCTGCCGGGCCTCTACGTCCACCGCGTGGTCCACGTGCCCGCGCACGAGGACCCCATCGAGTTCCGGACCGTGCGCCCGCGGCCGGCGGCGGACGGCGCGGCGGGAGGTGTGGCGTGAGCTTCTCCAAGCAGGACATGGCCCGCCGGGCCGCCGCCGAGATCCCGGCCGGATCGATCGTGAACCTCGGGATCGGGCTGCCGACCCTGTGCGCCGACTACCTGCCGGAGGGCCACGCCTTCCTGCACTCGGAGAACGGCCTGCTCGGCATGGGCCCGTTCCCGTTCGAGGGCGACGAGCACCCGCAGCTCATCAACGCCGGCAAGCAGACGGTGACCGTCCTGCCCGGCGGCTCGACCTTCGACTCGGCGGCGTCGTTCGCGATGATCCGCGGCGGCCACGTCGACCTCGCGATCCTGGGCGCGATGCAGGTGTCGGCGGCCGGCGACCTCGCCAACTGGGCGGTGCCCGGCGGCAAGGTCATGGGCATCGGCGGCGCGATGGACCTGGCCACCGGCTGCCGCCGGGTCATCGCGATCATGCAGCACGCCACCCGCGAGGGCGAGCACAAGCTGGTGGCCCGCTGCACCTACCCGCTGACCGCGACCGCCGTGGTCGCCCGGGTCATCACCGAGCTGGGCGTGTTCGATCCGGTCGGTGACGGCTTCCGTGTCGTCGAGCTGGCGCCGGGCGTCGAGCGCGCGCAGGTGGCGGCGCTGACCGGCGCGCCGCTCCTGTGACCGCGGCCCCGCCGCCCGGCGCGTCCATCGGCCCCCCGGTCGCGATCGTGACCGGGGGCGCCGGCGGCCTCGGCCTCGAGACCGCGCGCGGCCTCGCCGCGGCCGGCTGGCGCGTGATCGTCGGCTGCCGCGACGCCCGGCGGGCGACGGTGGGGGAGGGCTGGACCCTGGACCTGGCGCGGCTGTCGACGGTGCGCGCCTTCGCCGCCCGCGCCGCCGAGCTGCCGCGGCTCGACGTCGTGGTGTGCAACGCCGCGGTCTGGCCGGCCGCGCGCCGCCGCACCGCCGACGGCCACGAGCTGGCGTTCGGCGTGAACCACCTCGCGCACTTCGTGCTCGTGGAGCGGCTGCGGCCGCGGCTCGTCGCCAGCGCGCCGGCGCGGGTGGTGGTGGTCGCGTCGGGCCTGCACGCCCGTGGCCACCTCGACGAGCGCGAGCTGACCGGCGACGGCGGCGGCCGCCGCTACGACGGCGTGGCTGCGTACGCCGCCTCCAAGCTGGCCAACGTCCAGTTCGCCCTGGCGCTGGCCCGGCGCCTCGACGGCACCGGCGTCACCGTCAACGCCTGCCACCCCGGCGTGGTCGCCACCGGGCTCCTCCGCCACCAGCCGCCCGGCCGCTGGGATCGCGGCCCGCGGCTGTCGCCGGCCCAGGGCGCGCGCGTCCCGCTCCACCTGGCGCGGGCGCCGGAGCTGGCCGGCGTGACCGGCCGCTACTTCGACGGCCTCACGCCGCGGCGACCGGCGCCGGCGGCGCTGGACCGGGCGGCCCAGGACCGGCTGTGGGCGCTCAGCGAGCGCCTGGCGGCGGCGAGCCCCCGCCCGCCGGCGGCGCCGCCGGCGTCGAGGTCGGCGGCGGCGGGGCGCCCGCCGGGGCGGCCAGGGCGCGCACGGCGATGAGGTTGGGCAGCTCCCACGGCGCGTGGTTGTCGTCGTCCTCGACGAAGCCGGTCTCGTAGCTGCCGACGCGCAGGAGCCGGCCGCTCGCGCCGTGGACGGCGACGGTCGCCTCGGGGCCGCCCTCGACGAACAGCGCGGCGCGCAGGCCGAGCGCGGGGCGGGCCAGGGCCGCCGACAGCTCGCGCATGAGGAACGGCGCGCGAGCGTGGAAGAACACTACCCGGCCGTCGCGGTCGAGGCCGACGCCCGCCGCCGAGTAGTGCTTGGCGTCGGCCCACGGCAGCGCCTCGCCGTCGCAGCCGAGCAGGCGGTAGCTCTGGACGACCGTGCGGTAGGCGGCGCGCAGCGCGGCGAGGTCGAAGTCGCGGCAGCCGCGCCCGGTCAGCACCACCGGCGCCGCGGCCGCATCGCGCGGGCCGAAGGCGAGGTAGCCGCCGAGCTTGGTGTTGTCGCGGCCCTGGTCGACGTGGCCGCCGTCGACCAGCAGGCCCACCGAGCGGCCGCCGGCGTGGAACATGCCGGCGTTGACCGCGGCGACGAGCCCCAGGTCGTCGAGCCAGCGCGGCGCCGGGCGGGCGGCGCCGTCGCGCGACGCCGTGACGAGCCGGAGGGCGTGGTGGGCGAGGTCGACGCGGATGAGGTCGAGGCAGGCCTCGACCAGGATGCGGGGGACCGCGTCGATCGGCCAGCGCTCGTGGGTGAGGCCGGGACCGAGGGCGCGGGGCGAGCCGTCGCACGGCTGGGCGGCGGATCCGGATCCGGACTCGGACCCGGACTCGGATCCGGACTCGGACTCGGACCCGGACTCGGCCTCGGATCCGGACTCGGACTCGGATCCGGACCCGGATCCGGACCCGGACCCGGACCCGGACTCGGCCCCGGATCCGGTCCCGGTCCGGGTGGGGTCGCGATCGCCGGGCGGGGTGGGGCTCGCGCAGGCCACGGCCAGGGCGCTCACCAGCGCGGCGCTCGTTCTCGTCATGTCGCCCGAACGCGCGCGCGCGCCGCGATCATCCTCCGGCCGGTCAGGGCTGCGTCAGGGTGGGGCGCCGCCGGGCGCGGGCTGCGCCTGGCGGGCGAGGTCCTTGCACTCGACGAGCTTGCCGCGCTCGTCGGGCGCGAGGGTCACGACCACCTCGTCGCCGTCGCGCTCGAGGGCGGCGGTGCCGACGCCGCGGCCGGGCACGTCGACGCACACCGTGTGCTGGTGCTGGGGCACGCCGTGCATGCACAGCGGCGCGATGGTCTCCCGCCGCCGCGCGCCCGCGAACGCGGCGCGGCCGTCGGCGCCGGTGCGCTCGACGAACCGCTCGTGCAGGCGGCGGTGCGGGTACGACCACCAGTAGACGACGACCTCGGCGCCGCCGACCGGCCGGCCGTCGGCGTCGACCACGGTGACGGTGGCCGCCGGCCGCGTCGTCACCGTGCGCCGCCAGATGCACTGCACGAACGGCAGGCACAGGGCGAGGACGAGCAGGCGATGGCGCCACGGCCGCACGCCCCGAGCATACGTGGACGCCCGCCCGGCCTGGGCGCCCGCGATCAGTTCTCGAACAGGCCGGCGTGCTCGCGCTCGAGCGCCTTCTTCAGCTTGTCGAGGGCGGCGTTCTGGATCTGGCGGATGCGCTCGCGCGAGAGCTGGTAGCGGTCGCCGATCTCGCGGAAGGTCCGCTCCTCGTCGTCGCCCAGGCCGAAGCGCTGGCGCAGGACGTCGGCCTCGATGGGCGACAGCCCGCGCATCAGCGACACCACCTGCTTGGTCAGGGCCTCGGTGGTGAGGTCGGCGGCCGGGTTCACGTCCTCCGACGCCGGATCGGCGAGCATCTCGCCGAGCTGACGATCGTCGTCCTCGTGGACCGGGCGGTCGAGCGAGAGCGGCTGGCCCATCAGGTAGCGGTGCATCTGGTTGAGCTTGGCCAGCGGCACCCGCGCGGCCTTGGCGACCTCCTGCGGGGTGGGCTGGCGGCCGAGCTCGCGGATGAGCTGCTGGCGGACCTTCTCGAGCTGCTGCTGGGCCTCGAGCATGTGCACGGGGATGCGCACCGCGCGCGCCTTGTCGGCGAGCGCGCGGCCGATGGCGTGGCGGATCCACCAGCAGGCGTAGGTCGAGAAGCGCAGGCCGCGGCGGTAGTCGAACCGGCTGACCGCGTGCATGAGCCCGAGGTTGCCCTCCTGGATGAGATCGGCGAGCGGCATGCCGCCGCGGTCGTAGCGGCGGGCCATGGTCACGACCAGGCGCAGGTTGGCCTTCACGAACTCCTCGCGCAGGGCCGAGCTGCCGCGATAGGCATGCTGGATGGCGTCGAGGTAGGTCGCGAACGCGGTGGTGGCGGCCGGGAACGGCACCTGGGCCGGCTTGGTCGCGGCCACGGCGCGGGCGCGGCGCAGCTCGCGCACGACGGCGTCGATGTGCGTGCGATCCAGATCCTGGGCGCGCAGCTTCTCGGCGACGTCGCGGGCGGCGGCGGTCAGGCGCGAGACCGCGCGGGTCTCGGGCTTCTTGCCGGCGGCGCGCACCGCCTCGGCGGCGCGCACCAGCTTGCGGGTGTCGATCGCGGTCTCGAGCTTGCCCTCGAGCATGGCGACGACGTGGGGCACGACGTCGGCGCGCGACAGCACGCGCTCCCAGGTCAGGACCTCCTGGTCCTCGATGCCCTGGGCCAGCTCGCGCTCCTGCTCCGGACCGAGCAGCTCGTGCTCGGCCAGATCGCGGAAGTACGTGGCGAGGTGATCGTCGGAGTCGGTCTTGAGCAGGCGCACCTCGGGCTTGACCGGCGCCGGCGTGGCGGCCGGCGCCTCGTCGAGATCGAGCAGCGACGGGGCGAGCTCGGCCTCGGCCTCGGCGGGCTTCTCGGGCCGGGCCGTCGCGCGGGTCGGCGCGACCGGGCGGTCGTGGGCGGCCACGCGCCCGGGGCGGGTCGCGCGGTGCGGACGGGACTTGGTGGCGGACTTGGTGGCCATGACAGACTCCGGGGCGATTCGGCCGCAGGGGGTTGCGTGCCGATCGAGGCACTGACGCTCGACCCGGATGAATCGTTGCACCGACCGATGCGGATGTTCAGTGTCCTGGGGGGACGTGGTCGGGTACCGGGTCGGCGGCGGATCGGGGCGAGGACGGACGGACAGGGGCCAGGACAGCCAGAACAGTACGAACGGAGAACCTGTCCCGTTTCAGGAAACTTCCCCCAACCTGCCCACTGAACCGGGCACAGGCAACCTGCCTGTTCGGGGTAGCGCCACCGCCGTCGCCTCGATCACGCCCGCGCGCGACGACGTCTGTAGCACCCCGCCGCACCCAGCGCCAGGACAAACGCCAACGTCCCGGAATCACTTCTACCCGCGGCGCAGCCGCCGCTGATGCTGTCGGCATCCCCACCGGGATCGACTCCGGCGTCGCTGCCCGTGCCCGGGTTCCCCCCGCCGTCCGGGCCGGGACCGCCCCCGGTCCGGAGCGCGATGTCCGCGCACTGGAAGTAGATATCGTTGCCGTCCCCGTAAGGCGGCTTGTCGTACATCATCTGGATGAGCTGGAGGGTGCAGGTCTCGCAGGGCGTGGCGGGCAGGGTCACCATCTGCGTGTAGCTGCCGCCGTTGGCGTCGGCGATGTCGTCCACCAGCACGTTCTCGGTCTGGCTCAGATCCCGGAAGTCGGCCGGCACGGTGAAGTCCTGGCCGTCGAGATCGAAGCTGATCCGGTAGTGGCTCGGGTGGTTGATGGGCTCGGTCCACCGCACCTCGATCGTCGCGCCCGGCTCGAGCACCGTGACGTTGCTGCCGCGCACCGAGGTGGCGGTCCCGCACGGGCCGACCTTCTGCTCGGAGATCCGCGGCGGCGGGTAGACCAGGGTGATGTGCGCCGCCGCGGTGGCGGGCACCGACAGGAGGACGACGGCGAAGGCGAGCGAAGGGCGGACCATTCCTTCACATCATGCAACTGCCGTTCTCTGGGGGGCAGTCGTGAATTCAAGCTCTTGCAAGGCCACGGGACCTCGCCCCCGGGGGGCGAGGCTCCACCGGGGCGAACGGACGCCAGTGAGATCGCTCGGGTGCCGCCTCGCGGCCGCGCCGCGGTCAGCCCGCGAGCGCGAGCTGCTCGAGGTGGAGGAGCAGGCGGTCGAGGAGGGCGGCCTGGTCGGGGTGGATGATCCGGCGCGCGCGCGTGATCTCGATGAACTCGGCCTTGTCGACCTCCCAGGAGGTGCAGGCCGGGCTGACGCCGTCGGGCGCCGCGCACGCGAACCCGTGCACGCGCTTGCGCGAGCGGGTGTAGTCGACGAAGCCGAGCGCCACCAGCGGCCCCTCGACGATGACCCCGGTCTCCTCCATGGTCTCGCGCCGGGCGGTGTCCTCGAGGAGCTCGCCGGGGTTGGGCTGGCCCTTGGGGATGCCCCAGGGTGCGCGCCGGTTGTAGATCCCGGCCGGGTGGACCAGCAAGATCTCCAGCTCCTCGGCACGCCGCCGGTAGAGCACCGTCCCGGCGGACTCCTTGGATCTGGGCTCGCCGCGGCTCATGGGGTCACCTTGAGCAAAGAACGTCCGGGGTGCAACACCACGGTGACGATCGGTGGGACGAGCCGCACCCCCTGCGACGACCCCGCTTGTACTGGTCTGTCCAATTCGCGCATACTGCCGCCCCGAGGAGGAGTCATGGCTGCCATCCGTCCGTTCCCCGTCGCCCTCGCCACGCTCGCGCTCGCTGCCTGCGGCGCCGACGGCGACGCCGGGCTCAAGAACCCGATCCGCGACACCTACGATCTCTGGCAGAAGGTGGAGCTGCCGGGGACCGTCTGCGGCAACGGCAGCCAGTACAAGTTCTTCGTCAACTACAGCGACCAGACCGACAACCTGGTGGTCGTGTTCGAGCCGGGCGGCGCGTGCTGGGACTACCCGAGCTGCACCGGCGCGTCGGGCATCCGCGGCGCCGCCAACCCCGACGGGCTGCGCGACGACCACTACGAGCTGGCGCCGTTCATCTCGCCCTTCCTGCAGCGCGAGGACCCCACCAGCCCGACCGCGAGCTGGAACATGGTCTACGTGCCGTACTGCACCGGCGACGTGCACACCGGCAACAACGTCATCACGTACACCGACGAGGACGGCGACGGTCCCGACGTGGTCTTCCACCACAACGGCCACGCCAACGTGCAGGCGGTGATCGGCTGGATCGACCAGCAGTTCACCCACGTGCCCAAGCTGCTCGCCACCGGCTGCTCGGCGGGCGGCGCCGGCTCGATCACCAACTACTACTTCCTGCGCAACGGCGTGCGCGCGGCGCAGCGCGGCTACCTCATCAACGACTCGGGGCCGATCTTCCCGTCGAGCGGCTACTCGCAGCCGCTGCACGCCAAGATCCGGACGTCGTGGAACGTCGACTCGATCCTCGACGTGCTGCCCTCCGGGTTCGACGTGAACGACTACGGCTCGATCAACACCGCGCTCGCCGACCAGTTCCCCACCGATCGCCTGGGCACGACCTTCTTCCGCCGCGACATGAACTTCTCGCTCTACTCGTCCGAGCGGTTCTACGACTTCCCGCCCAAGGAGGAGGTGCTGGCGATGTGGGAGGCCGACACCCAGCTCCTGGTCAGCCAGTACGAGTCGCGCGCCAACCTCGCCTACTACATCCCGTACTGGCGGATGCTCAACGACAGCCACTGCACCACGGTCATCAACTTCGTGGGCTCCGAGATCCAGGCCCAGGGGCTCGACCTCGGCACCTGGACCGCCGACCTCCTCGACGACGGCCGCCCGCTGCGCAGCGCCATCGAGGCGCCGGTCCCGGGTGAGGACACCGAGTAGGCGCGGCCGCCCCGGCTTCGTGATATCGTCGGCGTGAGGCCGGTGGGCGCGGTGCGCCCTGGCCCAGGAGCGTCCATGACGATCGAAGGCCGGCAGCGCTGGTTCGCCAAGATGATGGAGTCGGGGCTCGAGCAGCAGATGTTCGGCCCGTCGGACGTCCTCCACCACGCCACGCCCGAGGTGCTCGCCAACAACCTGCCGCCCGAGCTCCTGTCGAAGGTGCTGGCGGCGTCGCTGGCGGCGGGCGCGATGACGCCGGACCGCGTGCTGGAGACGGTGACGCCCGACGTGATGTCGCGCCACCTCCCGCACGACGTGCTGTGGGAGTGCATCGCGGCCGCGGCGGCGCGGGCCGGCATCGCGGGTGGCGGTCGGTGACGTCGGCCCGGCGGGAGCGGGGGGCGGCGCGCGTCGAGGTCGGCGGGAGGACCGCCTGATGTCGGTCGCCGCGTTCCTGACCGCGGCGCTGGAGTCGGCCCTCGACAACGGGGTGGCGACGCCGGAGGACCTGCTGCGCCACGCCACGCCCGACGCGATCGCGACCCACGTGCCGCGGCCGGTGTGGGCGCGGCTCCTGACCACCTGCCTGGCGGCGCCCCGGGTCGACGCCCGGCTGGTGGTCGACACCGTCGGCGTCGCGACGCTCTGCGAGCACGTGCCGGCGACGATCATGTGGGGCTGCCTGGCGGAGGTCGCGCTGCGCACGCTCGGCCGCGGCCTGGTGGCCGCGCCGCCGTCGGTGGTGGCGGGCGCGCCGCCGGTGGTGCCGGCGGCGACGGCGACGAGCGCGGTGGCGGCCCGGGCGACGCCGGCGACGAGCGCGGTGGCGGCCCGAGTGGCGACGCCGCCGCGGGGCACGAGCCTCGACGCGAGCGGCCGGGCGGTGACCGCGGGCGGCGGCAACCACCAGCCGGTGGCGGCGGCCGGGACCCCGCCGCAGGGCACGCTCGATCCGGCGGCGGAGATCACGCGCGTCGCGCAGCCGCCTCCGGAGCTGAGCAAGCTGGCGGCCGAGAAGTCGGAGACCCGCGGCGAGCTGACGCGCGTGGCGGTGCCGCCGCGCGAGCCCGAGCCGCTGGGCGAGCCGCCGGCGCCGCCGCGGGCGCCCGGCGCGACCACGCGCGCGTCCGCGGCGACCCAGCCGCCGGCGACCGGGCGGCGACCCCAGGCCTCGGCGGCGGCGCCCGCCGCCAAGGCGCCGCGCGGCACCCAGCCGGCGGCCAAGGTGCCACGCGCCAGCACCGCCACCGACTTCGAGATCGAGACCGACGTGAGCGAGCAGTGGAAGCGCACGCCGCCGGCCCCGCCGAGCGCGATCGACGTGGTCGTCGACGACGCCGAGCTCGTCGACTGGAGCGCGGCCGAGGAGACCGCGACCAGCGGCGACAAGTACGGCGACCGCAAGCGCTAGCGACGTCGCGACCCGCGTCGGCGAGTCGGGGCCCGACG
>CAADGB010000449.1 GCA_900696455.1 uncultured delta proteobacterium
CGCCGGGGCTACACCCGGTGGCCGGCCTGGACCGCCACCCAGCGCACGATGTCGAGCGCCGACAGGATCCCGACCACGGCGCCGTCGCCGCCCAGCACCGGCAGGCGGTGCACGCCCTCGCCGGCCATGAGCGCGGCGGCGGCGGTGATCTCGGTGTCGGACGGGATCGCGAACACCACCGGCATCATCACGTCCGCCACCGTGGTCTCGTCGACCCGGGTGCCGTGGAAGCCGGCGCCCAGCGCGGCGTCGATGGCGGCGGCCGAGGTCGCCGGCTCGATGGCGTCGCCGCGCTCGTGGAGGTGGCGCAGGAGATCGGTCTTGGAGACGATCCCGATCGGCCGGCCGTCGCCGTCGACCACCGGGGCCCCGCTCATCCGCTCCTCGAGCAGGATGCTGGCCGCGGTCGCCACCCCGACGTCGGGAAGCATGCAGTACGCCGTGCGCGACATGATCGACCCGACCATCGCGGTGCCCTCGGCCCGCGGCCCGATCGCCTGGTGCTCGACCATGCCGGCCTGATCGACGACCCGGCGGGTCTGGGTGGTGGGCAGCGACGTGCGATCGGGAGGGCGGGGCATCGGTGGACTCCTTCTTGACGTCGAATCACGCAAGGCGCGTGCCCGGCCCGCGCCCGGGTTTCCGCCCGGGTCCGGCCGGCCTTGCGCGCTCCCTGCGCGTCCCCCCCGCCCGGGCGCAAGGGTTGCGCGAATCCGCCCGCGAACGCGGTAGGTTCGATGGCACGCCCCTCGCAAACACGCGGCGGAAGAGGAGATTTGCCGTGCCCCGACAAGGACGGATCCTGGTCGTCGATGACGAGGTCAACGCGCGCACCGCGCTCGCCGAGCTGCTGCGTGACGAGGGCTTCGAGGTCGAGACCGCCGCGGATGCCTTCAAGGCGCTCGGCAAGTACGACACCTTCGCCCCCCACCTGGTGCTCACCGACCTGAAGATGCCCGGCATGGACGGCATCGAGCTGGTCAAGAAGCTCCACGCCATGGAGGACCCGGCGGCGGTCGTGGTCATGACCGCGTTCGGCGCGGTGTCGTCGGCGGTCGAGGCCATGCGGGCCGGCGCCGTCGAGTACCTGACCAAGCCGCTCAACTTCGACGAGCTGCTGGTCGTGATCGACCGGGTGCTCGAGACCCAGGCCCTGCGCACCGAGACCCGCCAGCTCCGCCAGCGCCTGCGCGACAAGGTCGCCCCCCGCAACATCGTCGGGGCCAGCCCGGCGATGAACCGGATCTTCGAGGTCGTCGACCAGGTGGCCCCGTCCAAGGCCACCGTGCTCATCACCGGCGAGAGCGGCACCGGCAAGGAGCTCATCGCCTCGGCCATCCACCAGCGCTCGCCCCGGGCCCAGCGCCCGTTCATCAAGCTGCACTGCGCCGCCCTGGCCGAGAGCCTGCTCGCGAGCGAGCTGTTCGGCCACGAGCGCGGCGCGTTCACCGGCGCGGTCCAGCGCCGCGACGGCCGCTTCCAGATGGCCGACGGCGGCACCCTGTTCCTCGACGAGATCGCCGAGATCTCCCCGGCGGTCCAGGTCAAGCTCCTGCGCTTCCTCCAGGAGCACGAGTTCGAGCGCGTCGGCAGCGGCCAGACCATGCGCGTCGACGTCCGCGTCATCGCCGCCACCAACAAGAACCTGCTCGAGGAGGTCGCCAAGGGCCGCTTCCGCGAGGATCTGTTCTACCGCCTCAACGTGGTCGCCCTCGAGATGCCGCCCCTGCGCGAGCGCAAGAGCGACATCCCGGCCCTGGCCAAGTTCTTCATCGATCGCTACGCCACCGAGAACGGCAAGCCCGTCGACTCGATCGCGCCCGAGGCCCTCGACCTGCTGGCCGCCTACGACTGGCCCGGCAACGTGCGCGAGCTCGAGAACGCCATCGAGCGCGCCGTGGTCATGGCCCCGGGCAACGTGATCGAGGCCCGCCACCTGCCGGCGGCGGTCAAGCCGTCGACCCACCTCGAGGGCGGCGCCCCGCCCATCCCCGGCAGCACCCTGGCCGAGATCGAGAAGTACGCGATCCTCGAGACCCTCAAGGCCACCGGCGGCTCGACCTCCAAGGCCGCCGAGATGCTCGGCATCAGCGTCCGCACGATCCAGTACCGCCTGCACGAGTACAGCGCAGCGCCGCGCTCCGAGGTCGACGCCGTGGCCCGCAAACCCGGGGAGGCGTAGGCCAAGGTGCTGTACCTGGCGGAGCTCAAGCGCTACGTCGGCTTCACACCCGAGGACGAGGCCCGGCTGCGCGCGCTCCACGCGGTGATCGCGCCCCACCTCCCGGCGGTCACCGAGCACTTCTACGACGTGCTCCTGCAGCACGAGGGCGCG
The DNA here is from genome assembly GCA_900696455.1 of uncultured delta proteobacterium. Classification (GTDB taxonomy): domain Bacteria; phylum Myxococcota_A; class Polyangia; order Haliangiales; family Haliangiaceae; genus UBA2376. The sequence goes on from CAADGB010000449.1 coordinate 2,336, forward strand.
CGGGCGGTCCTGACCGAGGGCCCGGCCCAGGTCGAGCGGCTCAAGCACACGCTCCTCGACTGGCTGGCCTCGGGCCTGCTCGGGCCCCACGACGAGGCCTACTACGAGCGGCGGTCGCGCATCGGCCGCCGCCACGTCGCGATCGGCCTGCCCCAGCAGTACATGTTCACCGCGATGAACGTGCTGCGCCGCGACCTCCATCACCTGGTCGAGGCCCAGGCCGCCGCCACGGTCGACGAGCGGATCGCCACCCGCGACGCGGTCGATCGCCTGCTCGACATCGAGCTCGCGATCATGCTCCTCCACTACCAGCTCGAGGCCGAGGAGCGGCTGGTGCGGCGGGAGCGCACCGCCCAGCTCGAGAAGCTGACCGCGATCCAGACCCTGTCGGCGGGCCTCGCCCACGAGGTCCGCAACCCGCTCAACGCCGCCAAGCTCCAGCTCGAGCTGCTCGAGCGCCGCCTGCGCCGCAACGACGGTGACTCGCGGCTCCTCGACGCCGCCGAGCTGGTGCACATGGAGATCGGCCGCCTCGGCAAGCTCCTCGACGAGTTCCTGGCCTTCGCCCGCCCCGCCGACCTCAACCCCACCCGGAGCGACGTGGTCGCGCTGGCCCGCCACGTCGTCGAGCTCGAGCGCCCGGGCGCCCAGCTCCGGGCGATCGAGCTGGTGGTCCGCAGCCCCGATCGGCCGGTCGAGGCCACGATCGACGCCCCCAAGATCCACCAGGTGGTGCAGAACCTGCTCCGCAACGCGATCGAGGCCAGCCCGCGCGGCGGCCGGGTCGTGGTGGTGATCGAGCCCGTCGAGACCGGGGTCGCCATCCGGGTCCGCGATCAGGGGCCGGGGGTGCCGCCCGAGGTCCTGGCCCGCATCTACGAGCCGTTCTTCTCGACCAAGCCCGGCGGCACCGGCATGGGCATGGCGATCGTCCACAGCCTGGTCACGCTGCACGGCGGCGAGATCCAGGTCTCGAGCGACGGCGCCACCGAGTTCGCCGTCGTCCTGCCGCGCTGACGAGCCCCCCGGCGCGGCGGCGGTCAGTCGTCGTCGAGCAGCATGCGGCGCGGCGGCGTGTCGAGATCGTCGAGCTGCCCGGAGCGGACCGACCAGGCGAAGGCGGCGACCGCGCCGCCGGCGACCAGGAGCGCGAGGGGGAGGACGACGTAGAGCGCGATCATGGGGCCTCCGGACCGCGGAACCCACCGCCGCGGGACGAGCTGAACAGGACCGACAGCGAGCTCGCCGGCATGAGCAGGGCCGCCACCAGCGGGTGGATGAGGCCGGTGACGGCGAGCGCGCCGCCCATCAGGTTGTAGGCGAGCGAGACCTTGAGGTTGCGGCGGATGACCGCCAGGGTGGCGCCGGCGCCGGCGAACAGCTCGCACAGGGGGGCGAGCCCGGGCCGGCGCACCAGCACGTCGGCGGCGTCGACCGAGGCCTCGCTGGCGCCGTGCACCGCCACCCCGCAGGTGGCCGCCGCCATCGCCGCCGCGTCGTTGACGCCGTCGCCGACCATGATCACCGGCCCCGCCGCCCGCGCGGCGTGGACCGCGGCCAGCTTGCCCTCGGGCGTGATCCCGCCCTGGCAGGCCGAGGCCGGCAGGCCGAGGGCGAGGCCGGCCGCCACCACCAGGCGCGGATCGTCGCCGGACAGGATGCCGACCTGCCAGCCGCGGGCGCGCAGGGTGTCGACCGCGGCCCGGGCGTCGGCGCGGATGGCGTCGGCGAAGCCGGCGACCGCCACCACCTTGCCGTCGACCGCCACCTGCACCGGGGTCTTGCCCTCCTCGGCGAGCGCGGTCGTGGCCGCGACCAGACCGCGCGGCACCTCGGCCTGCGCGGCCAGCCAGGTCGGCGCGCCGATCGCGACCCGGCGGCCGGCGACCGTGCCCTCGACGCCGGCGCCCAGGACCTCGCGCACGTCGACCGCGACCAGCGCCGGGCCGGGCTCGACCGCGTCGACCAGCGCGCGCGCCAGCGGGTGGGCGCTGCCGCGCTCGACCGCCGCCGCCAGCTCGCGAGCGTCGGCGTCACCGCGCCAGTCGGTGAGGCGGACCCGGCCCTCGGTCACGGTGCCGGTCTTGTCGAGGAGCACCAGGCCGGGCGTGGCCAGGCGCTCGAGCGCGTCGCCGCCCTTGACCAGGAGGCCGCGGCGGGCGGCGCGGCCCAGCGCGATCGACACCGCCAGCGGGGTGGCCAGCGCCAGCGCGCACGGACAGGTCACGATCAGCAGCGCCATCGCGTGCTCGAAGCCGGCGCGGGGGCCGCCCGCCGACAGCAGCGACCAGCCCAGCGCGGTCAGGGCGGCGGCGGTGACGACCACCGCCACGAAGCGGCCGGCGAGGCGATCGACGAAGCGCTGGATGGGCGCCCGCCGCCGCCCCTCGTCCTCGATGCGGGTGACGAGCTGGCCGATCCGCGTCTCCTCGCCGGCGGCGGTGGCGCGCACCGTCAGCGGGCCGACGACGTTGACGGTGCCGGCGTGGACGGCGTCGCCGGCGGCGACGTCGACCGGGCGCGACTCGCCGGTGAGCAGGCCGGCGTCGACCGCCGACCGCCCCTCCTCGATCACGCCGTCGATCGGGATCGTGTCCCCGGCGCGCACCGCGACGCGGTCGCCGGCGACCACGGCCTCGAGCGGGACCTCGACCACCGCCCCGTCGGCGCCCAGGCGGCGCGCCACCCGCGGCGTCAGCGCGTGCAGGAGCTCGGCGGCGCTGGCCGCCCGCCGGTGCTGCTTGCCCTGCACCCAGCGCGCGATCAGGAGCAGGAAGACCAGCATCGCCAGCGAGTCGAAGTAGATCTCGCCGGTGCCGCGCACGACGTTGAGCGCGCCCCACACCAGGCCGACGACGATGCCCAGGGCGATGGGCAGGTCGAGGTGGAGGCGGCGCGCGACCAGCGCGCCCACGGCGCCGCGGAAGAACGGCGTCGCCGCGTAGCCCAGCGCCGGCAGCGCCACCAGCATCGACGCCCAGCGGAAGAACGCGGTGTCGCCCGCGCCCATGCCGCCGAACAGCCCGGCGTAGAGGGCGATGGCGAGGAGCATGATGTTGCCGGCGGCGGCGCCGGCGACGCCGATGCGGAGCAGGAGCGCGCGATCGTCGCGGCGCAGGAGCAGATCGCGATCGACGCCGCGGTAGGGGTGGACCGGGTGACCCAGGCGATCGAGCTGGCGGGCGACCGCGGCCAGGGACGCCCGCGCCGGATCGAAGACCACGTCGGCGCGGCTGCGCCCGAGGTCGAGGCGGATCTCGACCACGCCCGCGCACAGCGCCGGCACCCGCTCGACCAGCCACACGCACGCCGTGCAGCGCACGTCCTCGAGGAACAGCGAGGTCTCGGCCAGGCCGTCGGGGCGGGTCCGCACGTGCAGGCGGTGGAACGCGGGATCGTCGAGCTCGGCGTAGCTCTTGTCGGTGGTGCGCGCCGGCGCCGGCACGTCGCGCGCGACCCGGTAGTAGCCGTCGAGGCCGTGCTCGCGCAGGGCGTCGTGGACGATCTCGCAGCCGGCGCAGCAGAACCGGCGGGCCGGGTCGGCGGCGGGGTCGGCGGCGACGCGACCCGCCGGCACCGGCAGCCCGCAGTGCGCGCAGCGCGGCGCGTCCGACGCGGACGCCGACGCCGACGCCGACGCCGACGCCGACGCGGCCACCGCCGGGGTCCCGGCCGGGCTGGCGACCGCGGTCACGGCGCGCTCCGGTGGCAGGCCGGCTCGGTCGGCACCTCGCCCGGCGCCGCCGCGGCGTCGGCGACCGCCCGGCCGTCGAGCAGCGGCACCCGCGCCGACAGCGCGACCACGCCGACGGCGATCAGCACGGCGGCGGTGACCAGCGGCATGCGCCGGCCGACCCGCGCCACCAGCGGCCCCGCCACCGCGCCCAGCCCCAGCATCATCGGCAC
>CAADGB010000450.1 GCA_900696455.1 uncultured delta proteobacterium
GCCGCCGCTGGTGGCGCCCGGCCCGGGCGCGGCGGGGGCGGCGGCGCGCCCGGCGGCGGCGTGCGCGGCGTGTCGCTGGCGGTCCGGCGCGGCGAGGTGGTCGGGATCGCCGGCGTCGAGGGCAACGGCCAGCGCGAGCTGGTCCACGCCCTGGTCGGGCTGGCGGCGCCGGCGGCGGGGACGATCACCCTCGACGGCGCGGCGGTGACCCGCGCGACGGTGGCGGCCCGCCGCCGGGCCGGCCTCGCCCACGTCGCCGAGGACCGCCACCGCCACGGTCTGGTGCTCGACGCCACCGTCGGCGAGAACGTGCTCCTCGGCCGCCTCGACGAGGTCGCGCGGCGCGGCGCGATCGATCGGGCGCGGGCCGCGGCCCTGGCCGCCGCCACCCTCGCCGACGGCGACGTCCGGCCGCCGGACGCGGCGCTGCCGGCGCGGGCGCTGTCGGGCGGCAACCAGCAGAAGCTGGTGGTGGCCCGCGAGCTGGGCCGGCCCGGGGTGCGGGCGGTGGTCGCCGCCCACCCCACCCGCGGCGTCGACCTGGCGGCGCAGGCCCGCATCCACGACCGCCTGCGGGCCATCGCCGCCCACGCCGCGGTGCTGGTGGTGTCGGCGGATCTCGACGAGCTGCTCGCGCTCTGCCACCGCGTGGTCGTGCTCCACCGCGGCGAGCTCGCCGGCGAGCTCGCCGGCGACGCCCTGCGCGCCGACGACGCCCGCGCCCGTCTCGGCGGCTGGATGGTGGGCGCGTGAGCGCCCGGCGGTGGGCCGACGAGCTGGCGGCGGCGGCGGTGGCGCTCCTGGCCGCGACCGCCGCTGGCAGCCTGCTCATGATCCTCGCCGGCGCCTCGCCGCTCGAGGTGTGGCGCACGCTCGCCGCCCGCACCCTCGGCGACGCCTACGGCGTGGGCCAGGTGATCTTCCGCGCCACGCCGCTGGTCCTGACCGGGCTGGCGGTGGCGGTGCCGCTGCGCGCCGGCCTGTTCAACATCGGCGGCGAGGGCCAGATGATCGCGGCCGCCCTGGCCTGCGCCGTCGTCGGCGCGGCGCTGCCGGCGGGGACGCCGGCGGTGGTGGCCCTGCCCGTGGTCCTGGCGGTGGCGATGGTCGGCGGCGGCGCCGTCGGCGCGGCCACCGGCGCCCTGCGCGCGTACCGCGGCGCCCACGAGGTGATCGTCGCGATCCTCCTCAACGCGATCCTCGGCGGCGTCGCCCTGTGGCTGGGCAACGAGTGGCTGTTCGTCGGCGACGGCACCCGCACCGCCACCGTGGTCGAGGGCGCCCGCTTCGGCGAGCTGGGGCTGCGCGGCTCGGGGGCGAGCTGGAGCGTCCTGGTCGCGCTGGCGGCGGCGGCGGCGGTGGGCTGGCTCGAGCTGCGCTCCACCGCCGGCCACGCCTGGCGCATGATCGGCGGCGGCCCCGACGCCGCCCGCGCCGCCGGCATCGACGTCGCCCGCGGTCGCCTGACCGCGCTGGCCGCGGGCGGCGCCCTGGCCGGGCTGGCCGGCGCCCACTTCGTCCTCGGCCACAAGCACGCCTTCGAGGAGGGCCTGGGCCGCGGCCAGGGCTTCCTCGGCGTGGCGGTGGCGCTCCTCGCCCAGGGGCGGCCGGCCGCGATCGTGCTGTCGGCGCTGGTGTTCGGCGCGCTGGCCCAGGGCGGCCTCGGCGTCGCCGAGCTGGTGCCCAAGGAGCTGGTCGACGTGCTGCAGGCGGTGGTGGTGCTGGTGGCGGCCGCGACCCTGGGCCGGGTCACGACGATCGGCGGAGGCCGGCGATGAGCGGCGTCCTCGAGCTGGTGGGCTCGCTCCTGACCGTGGCCTTCCTCGCCCAGGTCGTGCGCATCTCCGTGCCCTACCTCCTGGCGGCGCTCGGCGGCGCGCTGTGCGAGCGCAGCGGCGTGGTCGACCTCGCGCTCGAGGCCAAGCTCCTGTGCGGCGCGTTCGCGGCGGCCGTGGTCGGCCACGACACCGGCTCGGTGGCGCTGGCCATCGTCGCCGGCGCGGCCGCGGGGATGGCGGTGGGCGCGGTCCAGGCGCTGTGGGCGATCCGCCTCGGCGCCGATCAGATCGTCACCGGCGTCGCCCTCAACCTCGCCGCCTACGGGCTCACCCGCTACCTCCTGCAGGTCCGCTACGGCCAGGGCGCCAACTCGCCGCGCTTCGACGGCATCGGCGCCGAGGTGTGGCTGAGCCCGCTGGTGTGGCTGGCCGCGCTCCTGACCGCGGGCGCGATCGTGGTGGTCGGGTTCACGCGGCTCGGCCTGCGGCTGCGCGCCGCCGGCGAGCGCCCCGACGCCACCGCCGCCGCCGGCGTGCCGGTGGGCCGGACCCGGCTCGTGGCCGTGCTCCTCGGCAGCGCCCTGGCCGGGGTCGGCGGCGCCCAGCTCTCGCTGTCGGTCAACGGCTTCGTCGCCGAGATGTCGGCGGGGCGCGGCTACGTGGCCCTGGCCGCGGTGATCATGGGCGGGTGGCGGCCGGCGTGGGTGGCGGCGGTGTGCCTGGCCTTCGGCGCCGCCGAGGCCCTGCAGGCCCGCATGCAGGGCGCCGGCACCGGGCTGCCGCCCGAGCTGGTGCGGCTCCTGCCCTACGTGGTCGCCCTCGTGCTCCTGGCCACGCTGCGGGGGCGAGGGCGGCCGCCGGCCGCGCTCGGCCGTCCGGAATGAGGGGCGATCGTAGTACGCTCGTCCCGATGTCCCGCCGCGCCCTCGTCCTGCTCGTCGCCGTGGTCGCCGCGCTGGGCGCCTGCGCCAGCTCGACCTACCAGTCGCCCGACGCCGGCGACGACGACGGCGACGGCGGCGTCGATCCGATCGACGCCGGGGTCGACGCCACCGACGCCTCGGCCTGCGTCCGCCAGCCCTGCGACATCCTCAGCCAGTGCGGGTGCGAGGGCACGCCGTCGACGCCGGTGTGCGATCTCGACTTCACGATGCTCGCCACCGGCGCCACCAGGTGCCGGGCCAACAACTTCGGCGGCACCGAGATCACGACCTGCACCATGGCCGCCACCTGCGGGCCCGGTCACGTGTGCGTCGGCGGCCGCTGCCGCAAGTACTGCGGCAACGACGACGACTGCGCGGGCCCCGGCGGCCTGTGCATGATCGAGCTCACCCAGGGCAACCCGCCCATGCCCATCCCCGACGCGCCGGAGACCTGCTCGACCGACTGCGTGCCCACCCAGGCCGCCAACGCGACCTGCCCGGCGGGCTGGGCGTGTCACATCTTCCTCGACGACCCGACCCCGGGCACCGCCGGCGACGAGCGCTACCTGACCGACTGCAGCGCGCCGCCGGCGAGCGGGGGCGGGGTGGGGGCGACCTGCAGCGGTAACTCGAGCTGCCAGCCCGGCCTCGACTGCGTCAACCTGAACCCGGGCGGCCCCCAGTGCCGGCCGACCTGCCTGTGCCCGGGCGGCAACTGTGCGGCCGGCACCTGCCCGGGCGGCAGCGGGTCGTGCCGGGGCTACACCACGCCGGTCGTGATCGGGACCACGACCTACGGCGCCTGCTTCTGATCCGAGCCCGAGCCCGAGCCCGAATCCGAGCCCGAGCCCGAATCCGAGCCCGAATCCGAGCCCGAGCCCGGAACCGAACCCGAACCCGAGCCCGGAACCGAACCCGAGCCCGAGTCCGAACCCGAGACCGGAACCGAACCCGAGCCCGAGTCCGAACCCGAGCCCGGAACCGAACCCGAACCCGAGCCCGGATCCGGACCCGAGCCCGGATCCGGACCCGAGCCCGGATCCGATCTGACCGGCGCCGGGCCAGGCCGGCCGGCAGGACGGCGCGACCGGGCCGCGCGCGCCCGGATCGTTTCTGCCCCGACCGGTTCCTGCGGACCGCGCGCGCGCCTTGCGCTAGAGTTCGTCGGTCGTGACCACCGGAACGAGCGATATCACCTGGCGTGAGCGACTGTACGTGCTGGGCGGGCTGGCGGTGGCCCTGCTCGCGATGATCGGGGTCGGGCTCCTGCTCGCGCCCGGCCCCACCCTCGAGCTGTTCGGCCTGGTGCCGGCGTCGATCTTCGCCGTCGGCAAGTTCCTGCCGCTGTGGGGCATCAGCGGCCAGAGCCAGTTCGGGCCCTACGAGCTCGGCCTGGTCATCTGGGTGATGGACACCTTCAACGTCATCCTCTTCATCTACGCGCTCGACGGCCTGGCCCGGGTGCCGCGCCTGCGCGGCTGGCTCAGCCGCATCCAGGACAACGCCGCGCTCGTCCTCGACGCGTACCCGCGGCTGCGGCAGATGTCGCGCGTCGGCGTGATCGCGTTCGTGCTGTTCCCGGTCGCCGGCACCGGCGCCCTGGCCGCGACGTTCATCGGCGTGCTGCTCCGCATGCGGCGCATCGAGCTCATCGCCTGCGTCAGCCTGGGCGCGCTGTTCGGCGGCACCGCCATGGCCTTCATGGCGTCGAACTTCCGCGGCGCCGTCGAATCGTTCCAGCTCCTGCAGGAGAACCCGGCGGTCAAGTACGCCATCATCGGCACCATCGCCGCCCTGGCCCTGGCCGCGGTGTGGTGGATGAACCGCGCCTACAACCGGGTGCTGGCGACCGCCCGCGCCCGGGTGTCGCTCACCGGCCTGCGGGCCGAGTAGCGCGGCGGCGGCGCGCCGCGCGCGGGCGATCGGCGGCTAGGCGCCGAGCTGGGCCATCGCCGCCACCAGCGCCGGCGGCGCCTGCACCAGCTCGATCAGCACGCCCTCGCCGCCCTGGGGCGCGTCGTCGCTGCCGCGGGGGTGGATGAAGCAGACGTCGTGGCCGGCGGCGCCGCGGCGGATGCCGCCGGGCGTGAACCGCACGCCGCGCGCGCCCAGCCAGGCGACCGCGGCCGCCAGGTCGTCGACCCACAGGCCGAGGTGGTTGAGCGGCGGGACGTGGACCTTGGGGCTGCGCGCGGGATCGATGGGCTCCATCAGGTCGATCTCGACCCGGGCCGCGCCCGCGCCGCAGGTCAGGATGTCCTCGTCGACGTTCTCGCGCTCGCTGCGGAAGCTGCCGGTGACCTCGAGCCCGAACAGGTCGACCCACAGCCGGCGCAGCGCGCCCTTGGACGGGCCGCCGATCGCGAGCTGCTGCACGCCGAGGACGCGGAACGGGCGCGCGGCGCCGCCGGCGTCGGGCGCGGCGGCGCTCACCGCCCGCCTCCGGCGCGGAACGCGGCCCGGACCTCGTCGACGGTGCGCAGCCCCGGGGTCGGGGCGTTCACCAGGATCGCCATGTTGCCGCTGGGGTGCTTGTTGTCGCGCATGAGCTGGTGGCATTCGGCGGTGCCGTCGAAGGCGAACGTCCGCGCCAGGCAGGGATCGACCTTGCCCTCGATGACCAGGCGGTTGATGCCAGCGCACTGCTCGTCGTTGGCGAAGTGTGAGCCCTGCAGCCGCTTCTGCCGCATCCAGTGGTAACGGAGATCGAGGGTGGCGTTGTAGCCGGTGGTGCCGGCGCAGATGACGACCATGCCGCCGGTCTCGCACATCATGGCCGAGGTCGGCAGCGTGCTCTCGCCCGGGTGCTCGAAGACGATGGTCGGGCTCTTCTTCTCGCCCAGCGCCTCCCAGAACGCCTTGCCGAAGGCGCGCGCGCCCTTGAGCCAGACCCCGTAGTCGAGCTCGTTGGTCCAGCGCGGCAGCATGCCCCAGTGATCGAACTGGCGGCGATCGATCACGCCGACCGCGCCGAGCTGCTTGCAGTACTCGACCTTCTCGGAGCCGGCGACCACGGCGACGGCGCGGCCGCCGGCGGCCTTGATGATCTGGATCGCCATCGAGCCCAGGCCGCCGGCACCGCCCCACACCAGCACCGGATCGCCGGGGCCGACGACGTTGGGCGGCCAGCCGTGGAGCATGCGGTAGGCGGTGGCGCCGACCAGCATGTAGGCCGCGGCCTCTTCCCACGTGAGCTGGGGCGGCTTGGGCAGGCACTGGTGATCCTGGACCCGCGTGAACTGGGCGAAGCTGCCCCAGTTCGACTCGTAGCCCCAGATGATCTGGGTCGGCGCCAGCATCGGATCCTTGCCGCCCTGGACCCACGGGTCGTCGTGATCCCACATGCCGCAGTGGAGGACGACCTCGTCGCCGACCTTGACCGAGGTGACGTCCTTGCCGACCTTCCACACCACGCCCGAGGCGTCGGAGCCGCCGATGTGGAAGTCCTCGCGCTCGCCCTTCTTCTGCCGGTTCTTGATGACGTCGATCGGGATGCCCATCGCCGCCCAGACGTTGTTGTAGTTGACGCCGGCGGCCATGACGTAGACCAGGACGTCGTGCGGCCCCAGCTCGGGGACCGGCACCTCCTCCTGGCGGAAGGCGTCCGTGGGCTCGCCGAAGCGTTCGGCGCGGATGACCTGGGCCAGCATGCGGGCGGGCACCTGGCCGAGCTCGGGCACCTCGCCCAGGGCGTAGACGTCCTTGGTCACGACGGTCCTTTCTTGGTCGCGGGCGCCGACGCGGTGCGGTCGGCCTCGACCAGGGGGCTGAAGAAGTTGTCCTTCTTGACGTTCTCGTCGACGGTGAGCGCGAACTTGTAGCTGGGGGCGGCGCGCTGGTTGCAGTCGGTGCGCTCGCAGAAGCGGCAGGTGAGGCCGACCGGGACCGCGGCGCGATCGCCGATGCGGGCCAGCTCGTCGGCGTAGACCATGTGGCGCGCGTTGTCGGCGGTGGTGCCGACGCCGATCGAGTAGTTGACCCCGCGCACCAGCGAGCCCGACGCCGCCTGGGTGAGGACGCGGGCGAAGCAGAAGTAGCTCGCGCCGTCGGGCATCACCGAGTACTGCTTGGTGATGAGGGCGGGGGTCATGAACGCCGCGTGCACCGCCCACTTGGGGCACGAGCCGTGGCCGTGGGGGAAGCGCAGGCCCGAGGCCGAGTAGCGCTTGGAGATGTTGCCGGCGGCGTCGACGCGCAGGAAGTGCAAGGGCAGGCCGGGGCGGCGCGGATCGCCGAGGTTGCACATGCGGTGGGCGACCGCCTCCCATGACGAGCCGAACAGGCCGACCAGGCGATCGACGTCGTAGCGGGTGCGCTGGACCTCGGCGAAGAAGTCGGCGTAGGGCAGGAGCAGCGCGCCGGCGAAGTAGTTGGCGAGGTGGATGCGAACCAGGCGCGGGGTCTCGGCGTGGCGCGGGTTGGTCGCGGCCAGCAGGCGCTCGGCGAGGCCGCCGCGGGCCAGGACCTCGAGGCCGATGACGTGGGCGAGCTGGAAGGTGAGCGCGTGCTCGGACAGGTCGGTCGACAGGCGCAGCGTGCGGGCCTCCGGATCGAAGGCCCGCACCACCGACGACGGGCCGCGCGGCGGCTCGAGGCTGGTGGCGATCGCGAACTGCTCGGCGAGGATCGCGATGAGGGCCTCGGCCGGGAAGCGGCGGGGCAGGCGGGCGCGGCCGCGCACCTCCTCGGCGGCGGCCTCGAGCTCGGGGAAGTAGTTCTTGTGGGCCTCGAGGAAGTCGGTGACCTCGTCGCCGGGGGCGTAGCCCATGGGCGGCAGGACCCCGGCCTCGAGCTTGGTCAGCGCGACGTCGAGCTGGGCGCGCGCGTTCTTGTAGAGGTGGAAGAGCGCGGCGATGGTCGTGGCCACCCGCGGCTCGGCGCGCAGGCGGGCGATGTCGGCCTCGTCCAGGGCCAGGGTGTCGGCCAGCGGGTCGTCGAGGAGGTGGGCGAGCGCGTCCTCGGGGCGCGCGCCCGAGGCCTCGGCCATGAACTGCTCGAGGTCGGCGCCCAGCAGCTCCAGCGCCTTGAGGAGCAGCGGGAACTGCATCGTCCGCCGCCCCTTCTCCAGCAGGTTCAGGTACGCCGGCGAGATGGCGAGCTGCCGCGCCAGATCGGCCTGCGACAGGTCCTTCGCCAGCCGGAGCTGGCGGAGCCGTTGACCGATCGTCGACGAGTCCATCAGGGTGCCGCGGCGCGTTGTGAACGCCCAAGTCATTGGTACCATGCAGGAACCGTCGTTGACAACGGCGAACGATCCTCACCTCCGGAGTGACCTGGTAAACAGGCCCCGGGCGGTGCCACCTGCCGGACGGTGCCGTACGGTGCCACCCACCGGGCGGTGCCCGAGTCCGAGTCCGAGTCCGAGTCCGAGTCCGAACCCGAACCCGAACCCGAACCCGAACCCGAACCCGAACCCGAACCCGAACCCGAACCCGAACCCGAACCCGAACCCGAACCC
>CAADGB010000451.1 GCA_900696455.1 uncultured delta proteobacterium
CGACCTCTCCGGCCGCCGCGCCCGGCGCGCCGCGCACCGCCGCCGCCACCCCGGCCGCTGCCGGCGCCGGCGCCGACGACGCCGACGCCGACGACGCCGACCGCCCCATCCGCCCCGATCCCCGCGCCGTCGCCGAGGCCCAGGAGGCCAACCTCGAGCCCGAGTCCCGCCGCAGCGGGCTGGCCCTCGGCGTCGCGGTCGGCCCCAACATGCAGGTCGGCTTCGGCATCCGCGAGTCGAGCGGCACCGGCGCCGGGTTCGCGCTGCGCTTCGGCACCGTGGCCTCGCCGCGCTGGGTGTGGCTGGTCGAGCTGGCCAGCACCGGCTACCAGCAGATCGACGAGGACGGCAAGACCCGCATCAACTCGAGCACGCTGCTCACGCTCGGCGGTCAGCTCTACCTCAAGGACGCGTTCTGGCTGCGCGGCGGCGGCGGCCTCGCCAGCTTCGCGCGCCGCACCCGCACCGACCCCGGCGATCGTGGCACCAGCTTCTGGGGCGCCGGCGTGATCGGCGCCGGCGGCCTCGACGTGCTCCGCCGCAACAGCTTCGCGCTGTCGCTCGAGGTCCTGGCCACCGCCGCCCGCTACCGCGACGGCACCGTCGTCGCCGGCTCGATGCAGCTCGGCTTCAGTTGGTACTGAGCCGCCGCGCGCTCGCCGCGCCCGCCGCCAGCGCGCCGAGCAGGCCGGCTGGTGCGCTAGAGCCCCATCTGCTTGGCGATGATCACCTTCATGATCTCGTTGGTGCCGGCGTAGATGCGCTGGACCCGGGCGTCCATGAAGGCGCGGGTCACCGGGTACTCGAGCATGTAGCCGTAGCCGCCGAAGAACTGCAGGCAGGTGTCGATCACCTCCTGGCTGGTGTCGGTCAGCCACCACTTGGCCATCGAGCACTCGGTGACCAGGTGCTTGCCGGCGACGTGCCGGGCGATGACCTCGTCGAGGAAGACCCGGCCGATCTTCACCTTGGTCGCGCACTCGACCAGCTTGAACTGCGTGTTCTGGAACTTCGAGATCGGCTTGCCGAAGGCGTGGCGCTCCTTGCAGTACGCGACGGTGTCCTTGACCACCTGCTCGGCGGCGGCCAGCGCGCCGATCGCCACGCACAGCCGCTCCTGCTGCAGCTTCTGCATGAGCTGCATGAAGCCCGCCCCCGGCGCGCCGAGGAGGTTGGCGGCCGGCACCCGGCAGTCCTCGAAGTACAGCTCGCTGGTGTCCTGCGACGCCATGCCCATCTTCTCGAGCCGCTTGCCCTTCACGACCCCGGCGCGCCCGGCCTCGACCACGAACAGCGAGATGCCCTTGTGGGCGTTCTTCGGATCGGGGTCGGTCTTGGCGGCGACGATCACGAGGTCGCAGAGCTGGCCGTTGGAGATGAAGGTCTTCTGGCCATTGAGGACGTAGTCGTCGCCGTCGCGGACGGCGGTGGTCTTGATCGCGGCCAGGTCGCTGCCGGTGCCGGGCCCGGTCATGGCGATGGCGGTCACCAGCTCGCCGGAGGCGCAGCCCGGCAGCCAGCGCCGGCGCTGCTCGTCGTCGCCGAACGAGGCCAGGTACGGCACCACGACGTCGGAGTGCAGCGCCATCGCGAAGCCGCTCTCGTAGGCGTAGGCCAGCTCCTCCATGATGATCGTGGCGTGGAGGAAGTCGCCGCCGGGGCCGCCCCACGCCTCGGGCAGCCAGGTGCACAGGAAGCCGGCGGCGCCGGCCTTGCGCCAGGCCTCGCGGTCGACCATGCCGGCCTCGGCCCACCGCTTCTGGTGCGGGATGATCTCCTTGGCGACGAACTGCTTGAACGCCGCCCGGAACAGATCGTGATCCTTCGAGAACAGGGTGCGGTCCATGGCTCCTCCGCCGCGGGGTGTAACACGCGAGGGCGGCGCCGCCGCCTTGCACCGCCTTGCTCCCGGCGCGGCGCCGCGCGTGCTAGCTGAGGGCGTGCCCGAGCGTCCCGCCGGCTTCGCGCCACCGCCCCCCGCCCTCGTCGAGGACGGCCACCAGCACCTCGGCCGCTTCGACGGCCCTCCGCGCCGCGCCAACCTGCTCGACGCCCGCTACCGCGGGCTGCCGCGCCCGCTCCGCCGCTGGCGGCTCAAGGAGTGGCAGGCCGTGCAGCTCGCCACGCCGCGCCTGTTCGCCAACCTCGCCCTGTTCGACGCCGGGCTGATGACCCTGCTGCAGGCCAAGGTCTACGATCGCGTCCGCGGCCTCAAGCACGTCCACGAGCGCAAGCTGCGGCCCGGCGCCTTCCGCCTCGCCGACCAGCTCCTCGACTCGACCAACCGCTACCAGGACCGGCGCGGCCGCCTCGGCTTCCACAACCAGGTCGCGGCCGGGCGCATCGAGGTCGACCTCGACCTGCCGGCGACCGGCGGCGCGCCGCGGCTGGCCGGCCGCCTGGTGCTGCACGTCGCCCGCGGCGCGTCGCAGGTGGTGAGCCTGCCGTTCCCGACCGCCGGCGGCATGTACTCGCACAAGGGCATGTTCCCGGTCGAGGGCGAGCTGGTCGTGGGCGACGAGCACCACCGCCTGACCCCGACCACCGCCCTCGCCCTGCTCGACGACCACAAGGGCTACTACCCGTACGTCATGCGCTGGGACTGGGTGACCAGCGCCACCTTCGACGGCGCCGGCCGCGCCCTCGGCCTCAACCTCACCCGCAACCAGTGCCGCGCGCCCGAGCGCCACAACGAGAACTGCGCGTGGATCGACGATCGGATCGGCCGGCTGCCGGCGGTGACCTTCACCCGGCTGCGCGTCCGGGAGCCGGACGAGCTGTGGCAGGTCCGCGACGCCGCGGGCCGGGTCGACCTGACCTTCGCGCCGACCGTGCCCGGCGAGGTCCGCGTCAACGCGCTGGTGATGGAGAGCCGCTACCGCGGCCCGTTCGGCACCCTGCGCGGCCGGATCGAGCCCGAGGGGCTGCCGGCGATCGACGTCGACGACTGGTTCGGCATGGGCGAGGAGTTCTGGCTGCGCTGCTGACGGCGCCGGCCGCCCGCGGGCGCGCGGCGAGGTCACGGCGAGGTCACAACGGCGTCGGCGCCGGCGAGATCGAGCCCGCGCCGCTGATCGCGCCGCGCACCGCGATGGCGCCGACCCCGCCGCCCCCGCCGCCGGCGCCGACGATGCTGCTGGCGCCCGCGCCGGCCACGATGGCGCCCGCGGCGCCGGTCCCGCCGCCGGCGTCGAAGGCCGGCGTGCCGCCGGCGGCG
>CAADGB010000452.1 GCA_900696455.1 uncultured delta proteobacterium
ACCCGTCACCGAGCCCGTACCCGTCACCGAGCCCGTACCCGTCACCGAGCCCGTACCCGTCACCGAGCCCGTACCCGTCACCGAGCCCGTACCCGTCACCGAACCCGTACCCGTCACCGAACCCGACGTCGCCGACGTCGACATCGGGGCCGCCGCCGGCGCCGGCGTCGCGCGCGTCACCGGCCGCGTCGGCGACGCCGGCGACGCCGCGCGTCCGCCCGCGCTCGCCCGCGGTCCGGCCCCCCCGCCCCCACCGCCGACGCCCCCCCCCCCGACGCGGCCCTCCAGCTCGCCGAGCCGCTCGATCAGATCGCCCAGCGGCACCAGCGGCTCGGCGGTCGCCACGTCGATCAGCGCGAGCTCGAGCACCAGGCGCGGCTGCATCGAGGTGGCGAGGTCGGCGCACGCGCGCAGCATCCGCTCGAACATCTGCAGCAGGCGCCCGCGCTCGATCGCGCCGGCCTCGGCCGCAATCGCCGCCCGCTCGTCGTCGGTGGCCTCGACCAGCTCGCCCACCGTCGCCGCGCCCTGCGCCACCTGCAGCACCGACAGGTCGCGCAGGTAGCGCACCACCGCGCGCGCGAGCTGGACCTCGTCGACGCCGCGGCCGCCCGCGGCGTCGGCCGCCACCAGCGCCGCGCCGGCGTCGCCGGCGACCAGCGCCGTCACCAGGCCCCGGGTCAGCGCCCGGTCGGCGACGCCGAGCACCTCGGCGACGTGGGCCTCGGTGATCGCCGCCTGCCCGACGAACGCGATGAGCTGATCGCTCAGGGACAGGGCGTCGCGGGCCGAGCCGCCGGACTCGCGGACGATCAGCGACAGCGCCGCCGGCTCGACCGTCAGCCCCTCGGCGGCGAAGATGCGCGTGAGGTGGGCGTGGAGGCGCGCCGCCGGCACCAGCTTGAAGTCGTAGCGCTGGCACCGCGACAGGATCGTGACCGGCACCTTGTGCGGCTCGGTGGTGGCGAGCACGAAGGTGACGTGCGGCGGCGGCTCCTCCAGCGTCTTGAGCAACGCGTTGAAGGCCTCCGTCGTCAACATGTGGACCTCGTCGATGACGTAGACCTTCTTGCGCAGCACCGCCGGCTGGTAGCGCACGGCCTCGGTCAGGTCGCGGATCGCGTCGATGCCGCGGTTCGAGGCGCCGTCCATCTCGTGGTAGTCGACGGCGTTGCCGGCGCCGATCGTCGTGCACGCGCTGCACGTCCCGCACGGCTCGGCGGTGGGGCCGCGCTCGCAGTTGAGGGCCTTGCCGAGGATGCGGGCGAGCGTGGTCTTGCCGACGCCGCGCGGGCCGCAGAACAGGAAGGCGTGGTGGACGCGACCGCTGGCGAACGCGTTGGCGAGCGTCCGCGTGACGTGCTCCTGGCCCACGACCTCGGAGAACGTCGACGGGCGATACTTGCGGGCGAGGACGAGGTAGGACATGCCGATGACCAGGATCGACGACGCGCGTCGCCGCGCGTCGCCGGACTGTATAGCCTCCCGGCCGAAAAAAAGGTGGCCCCAGGCACCCGCTCGTTCCGTTACCGTTGCTCCCTTCCGGGCCTGGCGGGGTTCACAGACGTTGCGTCACCCGGGACCATGAAACGATCCCAGCTCGATCGTCGAACGTGTGGCGGTGAAGTGAAGTGGACGTGGCGGAGAGGGAGGGATTCGAACCCTCGGCACCTTTTGGGTGCACACGATTTCCAATCGTGCACCTTCGGCCACTCGGTCACCTCTCCAGAGGCGGCGCCTCACGCCCCCAGGTGGTGGTCGCGAGGAGCCAGGACGGTTTTCCGCCGCGGGGCGCGACGGAGGCTTGCGGAGGGGGGGAGATTCGAACTCCCGAGGCTTTCGCCTACCTGCTTTCGAAACAGGCACCTTCGACCACTCGGACACCCCTCCAGAATCACTTCTCGCCGGCCAGGCGGAGCGCCTCGAAGAAGCGCTTGAGCTGGGCGG
Source organism: uncultured delta proteobacterium (assembly GCA_900696455.1). Taxonomy (GTDB): domain Bacteria; phylum Myxococcota_A; class Polyangia; order Haliangiales; family Haliangiaceae; genus UBA2376. Next base: position 1,948 of record CAADGB010000452.1, read on the forward strand.
CGCACTCCTCGGCGCGGACCGGGCCGAGCACCTCGACGCGGTGGTTGAGCCGCGGGTCGGTGCAGAGCTGGTAGAGGGTCGCCACCGCGCCCGCCTTGGGGTTGGGGCAGCCGTACACCAGCCGCTTCACCCGGGCGTTGACGATGGCGCCCGCGCACATCGGGCAGGGCTCCTGGGTCACCACCAGCGTGGCCTCGACCCGCCAGTGACCGAGCCGGGCCGCCGCCGCGCGCAGCGCCTCGACCTCGGCGTGAGCCGTGGGGTCTCCGCGCTCCTCGCGGCGGTTGCGCCCACGTCCCAGGACGACGCCATCGTCATCGACGATGACCGCTCCCACGGGCACGTCCCCGGCCAGGCCAGCCAGGCGGGCCTCGTCGAGCGCCAGCGTCATCAGCTCCTCGTACATGCGCGGATCCGAGAGGGGTCGAACCTCTAACCCCCGGTTCCGTAGACCGGTGCTCTATCCATTGAGCTACGGATCCAGATGAAGACAGTGCCGCGGCCCCGCGGCGAACGGAGAGTCGGACGGAGAAATGGGTCGCGGAGAGAGAGGGATTCGAACCCTCGGTACAGGGAATCCCCCATACGCCGGTTTAGCAAACCGGTGCCTTCAGCCACTCGGCCATCTCTCCAGGCGTCTGGCGATGTCTGGCCCATGACCGCGGGTCTCCTCCAGAGATGGCCGGGCCATGGCCACACAGGCAAGACGACGATCGAGCTATTCGGTTGTCAGCCTGGCGGAGGAGGAGGGATTCGAACCCCCGGAGCTTGCGCTCGGCGGTTTTCAAGACCGCTGCCTTCGACCGCTCGGCCACTCCTCCAGGAACCCCAGAGGTCCGCGCAGTATATGGATGGTCCCCCTCTTGTAAAGGATCATGCGGACGGTTTTTGTGGCGGCGAAATCCGTTCGACGCCGCCCACATACGGTCGCAGGGCGGGTGGCACCGCGACCGAGCCGTCGGCCGCCTGGTACTGCTCCAGGATCGCCACCAGGGTCCGGCCCACCGCGCGGCCCGAGCCGTTGAGGGTGTGGACCGGCCGCGGCTTGTCCCCGGCGCCGGGCCGGTAGCGGATCTTCGCCCGCCGCGCCTGGTAGTCCTCGAAGTTGGAGCACGACGAGATCTCGCGGAACGCGGCCTGCCCGGGCAGCCAGACCTCGAGGTCGTAGGTCTTGGCCGCGGTCGCGCTCAGGTCGCCCGTGCACAGCGTGACCACGCGGTAGTGGAGGCCGAGACCCTGCAGCACGCGCTCGGCCTGATCGCGCAGGGACTCGAGCTCGTCGTAGCTGGTCTCGGGGGCGACGAACTTGACGAGCTCGACCTTGTCGAACTGGTGCTGGCGGATGAGGCCGCGGGTGTCCTTGCCGGCGGGGCCGGCCTCGGCGCGGAAGCACGGCGCGTAGGCGCAGTACCGCCGCGGCAGCTCGCCGGGCTCGAAGATGTGATCGGCGTGCAGGTTGGTGACCTGGACCTCGGCGGTGGGCGACAGGAACAGATCGTGATCGGGGAGGTCGTCGGGCCCGGGCGGCGCCGACGGCGCGAGCTTGAACAGGTCGGCCTCGAACTTGGGGAGCTGGCCGGTGCCGCGCAGCGCGCTGCGCCGCACCAGCGCCGGCGGCCACACCTCGTCGTAGCCCGCGCCGGTGTGGAGGTCGATCATGTAGTTGATGAGCGCGCGGGTGAGGCGCGCCCCCCAGCCCCGCAGCACGGTGAAGCGCGCCCCCGACAGCCGGGTGCCGGCGTCGAAGTCGAGGATGCCGAGGCCCTGGCCGAGATCGTGGTGGTCCCGCGGCGGGACGTCGAAGCGCGGCGCCTCGCCCCACACCCGCTCGACGCGGTTGTCGTCGCTCGACGCGCCCGCCGGCACCGACGCGTGCGGCGCGTTGGGCAACCCGAGCAGGAGGTCCTGGGCCTCGACCTCGAGCCGGCCCAGCTCGCCCTCGCCGTCCTTGATCCGCGACGACAGCGCCCGCAGCTCGTCGCGCGCCGCCGCGAACTCCGGCGATTTCTTGTCGAGCTTCGCCATGCGATCATTGGCGGCGTTGCGGGACCTGCGCAGGTCGTCGAGCTCGCCCTGGAGGCGTCGCCGTCGCTCGTCGACGGTGCGCCAGGCGTCGATGGCAGGCCGGACGTGGTCGCCACGGCGGGCGACGTCGTCCATGCGGTCGGGGTTGAGCATGGGAGAAACTCCAGCGATCGAGGCTAGTTGGCCGGGCAGCCTACGCCCGCGTAACCCCGGGCGCAAGCCGCGGGTCCGATCCTCGTGGAGTCCGTGCTGCGGCTACCCTGGCTCGCCACCGCCCCCGTCGGCGCGGACGCCGCGGTGAGCGCGCCCGACGACAACGACGACGACGAGGCCGCGCCCGGCGCCCGGGTGGCCGGGCGCGACGGCGCGACGGCCGGGCGCGACGGCGTGGACGCCGACGCCGCGCTGGTGGCGCGCGCCCGCCGCGGCCACCGGGACGCCTTCGACCTCCTGGTCCGGCGCCACCAGCGCGGGCTGTGGCGCCTGGTCCGGCGCTACGTCCGCCACGATGACGACGCCGCCGACGTCACCCAGCAGGCCTTCGTGCGCGCGCTGGGCGCGCTCGAGCGCTTTCGCGGCGAGGCCAGCGTCCGCACCTGGCTCTACCGCATCGGCATCAACGCCGCCCTCAACCACCTGCGCGACCGCGCCCGCGAGCTGCCGACCGACGACGCCGGCGCCGAGCTCGCCGCCGAGGCCGTGGCGCCGGTCGCGCTCCTCGACGCCGAGCGCCGGCGCGCCCTGCGCGCCGCGGTGGCCGAGCTGCCGCCGCGGCAGCGGCTGGTGCTCGAGCTGCGGGTCTTCGACGACCTGTCGTTCCGCGAGGTGGCGGCGCTCGCCGACTGCACCGAGAACGCGGCCAAGGTCAGCTTCCACTACGCGGTCAAGCGGCTGCGCGAGGTGCTGGGCGCTGGCGGCGACGTCGCCGACCGGGCATCCTCGGAGGAGGAGCCGACGTGACCGCCGCGCGACGCCCCGACGACCCTGGCCGCGCCCCGGCCGCCGACGACCGCGCCCCGGCCGCCGACGAGCTGCTCGCCGCCTACGCCGACGCCCCGGCCGCCCTGTCGGCCGACGAGCGCCGCGCGGTCGAGGCGCTCGTCGCCACCGACCCCGGGGCCGCGCGCACCCTCGACGAGGCGCGGGCGACCCTGCGCGCCGTACGCGACGCCCACCCGGCCGACCACGAGCCGGACTGGGCCCGGCTGGCCGCCGGGGTGGCCGCGGCCGTCGACGGCGCGCGCCGCCGACGACGCCGCGCCTGGACCCTCGGCGGCGCGACCGCGGTCGCGGCGGCCCTGGCCGCGGTCGTCGTGGTGGCCGGGGGGATGTCCGGGAGCCGGACGCATGGATCGGGCCCCGACCACGACCGCGTCGCGCCGGCGCCGGGCGCCC
>CAADGB010000453.1 GCA_900696455.1 uncultured delta proteobacterium
CGGCGGGGCGGCCGGCCCGGCGGACGGCGCCGCCGGCCCGGCAGACGGCGCCGCCGGCGGCGCGAGCGCCGCGCTCGAGGCGGTGGGCGATCCAGCGATCGACGAGGACGACATCCAGCTCGAGCCGGCCGATCCGGAGATCGAGCCCGGGGACGCCGCCACCGCCGCCGACGACGACGAGGGCGAGGCCGGCGGTGTCGGGGTCACGCCCGCGCCGCCGCCCGCGCCGCCGCCCGCGGTCACCCGGCCGCCGCCGCGGACCGCGGCCCAGGCCATGGCCCTGGCCCGCGCCGGTCACCGCGACGAGGCCATCGCCGGGCTGCGCGCCCTGTGGAAGCGGCAGCCGAAAAACGCCAACCTGCCCTACCTGCTCGGCAACCTCTACCACGAGCAGCGCTGGTGGTCGGTGGCCCTCGAGCACTACCAGGCCGCGATCAAGCGCGCCCCGGCGTACCGCAAGAACGCGACGCTCATCCGCAACGTCATCGCCATGCTCGGCAGCTCGCTCACCCGCGCCAAGGCCAGCTACTTCCTGCGCACGACCATCGGCGCGCCGGCGCGGAAGCACCTCGAGCACGCCGCCCGGCACCACAAGAGCCCGGTGGTGCGCAAGCACGCCGCCGCCGTGCGCAAGCGGATGTGAGGGTGGCGGCGGCGGCGTTGCACCGCGGCCGTCGGCGCGCCACGATGCCGGCGTGCTGCCCGCTCGCTCGCTCGTCGCGCTCGCCCCGGCGCTCGCCCTGGTCGCCGCCTGCCCTGGCCCGTCGCGATCGCCCCGCCCGGTCGAGCCCGCGCCCATGCCGCCGGCGGCGGCCGACCCGCCGGCCGCCGCCCCGCCGGCCCGCGGTGAGCCCGTGACCGTCGACGCCGCCACCGTCGCCGCCGCGACCCGGGCGCTCCTCGAGCGCCACGGCGAGGTCCACCGCGCCCGCATCGAGCGCGGCGTCGCGCAGGTCGCCCGCCTGTGGCGGCCGGCGGATGGCGATCTGGTCGCGTTCGTGACCGCGCAGTTCGCGGCGACGCCGGCCGAGGTCGACGCCCTGTTCGCCCGCCTCGAGCAGCAGCTCGAGCAGCTCGACGGCCTCGTGCTCGAGCTGTCGCGCTCGCTGCGCTGGCACACCGACGTCGACACCGGGCCGCTCCTGCCGATCGACCCGCTGCTGGCCGCCCTCAGCCCCGGCGCCCACCTGACCGAGGACCTGTTCGCGACCAAGATCGCGTTCGCGGCGCTGCTCAACTTCCCGCAGCCCACCCTCGACGAGCGCATGCGCGACGGCCGCGGCTACAGCCGGCGGCAGTGGGCCGAGGTCCGGTTGACCGGACGCTTCGACCGCCGGGTGCCGGGCGAGGTGCTGGCCGGCCTCGACGCCGCCGAGGCCGACGCCGATCACTACATCGCCGGCTACAACCTGTGGATGCACCACGTCCTGGGCGAGGACGGGGCCCGCCGCTTCCCCCGCGGTCAGCGGCTGATCAGCCACTGGAACCTGCGCGACGAGCTCAAGGCCAGCTACGCCCTGCCCGACGCCGTCGCCCGTCAGCGCACGATCCTGAAGGTGATGGAGCGCATCGTCACCCAGGAGATCCCGCGGGCGGTGATCGACAACCCGCGGCTCGACTGGAACCCGTTCACCGGCGCCGTCACCGCCGCGCCCGCGGACACCGTCGAGCCCGACGCGCCGCCGGTCAGCGCCATCCGGCCGGCGGCGCCGTCGCCGGGCCGCGAGGACGACGTCCGCTTCGCCAAGGTGCGGGCCCACTTCGCCGCCGGCCGCGCCGCCGATCGCCACGTGCCGACCGCGCCGACCCGGCTGGCGCGGGCCTTCGACGACGCCGAGCTGCCCGAGGCGCGGGTCCGGGCGCTCATCGTCGAGCTGCTCGAGTCGCCGCTGGCGGCCGAGGCCGCGCGCGCGATCGAGGTCCGCCTCGGCCGGCCCCTCGGGCCCCAGGACCTGTGGTTCGAGTTCGGCGGCGGCGGCGTGGCCGAGGCCGAGCTCGACGCCCTCACCCGCCGCCGCTACCCGACCGCCGCGGCGTTCGCCGCCGACCTGCCGCGGATCCTGCGCGACCTCGGCTTCACCGCCGCCCAGGCGAAGACGATGGCGGCCCACATCGACGTCGACCCCTCGCGCGGCGCCGGCCACGCCATGTACGCGCGCCGCCGCGGCGACAAGCCCCGCCTCCGCACCCGGGTCGCCGCCGGCGGCATGGACTACAAGGGCTACAACATCGCGATCCACGAGCTCGGCCACAACGTCGAGCAGTACCTGTCGCTGTACGAGGTCGATCACACGCTGCTCGCCGGCGTGCCCAACACCGCGTTCACCGAGGCCCTGGCCTTCCTGTTCCAGGCCCGCGATCTCGCGCTGCTGGGGCGTCCGGCCCGGGGCGGCGACGCCGAGCGCCTGCGGGTGCTCGACGCCTACTGGAACACGCGCGAGATCGCGGGCTCGGCGCTGGTCGAGATCGACGTGTGGCGCTGGCTCTACGACCACCCCGACGCCACCGCCGCCGAGCTCCGCGACGCCACCGTGCGCATCGCCCGCGAGACCTGGGACCGGCACTACGCGCCGGTGCTGGGCGGCCGCGGCGAGACCACGCTGCTCGGCGTCTACTCGCACACGATCGCCTCGCCGCTGTACCTGTTCAACTACGTGCTCGGCCACCTGATCGCCTTCCAGATCGAGGAGCACCTGCGCGGCAAGGACGCCCGCACCTTCGCCGCCGAGTTCACGCGCATGGCTCGCCTCGGCGCCGTCCGCCCCGACGTGTGGATGGAGCACGCCACCGGCGCGCCGGTCAGCGCGCGGCCGCTCCTCGACGCCACCGCGCGCGCGCTCGCCCGCAAGTAGTGCGCCGCGGCGGGGTGCCGCGCACGGCCTGCGCGCGCCCTCGATGGTCGAGCGCGCCGGCGCGCCGCCAGCGTCAACGCGCCGCATGGCCGGGCGGCGGGTCATCCCCATCGTGCGATCATGCGTCGCCTCGCTCGTCGCCTCACGCGTCGCCTCGCTCCCCTCGCGCTCTTGACGGCAGGTCTGGTCGGCGCCTGCGGCGAGGTCCACTCCGACGACGTCGACGCCGCGCCTGCGGCGCTGACGGTGGTGGTCGACGGCGACGGCACCGTCACCTCGAGCCCGGCCGGGATCAGTTGCGGCTCGGACTGCAGCGAGAGCTACCCGGCCGGGACCAGCGTGACCCTGACCGCGACCGCCGCCAGCGGCTCCTCGCTGACCGGCTGGTCGGGCGGGGGCTGCAGCGGCGCGGCCCCGACCTGCACCGTCACCGTCACCGGCGACCTCACCGTGACCGCGACCTTCGCGGTGAGCCGGCACACCCTGACCGTGGCGCTCGCCGGCACCGGCTCGGGCACGGTCACCTCGGCGCCGCCCGGCATCACCTGCGGCAGCGACTGCAGCGAGGCCTACGCCCACGGGACGCCGGTGACCCTGTCCGCGACCCCGGCCCCCGGGTCGCGCTTCGACGGTTGGTCGGGCGGCTGCAGCGGCGCGACGTGCGCGCTGACGATGACCGCGCCGGTCGCGGTGATCGCCACCTTCGGTCCGTGCACCATCCGGACCGTCGACGTCTACGGCAGCCAGCACGTCAGCTTCAACTACGCCGCCCCGGGCGAGTGGCGCGACAGCTACTTCCGCGCCTACGAGTCGCCACCCGACTACGACCTCACCGGTTGGGTGAAATTCGACCTGACCGCGATCCCCGACGACGCGCAGGTGAGCGCGGCGTCGTTCCACGCCTACGCCCAGACCGTCTACAACGCGCCGCAGGTGCGCATGCAGTACAGCACCGCCAACGACTGGCAGGCGGCCACCGTCCTGGTCACCGAGCTGCCGCGCTCCATCCCCCAGGTCTCGTCGCTGCTCACGCCGACCCAGGGCGCGTACGCGACGTTCCCGCTCACCCTCCTGCCGGGCGCGGTCGAGGCCGAGCTGGCCGACAACTTCCTCACCCTCGGCGTCGACAACGCGGCCACCACGTACTCCTACGCCTACTTCAGCGGCGTGGCCGACGCCAACCCGCCCTACCTGCGGGTGACCTACTGCAACTGACGCGGCGTGGGACGCGCCGCGCCTCCCCGCGGTACGCTCGCCGGATGTCGCCCGGGTGGGGGTGTCCGCGACGGCTGGTCGCCGTGGCCGTGCTCGGCGCGCTGACCGCCGTCGCCGAGGCGCGGGGCCGCGGCCGCCGTCCGGCGGCCGGCGCCGAGCTGACCGCGGCCGACCTGCGCTGGCCCGCCACCACCCGCTCGGCCACCGTCCGGACCGCGAGCAAGGTCTACGCCCAGCCCGGCGGCAAGGGCCGCCGCGTGGGCAAGCTGGCGCGCGGCACCCGGGTGGCGTGGACGCGCATCGTCGCCTCCCGCGACCGCTGCCAGGCCTGGCTGGCGATCGAGCCCCACGGCTGGGCCTGCGCCCGCGACCTGGCGCCCAGCGCCGACCCGCCGGCGGCGACGCTCGAGCCCGGACGCATCGTCGCCGAGACCGAGGCCAAGGAGCTCCTGGGCGTGGTGCCCGCCGGGGCCCGCGCCTTCGCCTCGGTGCGCGCGATCCGCCGCGGGCGGCCGGCGCGCACGCTGCGCGGCTGGACGATGGTGCGCGAGCCCGGCGCCCGGATCGTGGTCGGCGACGTCGCGTACCGGGAGACCGAGCACGGCCTGGTCGCCGAGGCCGCCATCGAGCTGCGCCGGCCGTCGACCTTCGCCGGCGTCGACCTGCGCGCGCCGTCGCCGCCGGGGTGGCCGTTCGCCTGGGTCACGCCCCGCCGCCGCGACGCGATGGTCAGCGTGCGCGCCGCGCCCGACGCCCGCGCCCGCGAGCTGCGGGTGCTGGTGCGCCGCGAGCTCGTCCCGGTGCTCGAGCGCCAGGGCGGCTTCGCCCGGATCGGCGCCGGCGCGTGGGTCGGCCTCGACGAGCTGCGGGTGGCCGCCCCGAGCCCGCGCCCCGACGGGGTGGCCGCCGACGAGCGCTGGCTCGACGTCGACCTCGATCAGCAGGTGCTGGTCGCCTACGAGGGCGACGTCCCGGTCTACGCCACGCTGGTCTCGACCGGCAAGGGCCGCTCGACGCCCACCGGCATCCACCGCATCGAGAAGAAGCTGGCGCGCACGCGGCTCAAGGCGCCCGACGTGTCGCTCGGCGAGTGGGACCTGCCCGACGTCCCGTTCTCCATGCGCTTCCGCAAGTACTACGCCGTCCACGGCGTCTACTGGCACGACAGCTTCGGCAAGCCGCGCAGCCAGGGCTGCGTCAACCTGTCGCCGCGCGACGCCCGCTTCGTCTTCGAGTGGTCGCACCCGCAGGTGCCGGCGGGCTGGCTCGACGCCAAGGACACCCGGCGCGGCACGCCCATCCGCCTGCGCAACCGGCGCGACCCCGACCCGGGCTGGGTCGACTACGACACCGACCCGCCGCCCTCGGTCCGCCTGCGCGCGCCGGCCACCGCCGCGGCGGCCGGCGACGACGGCGACGACGACTGAGCGACGCGGGGCGCGGCTCAGCGGAAGCTCAGCCAGCCGGGCTGGAACAGGAGGAGGAGGCCGAGCACGAGCATGACCGCGCCGCTGACGAGCTGGAGGATACGACCGCCGCGCTCCTGCAGCTTGTGGCGACCGAGGGTGACGACGGCGATGCCGACCATGAGCGCGTCGTCGAACATGTAGGCCAGGATGTAGAGCGCGAGGTAGCCGTGGTAGGCCGCGGGCGACAGGCCCTGGGCGGTGAGGATCTGCGTGTACAGCGCCGGCAGGCCGGCGGTGCACAGGAGCTCGACCAGGTTGACCGCGACCGCGAGCGTGACCGTGGCGACGAGCGCGCCCCGCAGGTTCTCGGCCTGCACGATGCGACGCACCCGCGCGTAGATGCCGGGCTTGGCGGCCTGGGGGATGGACAGCGACGGCCCGCGGCCGGGCCGCACGCCGTCCTTGAGGGGGAGGCCGCCGATCCCGAGGGCGACCACGCCCAGCGCGAGCTGCAGGCCGCGCGAGACGCCGATGACGAGGAACACGCCCAGCCACGCCGCCATGAACAGGTAGTAGGCGACGCCGCTGATGACGACGAACGTGCCGGCCACCAGCAGCATGCGGCGGCGGCTGCGCACGTTGACCAGGAGCGAGAGCAGGAACAGGAGGACCCACATCGCGCACGGGTTGAAGCCGTCGACCAGCCCGACCACGATCGTGAACAGCGGCAGGCCGAGGTCGCGCACGGTCGTGGTGCCGAACCACGGCAGCTCGATCGTGTCGACGCCCACGTCGCGGGCGTCCAGCCAGGCCTCGACCGTGGCGCCGGTGGCCGCCGGTCCGTCGAAGCCCACCACCAGGCGGTCGCCGACCACGAACGCCGGCACCGCGGCCACGACGTCCGCGCGCGCGGCCAGCGCCACCAGCCGCGCCCGGGCCTCCGGATCGGCCGCGACGTCGCGGACGACGACGACGAGCTCCGGCCGCCGCGCGCGCAGCTCGCCCAGCCAGCCCTTGGCGCGCTCGCAGTGCACGCAGTCGGGCTTGACGAACACCTCCAGCGCCGGCGGTCCGGCCGCCGCGGCCCCGGCCGCGTCACCGCCCCGAGCCGGGCCGACCGCGGCGCCGAGGCCGACCAGGAGCACCAGCGCGGCGACGGTGAGGACCCGCATCCTGTGGCCGATCACTGCACGCCGCGTGCCGCCCTGGCCGCCCCGGCCGCCCTGGCCCGACGTCGGGTCGCGGGTCTCCCGGAAGCCGCGTCGCGACTCAGTAGCGGAACGTGAAGGGGTAGAAGACCTGGGCCCCACCACCGCCGCCGGGGCGCGGGAACTCGATCGCGCGCACCGCGTCGGCCACGCAGCTCGCGACCTCCGGATCGACCCCGTTCGCCGACGCCGACTCGACCACGCCGCTCGGCGCGACGAAGAACTGGGTGTTGACGGTCCCGGCCAGCTCCGGGCGGCTCGCGATCGCGCGCTCGTAGCAGACCTTGATCGCCGGCAGCTCCTCCCGGATCCGCCGCCGGACGTGGGCCTTGTCGAGGTCGCCGACGACCTGGAGCTGTCCGGGGCGCACGCTCGCGATCCGCCGGCCGCGCTTGCCGGCCTCGGGGCTGCCCGCGGCCGGCGCCTTCCCCAGCGAGACCACGAGGGCGCCCGCGCCGTCGAGCGCCGCCAGCGCGTCGACCAGGTGCTGGACCTCGGCCCCCTCCGCGACCAGGACATCGACGTCGCGCCGCGCCTCGCCGAGCCGGGCCCTCGCCTCCTGGTAGGCGCGCGCCACCGCCGCGCCGTCGACCTGGCCCTGCACCCACGGCACCGTCGTCGCCGGCCCCGGCACGGCCTCGATCGCCACGCCGTCGCCGCCGAGCCGGACCTCGATCCACGCCCAGCTCGGTCGGGCGTCGTCCAGCCCCCCGAAAACCCGGCGCGGGAAGCCCACGCGCAGCGCGCGCAACCGCTCCTCGTGGACCACCGCGAGCAGCGCGCCCGGGATGGCGGTCACGACCTCGAGCAGCGCCGAGGCCGGCGCCCGGGGCGAGGCCACCACCAGCACGTCGAAGCGATCGGTCCCCGGCTCGACGGTGCCGCCGATCGCCCCGGCGACGCGGGTGGGCAGCGCTGGATCGGGATCGTCGAGGATCGGGCGGGCCCCGCCGCTGCGACCGAAGCCGAAGCCGTCGGGTTGGTCGCGGACCGCGCCGAGGATCCCGGCCGCGCGCGCCTCCTCGATCGCGCGCGCGCGGGCGAGCGCGGGGTCGTCGGCGTGGCGCTTCATCCGGTACTGGCCCTCGGCCCGATCGGAGTCCCGCTTGCCCATCTTGCTCTCGGTGGTCGCGAACCGGTCGCCGGGAGCGAGGGGCGGCGCTTCCGCTTCCTCCTCCTCGGGCGGTGGCGGGTCCTCCTCGTCGAGCGGCGGCCGGGCGGCGGCGATCGCGACGTCGGCCGCCGGCCCGCCCGTGCGTCGCGCGGCGAGGCGCGGCTCGATCCGCAGCTCGAGCGCGACCGCCTCCCGGATGAGCATCGCGACCGCCTCCAGCTCCCCCGGCGCGACCGGCTCGCCGCGCGTGCGTGGCCGCCGGGTGCCGAGCTCCGTCCACGCGTCGGCGCCCCGCGGCGCGTCCGCCACCGCCACCGCCCCGTCGGGCCCGACCAGCACCAGCACCGGCGGCGCCGCGACGTCCTCGCCCAGCACGCGCGCCCCGTCCGTCATCGCCGGCGCCTGCGCGGTCAGGAGCGGCAGCGGCGCCGCCTTGTCCTTGGCCTTGCACCCCACGACCACGACCCCCAGGCACACCGCGACGATCGCACCCCCGACGCTGGTCATGCCTCCGAGTCTAGACCATCGCCCGGCGCCGGAGCGCGCCTCGGCGACGCCCCGGCTAGCCGAGCTGCAGCGAGCGCTTCGTGAACGACGGCGCCAGGTGCCACCAGCCCTCGATGGGGAAGGTGGGCGCGGCCGCGGGATCGTCGATGGCGGCGCCGACCGAGACCAGCACCGGCGCGTAGTGCTCCCAGGTCGGCAGGGCGCGGCGGGCGGCCGGGGCGCGGACGTGGAAGTCGACGAGGGCGTCGACGTCGCGGCGGCGCAGGGCGTCGGCGGCCCAGGCGTCGAACTCCAGCGCCCAGCCGGCGGGGCGATCGCCGTGGAAGCCCTCGCGCATGTTGTGGGTGAGGAAGCCGCTGCCGACGACGAGCACGCCCTCGCGGCGCAGCGGCGCCAGCTCGCGGCCGAACGCGACGAGGTCGGCGGCGTCGAGCCCGGGCAACGACACCTGCAGCACCGGGACGTCGGCGGCCGGGTACATCGCCATGAGCGGGATGTAGGCGCCGTGATCGAGCCCGCGCGGCGCCCGCTCGAAGGGGCGACCGGCGGCGCGGGCCAGCTCGGCGACGCGGTCGGCCAGCGCCGGCGCCCCCGGCGACGGGTACTGCAGACGGTAGAACTTGTCGGGGAAGCCGTAGAAGTCGTAGACCAGCGGCTGCGGCGTGGTGGCGCCGATGCGCAGCGGGCGCTCGTCCCAGTGCGCCGACACCATCAGGATCGCGCGCGGGCGCGGCAGGGCGCGCGCCCACGCCGCCAGCCCGCCGACCCAGCCCGCGTCGTCGAGCAGCATGGGCGCGCCGTGGGCCAGGAAGATGACCGGCATCGGCGCGGTGGGGGACGTGGTGGTGGCGGACATGGTGGGCTCCTGGCGACACGCCGCGGCCAGGAGCGGCAGCCCCGCCAGCGCGCGGAGCGCGTCGCGTCGTCTCATCGCACCATGATGACGCGCCCGGCGGCGGCCACAAGCCGCGCCCGCGCGCCACACCGATGCGCCCCCGGAACAATCGCGCGGAGCCGCTGCCCGCGCCGGGTCCGCTACCGCCGCCGCTTCAGGATCTTGAGCTCGGCCTCGGCGGCCTTGCGCAGGCCGTCGTCCTTCGACGCCAGCTCGAGGAACTTCTCCAGCGCCTCGATCGCCAGCTTGGTCTTCTTCTGCGCGGCGTAGGCGAAGCCGAGGTTGAACCAGAGGTCGGGGTTGTTGCGATCGGTCTGCAGCAGGTCGGTGAGGAAGACCTCGGCCTCGGCCGGCCGGTCGTTCTCGTACAGCACCTTGGCCAGCTTGCCCGCGGCCTTGGGGTGGGGCGGCCGGGCGTCGATCGCGCGCCGGTAGGCCGCGATCGACTCGTCGACCTTCTTGTTGATGCGCAGCATCTCCCCGTACACGTACCAGTAGCGCGACACCGTCGGCGCCAGCGCCGTGGCCTTCTGCGCGCTGTCCTCGGCCTCGAGGTTGTCGGACATGTCGTTCTGCGACACCGCGAGCTGGAACCAGGCCTCGGCGTCGGTGGGATCGGCCTTGGTCGCCTTCATCAGCCACGACACCGACTCCTGGGTCTCGAACTGGGCGCGCCGCACCACGCCGAGCAGCCGCAGCGCCCGCGCGTTCTGCGGATCGGCCTCGATGGCGGCGCGGAGCTGCAGCGCCGCCTCGTCGGGCTTCTTCGCCTGCTCCAGGGCCGAGCCCAGGGAGGTGAGGTGGCCGGCGTTCCGGGGCTCGAGCTCGACCGCCTTGCGCAGGTCCTCGATCCCCTCCTCGAGCTTGCCGGCCATCACCAGGGCGCGGCCGCGGGCCTCGTAGCCGGCCGCGCTCTTGCCGGCGAGGTCGACGACGCCGGTGGCGACCTCGATCGCGGTGGCGAAGTCGCCGGCGCCGATGAGGGCGTGGACGTAGAGCAGCCCGGCGCGGGGCTCGGCCGGGTTGATGTCGTAGTAGCGACGCGCGACCTCGACCGCGCGATCGGGCAGCGCGCTGGCGAGGAGGAAGCCGACGTGCTCCTCGATGATGGCGACGTCGGCCTTGCCCTTGGCGGCCTCGGTGTACTTCTCGTCGGCGATGGAGAGCTCGCCGGCCTTGGCGGCGGCGCGGGCCTCGGCCAGCGCCCGGGCCGGATCGGCCTTGGCCGGCTTCTCCTTCGGCTCCTTGCTCTCCTTCTGACCGCCGCCGCAGGCGGCCAGCGAGGCGGCGAGCGCGACGGCCGCGGCGGGGCGCGTGGCCAGGGTCACGGCGACGAGGAATCGACGAAGCGAGGGGGGCACCCCCCGAAGCTAACCCCTCGCGGTCCCGGGCGCAAAACGTGGGGGCGCTCGCGGTCGCCCCGGCCGCCCCCTTCCGCCCGCGCCGTTCGTGTATCCTTCCGCCAGGGGATGGCACGCATCCGCATCGTCGATGAATGGCTGCGCTCGCCCGCGTCGCCGCCCACCCACTACCGCTCGATCATGGTGGTGGCCGAGCGATGGGCGGAGCAACGCGTGCTCATGCGCGCCTACGCCGAGAGCCCCGACCAGACCCGGCCGACGATCGTCCTCCACGGCACCGAGGTCGCGATCGGCCCGGCCGGCATCGACCCCAACGGCGAGTGGGGCGTCCACGTCCAGCCGCCCGTCGACGGGCTGGCCCAGCAGCTCAAGGAGCAGCTCGAGCTGGCCGCGAAGCGCCTGGCCGGGGCCAAGGGCAACGCGCCTCGCCTCGCCGACGAGGCGCCGACCTTCGAGCGCAAGCGCACCAACAACTGGGCCCCGGGCTCGCCGCGCGACCTGCCCGACGCGCCGGTCGGCGGCGGCGCGTGGGATCCATCGGTGGCGGCGTCGCAGCACGCGGCGCCGGCCGCGGCCCCGCTGCCGGCCCACGGCCACGGCGGCCACGGCTACGGCCACGTCGGGTCGACGACGCCCCACGCGCCGGCGCCGTACCACCCCGCCGGGCCCGGGGCCGCCACCGTGTTCCCCGATCCGCAGGTGGCGACCGTGGTCGGGCCGGCCCACGCCGTGTCGGTGCCCAGCCACCAGGCGGCCGCCTACGTGCCGGCGGCGCCGGCCGCCGAGTTCGTGCCCCAGGGGCCCATCCGCTCCGACGGCGGCATGACCGTGACCCCGCCGTCCAACCCGGCGCTGCGGCGGACGCCCATGCCGATGACGACGAACCAGCAGCAGCGGCGGCGCCGGCGCACCACCCGCAACGCCCCCGTGGCCGGTGGCCGGACCGCGCTCGGCTACAGCTCCGGGGCCGGCGCCCAGAACGCGGTCATCCGCCTCGGCCTGCGGCCGGCGGCGGCGGCGCGGCTCGGGCGCCTGGTCGACCGCACGGTGCCCGCCGACTTCCAGATCTCCAGCCTCGAGCGCGAGGTCCTGAACGCCCTGGGCGAGCGCGACCAGCTCAGCGCCCGCGCCATCAGCGAGCTGGTGGGCGTGGTCGACGCGGTGTCGTGGATGGAGCAGCTCGTCGAGAAGCTCGAGCGGTTCGGCCTCGACATCGTCGGCCCCGGCGAGCCGTCGGGGAGCGATCCCACCTACGTCCTGCGGCGCTGACCGGGGCGCTGACCGGGCGCGGACCCGGGCCCCGACCGTCGGCCGACCCGGCCGACGCTGACCCGGCGCCGGACCCGGGCCGCCCGCGGCCGCGGTCACCTCCGCCGGGCGGGGTCTCGGTCGGGACATGAAGCAGCTCTCGAAGGTCCTGGCCGGTCTCGCCCTGTCCCTCGCCGTCGTCGGGTGCGGCGTGGTGAAGAAGAACGCCGGCGGCGGCGGCGGTGGCGGTGGCGGCGCGGCGCTCGGCGACACCATGGCCGACGCCGTCGTCTACCGCCGCGGCGCCTCGTTCTCCACCGCGGCGCAGTGCCACACCAGCGGCTACGCCCGCCTCGACATCCCCGGCGGCGAGCCGGTCACGATCGAGCTGGCGGTCAGCTCACCCGGCGACGAGGCCTGCGTCTCGTTCCACTTCCTCAACCAGAACGGCGGCGACGGCGGGCTCATGGCCGAGGCCTGCTCGACGAAGTCGCCGTTCACCTACGAGCTGACGGCGCAGGAGGGGGCGTCGTTCCTGCAGGTGAGCGAGGCCGGCAAGTGCCAGGGCGCGACGATCACCGTCGCGATCAAGTAGGCGCCGCGATCACGTGGGCGCGCCGGCCGCCGGCACCGCGAGCATGCGCTTGACCGGGCCGGCGAGCAGGTAGAGCACCAGCGCGATCATCAGCGCGAACAGGATGAGCAGGTAGAAGAGGCCCGCGGTCGGGTGGAGGTCGAGGTGCCGGGCCAGCGATCCGACCTCGGCCTCGGCGCGGCCGGCGATGTAGTAGCCAACCGAGGTGGCGAGGAACCAGATGCCCATGACGAAGCCGGCCAGGCGGTCGGGGGCCAGCTTGTTCATCGTCGACAGGCCGACCGGCGAGATGCACAGCTCGGCCAGGGTCGAGACCAGGTAGAACACGACCAGGTAGTGGCCGGTGACCCGCGCGCCGTCGGCGATGGGCCCGAGCAGCGCCGGCAGCAGCACCACGAACGACAGCGCGGTGATGACCATGCCGATCGCGAACTTGGTCACCGCGGTCGGCTCGCGCCCGGTGCGGGCCAGGTGCAGCCACAGGAGCGCGAACACCGGCGCCAGCAGGATGATGTAGGCCGGGTTGAGCGACTGGTAGAAGCTCTGCGGCACGTTGTCGAAGAACAGGAGCTCGCGGTGGACCTTCTCCTCCGCGAACAGCGACAGCGTCGAGCCGGCCTGCTCGAACAGGCCGAAGAACGCCAGGCAGCCCAGGAACAGCACCATCATCGCCCACACCCGGCGGCGCTCGTCGGCGTCGCGGGCGACGAAGCGGAGCAGGCTGGCGAAGGTGGCGATCGAGATGATGCCGAGGCCGAAGCCGAAGCAGTCGGCGATGGTCTCCTTGGTGACGCCGGCGCCGTCGAAGCGCCACCAGATGAAGGCGCCGATGAGCGCGGCGCTGGCCGCCATGATGGCCAGCATCCCGGCCGGCATCGGGGCGCGGTCGTGGGCGGCGACCCGCTTCGGCGGCGCGCCGGCGTCGCCCAGGTACTTCCAGCCGTGCACGAACTGGATGACGCCGGCCAGCATGCCGACCGCGGCGGCGCCGAAGCCGAAGTGCCAGGCGGCGTTGGGGCTCAGGCCGGCGTCGGCGAGGGCCTCGCGCAGCCAGCGGCTCTCGGCGAGCAGCGTGCCGCAGATGAGCGGCGCGGCGAGCGCGCCGATGTTGATGCCCATGTAGTAGATCGTGTAGCCGGCGTCGCGGCGGCTGTCGGACTTGTCGTAGAGCTGGCCGACGATGGTCGAGACGTTGGGCTTGAGGAGCCCGGTGCCGAGCACGAGCAGCACCAGCCCGACGTAGAACGAGGTGTGGGAGGGGATGGCCAGGGCGACGTGGCCGAACATGATGATGACGCCGCCGACGAGCACCGCCATGCGCTGGCCGATGAAGCGGTCGGCGATCCAGCCGCCGGGCAGGCTCATCAGGTAGATGCTGGAGCCGTAGAGGCCGTAGATGATGCCGGCGGTCGCCTTGCTCTCGCCGAGGCCGCCCAGCGCCTCGCTGGTCGCGATGTAGACCACCAGGAACGCCCGCATGCCGTAGTAGCTGAAGCGCTCCCACAGCTCGGTGAAGAAGAGCGTCTGCAGCCCCTTGGGGTGGCCGAAGAAGGTCTGGCCGTTCCCGTTGGCGGGCCTCGCCGCGGCGACATCCGACATAGGCGGCGGACACTACCACGTGAGGGGAGAGGTCATACCCGCCGCGGATGACCGCCGCTCCCAGGGCTGCGGCGCACGGATCTCGGCGCGCCGCCGGTGGTGCCATGAGGCCCGTGGCCGGTTTCCCTTGGCAGACCGCTGGCGTATCGTCGGATCGATGGGGGCCACCGCCGTGCCCGACGCGCTCCTGTGCAAGCTCACGCCTGGCGCCGAGACCGCCGCCGGCAAGGTGCGCGGCCTGGCCGCGGCGCTCCCGGCCCTGGAGGCGGACGGCCTGGTGTCGAGCCGCAAGGACGGGCGGGTCGTGCTGGTGCGCCTGACCGAGGCCGGCCAGGCGCGCGCGACGGCGGTGGTCGAGGCCGAGGCGGCGGCGAAGGCCGCGGCCCGGGCGGCGAAGGCGGCGGCGCGACCGGCGCGCGCCGCGAAGGCCACCGGCAAGCCGACCACGGCGGCCCAGCGCCTGGCCGCGCTCGAGGCCACGGTCGCGAGCTTGACCGAGCGCGTGGCGGC
>CAADGB010000454.1 GCA_900696455.1 uncultured delta proteobacterium
GCCACCGCCCGACCGCCCGCGGCGCGGACCTCCGCGACCCGGGCCGCGGCCGCGCTCGCGCGCGTCGCGCGGAGCGGCGGTGAGGACCCAGCCGATGCCGGCGCGCGGCATCTCGCCAGCGCGCGGGCGCTCGTCGCGGTCGCCCTCGTCCTTCTTCTCACCCGGAGCCGACGCCTTGAGGCTGCCCAGGCCCCGCGGCTTGGGCGGGCCGCGGCGGTCGCCGAAGCCCCCGAAGCCGCCGCCACCGCCGCCACCGCCGCCGCCGCCGCCGCCGCGACCGCCGCGGTCGTCGCGACCCCGGCCGCCCCGATCGTCACGGCCCCGGCCGCGTCCGCGTCCGCCGCCGCCGGCCACGACGCGATCGATGGCGTAGTGGAACTCGCCGACCGCGGTCGAGCCGGTGGGGCCGGTCTCGCCCTGGAACACCCGCACCAGGCGCACCCGATCGACGTCGGCGCCGACGAGGTCGAGGGCCTCGAGCAGGCGGGCGGCGCGCTCGGCCGGGACGGCCAGCGCGGCGGCGATGGCCTCGGCCATCGCCTCGGCGGCGACGCCCTCGGCGGGCTTGGCCGCGCGCGCGTCGGCGCCGCGGCGGAGCATCATGGTCGAGAACTCGGTGAGGGTCTTCATGGGGGGCCTCGCGAACGCGGAGCGCTTCTTACTCCACTTGCGCCGAAAGCAAAAGGGCCGCCCCGGAGGGCGGCCCCGATTTCAGGTCCGGACCGAGGCGGCCGTCAGTTGGTGCCGGCCGAGGCCGACGCCGACGCCGAGACCTCGACCGAGACCTCGATGTTGACGTTCACGCGGGCGACCGCGTCGACCGCGGCCTTGATCTGGCCGCTGATGCACAGCGCCTGGTCCTTGAACGAGTTGGCCAGGTCGCGGCCGGCCGCGCCGAGCTCGCCGGCGGTGCGGGCCCAGGTCTTCACCGCCGAGCCGAACGGCTTGAGGCGAGCCTGGACGCTGAAGATCTTGGGGAAGCCCTTGCGCATCGCCGACAGCGCCTTCTCGGCCTTGCTGGCGTCGACCACCGCGCCGGCCTCGACGTCGACCGAGAACTCGGGCTCGGTGCAGCGCATGTCGACCGAGGCGTTGACCTCGGCCTGGGCCCGGCACTGCGCCGAGGCGTCGACCTCGGCCGTGCCCTCGCACGAGCCGCGGCAGGTGCCCTCGCACACGCCGTCGCACTGGCCGCCCGAGCCGCCGGTGCCCGCCTTGCCCTTGCAGGTGCCCTCGCAGGTGCCGCTGCAGGTGCCGCTGCAGGTCATCGAGATGTCGGCCTCGGCCTTGGCCTCGCACTGGGCGGCGGCGCGCGCCGACGCCTGCAGGTCGAGGGTGCAGACCGCCGGCTTGTAGACCACGTTCAGCTTGGCGCCGGCCTTGATCGACACCTTGAGGTCGTCGTTCAGGCGGCCGTAGACCCGGGCGCACACGTCCTTGGGCTGGCCCTCGAGCTCGGGGCCGGCCATGCCGAGCCCGCGGCCCATGATGGCGCAGCTCTCGCCGACGATGTTGACGAGGCGCTGGGCCTCGGCGTCGACCTTGACCGTCGCCTCGAGGAAGGCCTTGAGCTTGCGCCCGGCGTCGGTGGCGGCGTAGTTGCCGCAGGTGTTGGGATCGACGCCGCTGCCGCCGCGACCGGGGATCTTGGCGCCCGGGCAGGCGGTGAGGGCGAGCAGGGCGGCCGCACAGGCCGCCATGACGAGGCTACGAGAGGGAAGTGTGCGCATGACCAGCTCCTTCGCGGGGTCTCCCCCCCGCGGTTGCGGTCGGAGATATCACGAGGGCCGCGCCGACCTCCAGCGCGCAGCGCCCAGATCTCGGATCGTCGCCGCGCGACGACACCTGCATCGAACGTGCGTCGTCTCACGCGCGCCGCGCCGCGCGCACGCGGCGGGCGGAGGCGCGCGACGGCGCCGTCACCGCGCCAGCGAGCCGCGCCACGGCGTCCACCCCGGCGGGTGGCGCGGGACCGGCGCGGCGCCGGGCGCGGCCAGGTAGGCCAGACACTGGGCGTCGGGATCGAGCGTGGTGGTGGTGACGGCCCACGAGACGCCGGTGGCCACGGTGGTCACCGCCGCGCCGTCGACGCCGCGGCGGATCATCACCTTCGCGCTCTCGGCGCCGTCGCTGATGCCGACGGCGAAGTCGCAGCCGTGGAGCCCGCCGCCCGGCGTCACCTCGGTGACCACCAGCGACTGTGACGGCGGGGTGCCGGTGACCTCGACGCGGAAGGTGGGCCAGGTCGGCGCGCCGCTGCCGCGCACCCAGGTATCGAAGTACCTATCGAGGTCGAGGCCGGTGGTCAGCTCGAGCGCGGCCTGGACCTCGGCCACCGACAGGGCGCGCTCGCGGCCGAGCACGCTGGCGATGGCGGTGAGCACCTGCTCGCGCGAGGTGAGGGTCTCGAGCTGGCGGAACAGGATCATCGGCCCCGGGCCGTAGACCTCGCCGTAGTACTGCAGGAGCGTCGGCCGCGGCTCGTCCTCGGGGACCGGGAAGTAGGCGGCGCCGCGGGCGAACGACTTCCACGCCCGCGCGGTGGCCAGGGCCTCGACCGGGTTGGTGAGATCCTCGTAGACGAACGTGAGGTACTCGGCCATCGCCTCCTTCCACACGAAGTCGTAGGTGCTGGCGAGGGTGGTCTGGTCGCCGGCCCACTGGTGGGCGAGCTCGTGGTTGAGGACGTGGGCCACCGGGCGCAGGTAGAGCGAGCTCATGGGCCGGTCGAGGCCGTCGTCGAGCACGATGTTGCCGGGGTGCTCGCAGCCGCTCCAGTAGGTGGGGCCGGTGACGATGCGCAGCTCGTCGCCGTAGGGGTACGGCCCGAAGCGCGACACCATCCACGCCAGGAAGCCGCGGTGGTAGTCGGCGTCGACGAGCGGCGCGATACCGGAGCCGGGGCGGTCGTGGAGCGTGACCGTGACGCCGCCCCAGTCGCCGAGCGGCATGAGCTGCCACGACGGGCTGGCGATGAAGCCGTAGGTCGAGTAGGTCGGCCCGCCGCCGTGGTCGAACTCGCACACGGTCGTGGTGTCGCCGGCGGTGACGCGACCGGGGCACAGCGCGCGCATGCCGCTGCGGTGATGGATCGTGAAGCGGTAGTGGGCGAAGGTGTCGGGCGAGGTGTCGCACGGGCCGAAGCGGTCGCAGCCCTCGACCCACGACACCAGGTAGAACATGGGCTGGCCGCTGCCGTCGCTGGTGAACGAGTAGCCGACCTGGCTCGCCCCCCAGGTCTCGTACGGCTGGAGCGGGATGCTGGCGCGCAGGCGCAGCGGGCCGGGGCCGAAGCCGGTGCCGGCGGGCATGCAGGCGGTGAGCGTGGCGCCGTCCCAGGTCGCGGTGGTGCCGACGCCGTCGTCGGCGCCACCGTCGAGGCCGACGCTCAGCCGCACCGAGCCGAGGTCGAGGTTGGCGGCGCGCGACGGCAGCGCGACGCAGTTGCCGGCGGCCTGGGCCTCGAGCGCGTGGTCGACCGCGGCGGCGCGGGTCTCGACGTCCAGCTCGTGGCCGTAGCGCACGACCCGCACCGGCGCGGTGCCGGTGGGCGCGGCGTCGGGGGTGGCGTCGTCGTCCGCGCCGCAGGCGGCGAGCGCGAGGGCCGCGAGGGCGGCGCGGGCCGCGAGGGGCGCGAGGGCGCGGACGGTGGGCCGGGCCGGGGAGGAGCGCGGGCGCATCCCTCGTTGGTATCACCCCCCGGCGTCGGGCGGCGCGGTCGTCTGCGCGCGGGCCACCGGCCGTGCGGTCAACCACACGAAGCGGGCGATGAGCGCGATCGCGGTCCCGGTGAGCCCGGCGACCAGGCCCCACCACAGGCCGGGCGCGCCCAGGCCGGCCGCGAAGCCGAGGCCGAGCGCCACCGGCAGGCCGACGAGGTAGTGGCCGAGCAGGTTGGCGACGAACGCGGCGCGGGTGTCGCCGGCGCCGCGCAGGGCGCCGGCGGCCACGGCCTGGGCGCCGTCGGAGAGCTGGAAGAACGCGGCGATCTGCACCAGCGGGATGGCGGCGGCGATCACCACCGCCTCGTCGGTGAACAGCCCGGCCAGCGGCGCGGCGGCCACGACGAAGATCGCCGCCGAGGTCGCCATCACCGCGGCGCCCAGGCCGAGGCTGACCAGCCCGGCGTGGCGCGCGGCGCGGTGGTCGCCGGCGCCGATCGCGAGCCCGACCCGCACCGCGGCGGCGGCGCCGATGCCGAGGGTCACCGAGAACGGCACGCTGGCGAGCTGGATCGCGACCTGGTGGGCGGCGGCCGGGGTCGCGCCCATGCGCCCGGCGAGCACCGCGGCCAGCGCGAACGCGGCGACCTCGGCGAAGAGCTGGAGGCCGATGGGCAGGCCGAGGCGGACGACGTCGGCGGTGGCGCGCGGCGCGGCCGGGGCCGGGCCGAGGCCGCGCGCGATCGCGCCGGCGGCGCGGGCGTAGTAGGCAACGGTGCCGAGCGTGACCAGCGACGTCACCAGCGCGGCGCCGAGCGCGCCCAGGGCCGGCAGGCCGACGGCCGGCAGGCCGACCGCGGCCAGGCCGTGGTCGCCCATCACCAGCAGCCAGTCGAGGCCCGCGTTGATCACGTTGCCGACGATCACCGCCACCACCAGCGGGCGCGTGTGACCGTGGGCCTGGAGGAACGAGCGCAGGGCGATCTGGGCCAGGAACGGCACCACGCCGGCGGCGCGGGCGAAGACGTAGACCCGGGCCTCGTCGGCGACCGCGGGCTCGACCGCCGCCAGGGTGAGCAGCCACGGCGTGGCCAGCAGCACCAGCGTGAGCGCCGCGCCCCAGCGCACCACCACGGCCAGGCCGTCGCGGAGGAGGGCCGAGGTCCGCGCGCGCTCGCCGGCGCCCAGGGCCTGGGCGATGAGCGGGTCGAGGCCGAGCGCCAGCCCGACGCCGAGGCAGGTCACGGCGAAGGTCAGGCCGTTGCCGATGCCGGCGCCGGCCATCGCGTCGGCGTGGTAGCGGCCGAGGATCGCGGTGTCGACCAGGCTCATCGTCACCAGGCCGACCTGCTGCAGCGCCAGCGGCGTCGCCAGCCGCACCTGCTGGCGCAGCTCGCCGGGGGACGCAGGCGGGGCGGCGGCGGCACGACCCATGGGCCGGGACAGATACCACGGCGGCTCGGGTTCGACGCCGGCGTGGCCGCGCGCTCGTCGGCCTTCGACGCGCCCTCGCTGACGCTCGGGCGGCTCAGGCCGAGCGGGAATGAGATCCCTGTTCGCAGGCCGATCCGAGGCCGAGGCCGAATCCGAGGTCGAACCCGAAGCCGAGGCCGAACCCGAACCCGAACCCGAACCCGAACCCGAACCCGAGCCCGAACCCGAACCCGAACCCGAATCCGAGGTCGAACCCGAAGCCGAGGCCGAACCCGAACCCGAACCCGAGGCCGAACCCGAGGCCGAACCCGAATCCGAGGTCGAACCCGAAGCCGAGGCCGAACCCGAACCCGAACCCGAACCCGAACCCGAGGCCGAACCCGAACCCGAACCCGAACCCGAGGCCGAACCCGAACCCGAACCCGAGGCCGAACCCGAACCCGAACCCGAACCCGAATCCGAACCCGAACCCGAACCCGAACCCGAACCCGAACCCGAACCCGAGCCCGAACCCGAAGCCGAGGCCGAACCCGAACCCGAGCCCGAACCCGAACCCGAGCCCGCTACTGCGGGCGGCCGTCGGCGCGGTAGCGGACGACGGGCAGGCCCAGCGCCTCGAGCTCCTTGCCGACCACCGCCCAGTCGCCCACCACCACGACCGACAGCTCGCGGAACTGGGCGGCGGCCGCCCGCTGCGCCCGCGCCGCGTCGACGCGGGCGAGCTGCGCCGGCAGGTCGCGGCACGTGGTCAGCGGCCGGCCGTCGCCGATGAGCCCGGCGTAGGCGGCGGCGGTGGCGCCGTTGGTCTCGAAGTCCTGGGGCAGGCCGCGCACCATCAGCGCGCGGGCGCGCTCGAGCTCGTCGGCGGGCAGCGGCGCCGCCGTCGAGGCGGCGAGGATGGCGAGGATCTCGCGGATCGAGGCGGCGGTGACGTCGGTGCGGACCGACGTGCTCACGCTCCAGGCGCCGGCGTGGGCGCCGCGCCACACCGAGCTGAACACGCCGTAGGTGTAGCCGAGCTCCTCGCGCAGCCGCGCGTTGAGGCGGGCGGCGAAGCTGCCGCCGACCGCGGTGTTGGCGAGATCGAGCGGCGCGCGATCCTTGTCGCGGGCGTCGGGGCCCAGGCGGCCGATCGTGATCACGCTCTGGGGCGCGCCCGGGCGATCGACGAACGCGAGGACCGGCGCGCGCACGCCCGGGCGGCGAGGCGTCGGCGCCGGCCGCGCCGTGCCCTTCCACCCGCCCCAGGTGCGGCGGAGCATGGCCTCGAGCTGGGGACGGGTCACCGCGCCGGCGACGACGATCGACGCGGCCCGCGGCGCGTAGCGCGTCGACCAGAACGCCTTGACGTCGGCCAGGGTCAGCGCCTCGACGGTGTCGAGCCAGCCCGCGCCCGGGCTGGCGTACGGGTGACCGGCGAAGACGAGCTGCTCGAAGACCACGCCGGCGATGGCCCGCGGCGAGTCCGGGCGCAGCGCGAGGTCCGCCAGGCGCTCGGCCTTGACCCGCGCGAAGTCGGCCTCGGCCAGATGCGGGCGGAGGATGACGTCGGCGGCCAGGGCCAGCGAGGGCTCGAGAGTCTCGGCCAGGGTCTCGAGGACGAGGGTGGCGCGATCGACGCCGGCGGCGATCGACAGGCGCGCGCCCAGACGCTCCAGCTCCTCGGCGAGCTCGATCGCGCCGCGCCCGCCGGCGCCCTCGTCGAGCAGATCGGCGGTGAGCGCGGCGAGCCCGGGGCGCGGGCCGTCCTCGCGGCTGCCGGCGGCGCCGTGCAGGACGCGGACGCTGACCAGGGGTAGGCGGTGGTTCTCGACCAGGTAGACCCGGGCGCCCGACGGCAGGGTGAAGGTGACCGGGACCGGCGGCGTGAAGCGCGGCTCCGGCCACGGCGGCGGGGGCTGGGACCAGTCGATGCCGGCGGCGGTCCAGTCCATCGCCACCGGCGGCGGCGCGGGCGCGGGCGCGTCGGGCGCGGGGGCGTCGGGCGCGGGCGGCCGCGGCGACGGCGC
>CAADGB010000455.1 GCA_900696455.1 uncultured delta proteobacterium
ACACCGAGGGCAACGACGTCACCCGCTGGATCCGCTGCGACGACTGGAACCGCCTCTCCCGCCTGGTCGGCAAGGGCGACCGGGTGAAGGTCAAGGGCCACTTCCGCGAGCGCAGCTACCAGAAGGATGGCGAGACCAAGACCGTCCGCGACTTCGTCGTCGAGGACCTCAAGATCGAGCGCCACAAGATCCGGCACCGGGCGGAGTAGCAGGCGGCTCAGGGGCCGCCCCGGCTGGGGGCGGCCCCTCTCGAGCTTGATAGGACGTCGGCTTTCGGCCGGCTGCGCTGCCGCGAAGGGTACGGCGGAAAGCTCTCTTGAGGGGACCGACGCTGCCCGCGACGCACGCTCGGTCATCGGAGCTGATGCGACCTTAGGGCGGAACCGCCCTTCGACCGTCGCCTGGCCAGCGACAACCGTGCGCTCACGAAGGGAGCACGGGGCTGCCGCCCGATTCGGCCAACGGGCCACCACTGCCGGCGGGTGCACCGGGGACGGTGCCTCGGTTGTGAGGGGCCGATTCCAGCCGACCGTCCCGGATTCGATAGACGCTGTCGAAGCCGGAGATCATCCGTTCGTCGTGGGTCACGGTGACGACCGCGGCGTTTCGTTCGCGGGTGATCCGGCGCAGCAGCTCCATGACCTGCGTGCCTCGCTCGGTGTCGAGCGCCGCGGTCGGCTCGTCGGCGAGCACGAGGCGCGGAGCGTTGGCGAGAGCGCGCGCGATCGCGACGCGCTGCTGCTCGCCGCCGGAGAGGTTTGCCGGCAAGTCGTGCGCGCGATGGCCGACTCCCAGCTCACGACCCCGGGTCCGCGAACCAGCTCCGCCACGTCCTCGATGCGCGCGGTCTCAGTCTCGACCGAAGGCGTCGATCTGGCCCAGACCCACCACGCTTGGGCCGTGACGGCGACGAGAGCGAGGGCGCCCACGGCCAGCCATGGCATCTTCATGGCCGGCTCGCCGGGGCCGAGGGGTCGTGAGGCGGTGCCCCGCCGCCGGCGGGTCGCTCGAGCGGCTGGAGCTCGCGACGCGCCCAGAGCGCGAGGAGGAGCCAGACGATCGTTCGCAAGGTCATGGCGACAACGGTTCGGAGCTCGTAGGGACCGCCGGAGAGGACATGAAGACCGAATGCGAGAAAAACGGCGGCGGTGCCGAACAGGATCGCGAAGGACAACCCCACGGACCAGCGAGCGCGGATCCAGAGCCCAGTCCCGGCGGCGACGTACGCGAATCCGGCGAGGAAGTTGAACCAGAGGACGAACGGAACGTAGCTTCCGGCGGCGCGGCGCGCCGCCTCGTCGCCGAAGAGGACCGAGCCCCCCTCGAGGATCGTCATCCCACCGAAGGTCACGGCAACCAGCGGTGGGACCCACCGCCACCAGCGACTCGATCTGCTGTTCGCGAGAGTTGCGGCTTGGGTTTCACCCTTCATCGCAGGGTCTCCGCAGGTCACAAGCTCAGGTGGAATCCGAGGCCGACGTACGAGACGTCGGCTTCGTAGAACTGGCCCCAGGGGGCCGGGCCTTCGTAGGCCTCGAGCAGGAGACTCCAGCTCCTGCGAGTCCCGGGCGGAGCGTCGACGGGAGAGAACTCGAGCCCGGCGCGCACGCTCCAGGCCACCGTCCAGTCGTGCTCCTCGGGTGACTTCAGGTCGATTGCGCCCACCCAACGGCCGCCGCCGATCCGCCCTATCGAAACCGTGCGCCGCGCATGACGGTACTCGGCGCCGGCGTGGAGGATGCCCGAAGCCAGCGTCGCGGGCTCGGGATCGATCAGGTAGTCGCCCCCGCCGTACAGGCGCCACGGTCCGAGGTCGCGGGCGACCAGGGCCTCGACCGCCTCGAAGCTCAGGTTGACCCGTTCCGGGCTCTCGTTCAGCAGGAACTCGTCGCCGAGGTGAGAGCTCTGGTGGTACAGGTTGAGGCGCCCGGACCAGGCGCCACGGCGCCAGGTCCACGGAAAGCCGATGACGTAGTCCGCGTTGAGGAGGTCCATGGAGTCGGTCTCGAGGTCGAACTGGGCGAAGACGCCCCCGGAGAGACCGACTTGCCAGCCGTCCCCGGGCCGCTCGGCCTGGTGGCGCACGATTCCCCAGCGCTCGCCGAAGCCCACCGCGCCAACCGTGGTGTCGCGGCTCTTTGACCGGGTCTGAAGCACGGTCGCGAAGGTGCGTGGCTCCTTCGGGTCTCCCAGCAAGGGATGGAAGAGGTCCCCCTGCGGAAGCCCGATGTAGCGCGTGGGCGACGTCTCGCCGGAGGGGCCCGGCTCTTGAGCGCCTGCCTGGCCACCCCAAGCTACGAGGAGAACGATCATCAACGGAAGGTGACGCGAAAGTCTCTTGGTTCGTGGCCCGAAGCTCATCATCTCGAGGACTCCTTCGAAAGCCTCGCGAGGGCCGAAGAGAAGACTTCGGCGGCCGCGGTCGCGACGGTGTTGGTTGCCTGGAGCCGCATGTTGGTCCAGGAGACTGTGATCGGCCGGAGCCCGTGGCCGTCGGCGGGCTCGCCCTCGTTGGCGCGGTCGGCGCGATGCGTGATCAGGTTGCGCCGGGCGACCAGTTCCCCGACCAGCGCGCGGAGGGCGGCCGCGGGCGTTCCCGAGACCTGCTCGACTCGCCCCCAGAAGTCCTTCACGCCGAACATTCGCGCCACCCGCTCGATCGAGGAGACGTCGTAGAGCACCTGCCGATCGAAGCGCGCGAGCAGGATCTCGCGCAGGCGGCTGTCCGGATCGGCGGCGGCGTCCAGGCTCACGTACTCCTCGAGCGTCAAGGTGAGAGCGCGGAGCTCGTCGTGTGCTCCCCGGCGGCGCGCTCGGACCACGGTGAGCGCACCGCCACGCACGACCTCCCACAGGAAGGTCTCGAGGGCCGTGCAGGTCACCACCACCGCCTGCCGGAGGAGGAAGTCGAGGCCGCCCTCGACCCGCAGGGAACCGGGAATCCGCGCCGTCGAGCGGAAGAGAATGAGGACCTGCTCGTTCGTCGCGAGCTGGGCGCCTCCCGTGCCTCCGGCGGCCCAGGCGGTTGGGAGCGCCCGGAGCAGGGCCTCGGACGGAGCCGACCAGGCGAGGCCGCCGGCCAGCTGAAACTGCTGCAGCAGCCGCTCGGCGATGGCGAAGTTCTGCTGGAACACGCTCAGTGGGTGCACGGATCAACCTCCGCGGGCCGAAGCCCTCGCGCGCGGCAGAGCCATTACAGGTCGCCCTGGACCCGCAGCACGAGGGCCGTCGCCAGCCGGTAACCGAGCACGGACGCGACCTCGGTCGAGTCCGCCTGAGTCAGCGTGCTCTCGGCGTCGAGCAGATCGTTGATGGTGCCCGCACCCGCTTCGTAGCGGGCGCGGGTGAAGGCCACGCTCTGCTCGGCCTCGGCTTTGAGCTCGGCGCTCCGGCGTACGGCTTCCGCGGCGCTCGCGAGCTCGCTCGCGGCCGCCCACACTTCCTGGCCGACCCGGTTCGCCAGCGCCTCGGCTTCGGCTTCGAGGATCTTGGCCTCGAGCGACGCACGCTCGACGCGGTGGGTCTTCGCGAAGCCGCTGAAGATGGGGAGCTGCAAGGCGACGCCAATCGACCAGTCTTCGTCCTCCGGCAGAGCCACTTCGTCGCGCACCCCGAGCGAGGCCTCGGCGCGGATGCGCGGTCCGTAGGATCCGGCGATCGCTTCCTTCTGGTGCTTCGCGGCGGCGATGCGCTCCCGCGCCGCGGCGAGCTCGGGGCGTTGCTGGAGCGCTCTCGAGCGGGATTCCTCGGGGTCGTGGGCACCGGGATCCGGGATCGACATCGTCGGGGGCTCCACGACCACGGGGAGGGCGGCGGGCAGGCCCATCGCGGTGTTGAAGTCGCCGTACGCGGTCTTCACCTCGCCCTCCGCCCGCACCATCGCCAGCTCCGAGTCGGCGAGCTCGACGCGCGCCCGGAGCACGTCGGCTTGGGGAACCGCTCCCGCGTCCTTGAGCGTTTCAGCCAGCCGGAGGTGATCGCGGGCGCGGTCGACGCGGGCGGCCACCGCCGACCGCGCCGCTTCGGCAGACACCACGCGGTAGAACGCTTCGTGCACTCCGAAGACGACGTCCTGTCGCACGCGCTGAGCGTCCTCGCGCGATGCCGCGAGCCCGGCCTTCGCAGTCGCGGTCTCGGCGCGCCGGACGCCGCTGTCGTAGAGCGAGTAGCCGACCTTGAAGCCCGCGCTCCAGTCGTCGGTGGCACCGAGGGTCGTTTCGGTGGCCGGCACTCCAGCGGGCAGGAAGACGTGCGTGTCGAAGCGTCGATAGCGGGAGTCGAGGCCGACCTCCGGGTAATAGGCGGCGCGTGCGATTCCCACCGTTTCGCCTGCGGCGGCCACGCCCTCGGCGGCGGCGCGCAGGAGCGGGTTCTCGGCCAGGGCGATGCGCACGGCGGCGGCGAGGTCGAGCGGCTTCCCGGTTGCGGCAGGAGTGGCGGGCTCGCCTTCTGGGGTCCGATCGGAGGCGGTGTGGATTGCCGGCTCGGTCGCGACGGGCGGCTGCGGCTGATCCTTGGCATCCAGCGAGACGGCGCCGCCGGCGGCGGCAGGGAGTGCGGCGAGGACGAGCGCCGCCAACACGCCGCGGTAACGCAACCAGCTGCTCTCAGACTGCTGGGACATCGACATTCTCCTCAGGCAAGGGTCTTGTGGAATTTCCGCGAGGCGAGATACAGGCTGGCTGCGCCGAGCAGGGCGAGAGCGGCCATCGGGCCCCACAGGACGCCCGGACCGACGCCCTTGAGGAAGATGCCGCGGATGATCACCAGGTAGTAGCGCAGCGGGTTGGCATAGGTGAGCCACTGGACGGCGACCGGCATGTTCGCGATGGGGAACATGAAGCCGGAGAGCAGCACGGCGGGAAAGTAGTAGAAGAAGGCGCTCATCATGGCCTGCTGCTGCGTGCGGCTGACGGTGGAGATCAGCAGGCCGACGCCGATCGTGCTCATCAGGAACAGCGTGGTGGCGCCGAAGAGCAGTCCCAGAGAGCCCCGGATCGGAACGTCGAACCAGAACACCGAGATGACGGCGATCAGCACGACGTCGAGATATGCGATCAGCGCGAAGGGCACCGTCTTGCCGAGGATGAACTCGGCCTGGGTGATGGGCGTCACCATGATCTGCTCGATGGTGCCGATCTCTTTCTCCCGGACCACGGCCATCGACGACAGCATCAACGTGATCAAGGTGACGATCAGCGCGATGACACCGGGAACGTAGAAGTTGCGGCTGTCGAGATTGGCGTTGAACCAGGCTCGCGTTGCGACGGTCGCGCCCGACGGCGTCGTCGCCTGGCCGGCCGTCCGTGCCAGGCGCTCGACGAGCAGGTCGTCGTTGTAATCGGCGGCGATGGCACCCGTGTAGTTGAGAACGATGCCGGCGGTGTTGGAATCGGTGCCGTCGAGGATCATCTGGAGCGTCGCCGTCCGTTCGCCCCGCAGCGCCGCCCCGAAGCCGTGGTTGAAGCGCAGCACGACGCGCGCGGTGCCGTCGTCCACGACGCGCTGCGCCTCGGCGTCGTTCGTCACGCGGGCCACGTCGCGAAAGTAACCGGAGCCGACGAAGCGCGCGATCAGCTCGCGGCTCTCGCGGCTCTCATCCAGGTCGTAGATGGCGGTGCGCACGTCGCGCACGTCGGTCGTGACGGCGTAGCCGAAGACCAGCGCCTGCACGATCGGCATGAGGACGATGACGCCCTTCATGCGCGGGTCGCGCAGGATCTGGATGAACTCCTTGACCAGCATGTGCCAGAGGCGCTCGAACATGGTCCCTACTCCAGGTTTTTCCGGAACTTGATCATCGCGAGCGACAGCATCACCGCGCTGAAGGCCGCCAGGAGGAGTGCCTGCGGGGCGAGGACCTCCAGGCCGACGCCCTTGAGGTAGATGCCCTTGAGCAGCGTCACGAAGTAGCGCGCCGGCACCAGGTAGGTGACGACCTGGATCGCGCGCGGCATGTTGCCGATGTCGTACATGAAGCCCGAGAGCAGGAAGGCGGGCAGGAAGGTGAGCACCATGGCGAGCTGGCTCGCGAGCAGTTGCCCCTTGGTCACGATGCTGATGACCAGGCCGAGCGCCAGCGCCCCGGTGAGGAACACCGCGGCCATCGCGAAGAGCAGTGGCACGCTGCCGCGCAGGGGCACGTCGAAGACGAAGGCGCCCATGAGCACCGCTAGGACGACGTCGAGCAGTCCGATGGCGAAGTAGGGCAGGAACTTGCCGAGGACGAGCTCCGGGCCCTTGAGCGGAGTGGAGATGACCTGCTCCATCGTGCCGGTCTCCCACTCGCGGGCCACGGTGAGCGAGGTCAGGAGCGCCGCGATGACCATCATGATCACGGCGATGAGCCCGGGGATGATGTAGTTCTTCGACTCCATGTCCGCGTTGAACCAGACGCGTGGGCGGACCTCGAGCGGCAGCAATGCGGTCCGGCCGCCGCTACGGCGCAGCCGCTCGAGGGCGACCTCCTGGCTCCACCGCCGCACCACGCTCTCGCCGTAGCCGATGGCGAGCGCGGCCGTGTTGGAGTCGCTGCCGTCGACGAGGATCTGCACCGTCGGCACGAGGCCGCCAGCGACGGCCCTGCCCAGCTCGGCGGGGACGACGACCGCCATCAGGGCATCGCCGTGGTCGATCGCGCGCTCGATCTCGTCGTAGCCGTGGACGAAGGCGCGCAGCGAGAAGTAGCGGGAGCCTTGGAAGCCGCTCACGAGCTCGCGGCTCGCCGGCGTCTCGCTCTGGTCCCACACCACCAGCGGCACGTCGTCGACATCGAGGGTGAGGGCGTAGCCGAAGAGGACGAGCAGCAGCATGGGGATCGCGATGCCCATGGCGAGGCTGCGCGGGTCGCGCAGGATGTGCAGAAGCTCTTTGCGGGAAACGGCCCAGAGGCGTGCGACTCTCATCCCGCGACCTCCGCCAGCGGCTGCACCCGCCGGTCGCTTGCTTCGATCAGCGCCACGAACACGTCCGCGAGCGACGGCGTGATGCGCGCGACGCGCTCGACCGCGAAGCCGGCCCCGGAGAGGGCTTCGGTGACGCGCTCGGTCAGGTCGACGTGCTCGTCGGTGACGACGTGGAGCGTGGTGCCGAACATCGCCGCCTCGCGGACGCCGGGGATGCCTTCGAGTGTCGCGAGCGCGTCCTGGGGGCGGTCGCAGACCACCTCGAGCACGGTGCCCTGGACCGAGGTGGCTTTGAGCTCGCTCGGGGTGCCGAGCGCGACGAGCTCGCCGCGATAGACGAGGCCCAGCCGGTCGCAATACTCCGCCTCTTCCATGTAGTGGGTGGTGACGAAGATCGTCACGCCCTGCTCGGACAGGCTGTAGATCAGGTCCCAGAAGGCGCGGCGGCTGAGCGGATCGACGCCCGACGTCGGCTCGTCGAGGAAGACGACCGGCGGCTCGTGGAGGATTGCGCAGCCGAGGGCGAGGCGTTGCTTCCAGCCGCCCGAGAGATGTGCGGTGCGGGTCTTGCGGTGCTGCTCCAGGCCCGCCATGCGCAGCACCCATTCCTTGCGCTCGCGCTTCTTGTCCGCGGAGAGGCGGTAGATGCCGCTGTAGAAGTTGATGTTCTCCTCCACGGTGAGGTCTTCGTAGAGCGAGAACCTCTGGCTCATGTAGCCGATACGCGTCTTGATCTGCTCGGCCTGGGTCACCACGTCGAAGCCGGCCACCGTGCCCGAGCCGGCGCTCGGAGCGAGGAGGCCCGTGAGCATCCGGATGGTGGTCGACTTGCCGGCGCCGTTGGGGCCGAGGAAGCCGAAGATCTCGCCGCGGGCGACGTCGAGGGAGATGCGGTCGACGGCGACGAAGTCGCCGAAGCGCTTCTCCAGCCCGCGCAGCGTGACGGCGTGGACCTCAGTCGAGCTGGGCATGGGTGCTCCCTTCCTGGGCACCGATCACGGCGATGAACACGTCCTCGAGCGACGGCTCCGCCGCGGCGAGGCTCGCGAGGCGGATTCCCTCACCGGCGAGCGTGGCCGCGATCGTCGTGCCGGTCTCGTCGGGCTGGCGCGAGACCACGTGCACGCGCTCGCCGAAGAGGCTCACGGCGTGGGCCGGGAGGGCTCGCCGGAGCGCCGCGGCGGCCAGGCGCGGCCGGTCGGCGCGGACCTCGAGGAGGGTCCCGTCGATCAGCCGCTTGAGGCGCTTCGGCGTGTCGGCGGCGAGGAGTCGGCCCTGGTGCAGGAGACCGACCCGCGTCGCCCGCTCGGCTTCGTCGAGATAGGCGGTCGAGACCACGATGGTGACTCCGTCCTTGAGCAGCTGATAGAGGATCCGCCAGAAGTCGCGACGCGAGACCGGATCGACGCCGTTGGTCGGCTCGTCGAGGAAGAGCACGCGCGGTGTGTGAATGAGCGCGCAGGCGAGACCGAGCTTCTGCTTCATGCCGCCGGAGAGATTTCCGGCGAGCCGCTTCTTGAACGGCTGCATGTTGGAGAAGGCGAGGAGCCGGTCGATCTTCTCGTCTCGCCCGCGCTTCGGCACGCCGTAGATGTCGGCATAGAAGTGGAGGTTCTCTTCCACCCGCAGGTCGGGGTAGAGGCCGAAGCGCTGGCTCATGTAGCCGATTTGCTCCTTGATCGCCTCGGCGTCGCGCACGGTGTCGAGGCCGAGCACGGTCGCGCGCCCCGAGGTCGGCGTCAGAATCCCGGTGAGCATCCGCAGGGTGGTGGTCTTGCCGGCGCCGTCCGGTCCGACGAGGGCGAAGATCTCGCCCTCGGCGATGCCGAACGTGAGTCGATCGACCGCGAGGGTGTCCCCGAAGCGCCGGGTCAGCCCGGCGAGCTCGACGGCGTTCACGGCGCGGAGCTCCCGACGGCGAGGACGATCTCGGCGTCCGCGGGCATGCCGGGCTTGAGCTCGCCGCTGGGGTTGTCGATGTCGATCTTGATCCGGTAGACGAGCTTCACCCGCTCCTTGGCGGTCTGCACGGACTTGGGCGTGAACTCGGCCTCGGACGCGATGAAGGAGACCGTTCCCGGGTAGATGCGATCCGGAGCGGTGTCGGTCGTGACGCGCACGGCTTGACCCACTTCGACGCGGCCCAGGTCCGTCTCGTCGACGTAGCCGCGCAGCCAGACGCTCGAGAGGTCGCCGATGGTGACCACCGGGGTGCCGGCGGCCACCTGCTCGCCCGACTCGACATGCTCGGCGAGCACGAGCCCGTCGAGGGGGGAAGCAAGGGTGGCGTACGAGAGCCGAGTCTCGGCGAGGGCCAGAATCTCGGTCGCCTGCTGGACGCGCTCCCGCGCCTGGTCGATCTGTTCCGGGCGCGGGCCGCGCTCGAGCAGGGCGAGCTGGTTCTCGGCCCCGTCGACCTGGGCCAGCGCGATGCGATCCGCGGCCAGGGACGCCTCGAGCTCGCGCGTGGAGATGACCTCGCTCGCGAAGAGGCTCTCCTGACGCGCGCGCTCGCTCGACGCGCGGGCGGCGTCGGCGCGTGTCCGCTCGACGCTCGCCCGCGCCTGGTTGATCTCCTCGCGGCGGGAGCCGGCCTCGAGCTCGGCGAGCGCGGCGCGGGTCGCTCCGAGCTCGGCCCGGCGGATTTCGACCTCCCGAACGAGCTCGGCGTCGTCGAGGCGCGCCAGGACTTGGCCAGCTTCCACCCGCTCCCCCTCCGAGACGGCGCGCGCGAGAACTCGCCCCGGCACCTTGAAGGACGCCGCGACATCTGAGATCTCGATGTTGCCGGAGATCGCGAGGACGCCCGACGCCGGGGTGGGCCGGCGGGCGAAGGAAAGGGCCGTGACGACCCCGACGGCGACCAGCGCGACGACCACAATGCCTTTCTTCTTCATGACCTCGTCTCCATCGAGTCTGGCTATGTCTGTGAGTGAACGATTACTTTTCTGGATTGCATACGTGTTTTCCGGCGAGGCGTAAGGCCGCCGCTCCTATTTCGCGGTGATGAGGTGAATGAACCGAGCCGCTACCGGTCCGACCAGACGCTCCGCGAGCGCCGCGTCCGGAAGCAGCCTTTGGCTCAAGGCGACCCCCGCGGGGAGCCCGAGGAGCAGCACCGCGAGCTCCCGGGGCTCCAAGCCCTCGGCGGTCTCGACCTGGCGAGCGATCGACTCGAGGATCCCCAGATACGTGGAGAGGAGCCCCCGCATGCGAGCTCGCAGTTCCTCGAACTCGGAGAACGAAGCCTCGCTGATCAACAGGATGGGGAGGCTCCGCGACTCGATCACCGTGCGCAGGTGGTGGCGGAGAATCTCCTCGAGCTTCCGCTCGGGCGAGAGGTCGGCCCTGGAGGCGATCTGTCGGATCGGTCCCAGGAGCCGCCCCTCGATCCGGTCCACCAGGGCCAGGAGGATGGCTTCCTTGCTCGGAAAATGCCGGTAGAGGGCGCCCTCGGTCACGCCGACCTTGTCGGCGATCTGCCGCATCCGCAGGCCCGCGAAGCCGTGCTCGCGGACGAGCTCGAACGTGCGATCGACGATTTCCTCCTTGCGGGGAGGAGTGAGGGGAGGGCGGCTCTGAGGGGCGTTCATGGCTTTCGGCTCCGGCCCACTCTCAGTGAGTGAGTGACCACATACTACGCCTTCCGCTGAAAATGTCAAGCAAGGTGTCTCGAGGAGGGCCGACCCCGTCCCCCCTCTCGGGGTGGTGAGGTGGGAGGAGATCCCGGCCATCCTGGTAAATCGGCGGCGCCACTGCCCGCCGCCAGAACCCAAGGAGGCTGCACATGGTCAATTCCCCTGCGTGTGGCGTCGGCCTCGCCATGGCCATCGCCCTGCTCGCACCTGTCGCCTTCGTCCCGGCTGCTCGAGCCCACTGCGACACGACACGTGGCCCGGTGGTCGCCGATGCTCGGCGGGCTCTCGAGACTGCTGACGTGACCCCGGTCCTCAAGTGGGTAGGGCCTCCCGCGGAAGCCGAGGTCCGCGCCGCCTTCGACCACGCGCTCCGCGTCCGTAACCTCGGCCCCGAAGCCCGCCTGCTTGCAGACACCTTCTTCTTCGAGACGCTGGTGCGCGTGCATCGCGCCGGAGAAGGCGCGCCGTACACCGGACTCAGGGACGAAGCGCCCGAGGCCGTGATCCTCGCCGTGGACGAGGCGCTCGTGACGGGCAAGGTCGAAGGTGTCGTCGAAGAGCTGACCGCAGCGGCTTCCGGTGGGGTACGCGAGCGCTTCCGCCACGCGGTCGAGGCGCGCCGGCATGCCGAGGAGAGCGTCGAGCGCGGCCGCGAGTACGTCGAGGCCTATGTCGATCTCACCCACTACGTGGAACGACTGCATCAGGCCGCCCTCTCTTCGGCCGGCCACGCGGAGCCGTCGGGCACTGCCGCCGTCCCCGCCGCCGAGCACCCCCACCGCTGAGCGGTTCGGCCGCCTCGGGAGTCTCTTGCGCGGCCCCGGGGGATCCGGCGAGCTGGCCTCGGGGAGGAGACGTACTGGGTGGCTGCCCGGACCTCGCCGCAGAGCGTGCCGGCGCCGAGCTCCTCATTGATCATCGTCCCTCGAGGGCCTCCGCCGGTGCAGCGATCTCGCGGCATCGGGACGAGGTCTCGGCTCCAGTCTCTGTCGCAGCAGCGGCGCGACGCCGACAGCCACTCAGGTGAATCGTAGCTTCAGAAGCAGGCTTCGAAGGAGTCCGACCAGGGCGGCGCTCCAGGCGACGATCGCAACCGGTAGAAAGGCGCGCGAGGTCGCCGCGAGCGGCGCCATCGGTAGCGCCTCGGCGAGCCGGAAGGTCGCCGCCGCGTACATGCCGAGCGGGAAGACCATCCCCCAGTACTGCGGGTCGTAGTCGAGCGGGTGGCGGCGCACGATGTGGCGCCAGACGCCGAGCACGACGAGCAGCGGAATCCACCAGGTTCCGGCGGCCCAGAAGAAGAGGGTGAACCCCTTGAGAAACGGGGCGAGCTCGAGGAGCAGCGGTGAGCGCTGCCGGGCGAGCACGAGCGACGAGCCGGCGAGCGTGGTGATCGCCACCGCCCCCATGCTGATCCAGTAGGGCGGCGTCAGCGCTGCGGTCGCGAGCGGCAAGAAGGTGAAGCGGTAGAAGATCAGCGTGATGATCGCCAGGTAGAGCATGCAGCCGATCAGGAAGAAGACGAGCGCGCCGAAGGCGACCGCTTCCACGGGCCAGCCGAACGGATCGCCGAGGGCGAGCGCGAGCACGGCCACCGACTGCGTCGCGACCGTCGCGATCAGCCAGGCGCCGTTGATCCCCTGCTCGAGGGTCGGTTTCCTCTCGCGGACGATGACCGCGGCGAAGAAGGCGTACATCACCAAGCCCCAGAGCGCGAGCCCGGCGCCGAACAGCGCCTCGGCCGCGCCGCGCCAGCCGGCGACCAGCAGGCACTGACTGCCGAGCACGCAGGTGCCGGCGACGGTGGTGAAGTAGCCCGAGCCGCGGGCGTGGTCGGCGAAGTCGGCGGCCAGCCGGCGCGGGAAGAGGACGAGCCGCGCGGCGGTCAGCGCGACCAGCGTCGCGTAGGCCGGCAGGTTGACCCAGAAGA
>CAADGB010000456.1 GCA_900696455.1 uncultured delta proteobacterium
CCCTTGGCGAAGCCGCGGAGGTGGACGATCTGCCCGAGGCGGATGCCGTTGGGGTTGAGCGCGTTCTCGATGCGGTCGAGCGCGCTCTCCGTAGCGGCCGTTCGGAGCTGCTCGGTGGTGACCGGCTCGCCAAACAACGTCATCTGGAGGCCGGCCTCCTCGACGAGCTTGCCGAGGGTGCCGATCGCGTCCATCTCGAGCTTGTCGGTGTCGATGAACTGGTCACAGCCGTCGTCGGCGCCCGGCTCCGACTCGAACCAGCCGACGAGCGCACGGTGCCAGCCGGGATGCGGCTCGATGAACTCCTTGATGCGGCCGGCGGTCTTCCACTCGCCGAAGCCGGTGTGCCGGTTCTTGTGCCTGACGATGGCGCCGACGAACAGCAGCGCCTCTTCGGGCGTCGGCGTCTTCGGCGTCGGGACCTTGTCCTTGCGTTTCATGGCGACACCGCCACTCCGAGGCTGGTGAGCGCCTCGGCCGCCTGCTCGCGGAACTCGACGATCTCGAGCTCCATGCCGGGGTGCTTGCGCTCCCAGGTCGCCAGCGCCGAGGCCGCGCACAGCCCCGTCTTGTAGTAGTGCGCCTGGTCGAGCGGACCGCCGTAGCCGACGGTCGAGCCGGCGGTGATGTACAAACCCGGACGGAAGAACGACGCGGTGAAGCCGGCCGTGGGCTCGTTCACCCACAATGGCGACTTGACGATGCGGAGGGCGTAGATGCTGCGCGTCATGACAACGCCTCCAGCCACGCGACCGGCGTGGTGTTCGTGGCGATGGCGGCCTCGACGTCGAGGTCGGTGACGCTGCGTCCGGTGCGGCGCACCGCGCTGATGAGCGCCGCGGCGTGCGTCTCGGTCAGCGACGCGTAGTGCTCGGCGACGTAGTCACGGGCCTGCGCGACGAGCTGGCCGATCATCTCGCCGAGGTGGGCGTCGGGGACGCGCCAGAAGCCTTGCATCCCACGGCACGGGATCGCCTTGGGCAGCACGGCGAGGTCGCGGAAGACAAACCCGTACGGGCCGAAGAACCAACGGCGCTGCGCGAGCGGCAATTCGTCGGCCGACGTCACGCAGCGGTCGATGGTGGCGAGCGCGACGAACGCTCCGCGGGTGATGGTGTTCTCGTTCGGGAACCTGAGCCCGGCGTCGTGGATGCGGCGCGCGCCCTCGGGATCCCACGTCTTCGCGGCGTGGATCGCGAAGCGGTGCCCGATCATGTTCGCCGGACACGGCCACGAGCGATTCTCGACGTCCTTGCGGAGGCCGGCCGCAGGCATGGTCATGCACCAGGCCCATGGTTGCCAGAGCGACAACGCGCGGAGGAATTTCACGAGCGCACCGCCGGCTTCGTGTCTTCTTCGCAGAGCGCATCGAGGCCGATGCACTGCAACCCTTCGACGGTCGGCTTACGGCGCACGGAGACGAGCCAGTACGGCTTGTCCGGGTTGGTGTCGGCGACGCGGGTGACGATGTACTTGGCCGGCTCGCCCTTGTGGGTGTGGGCGAGGATGAAGTACGCCTCAAGCGCCGCGTCGGGCGCGAGGGCGCACGTCACCCTGACGTCGGCGGGCCTGATCGCGTTGCGATCCCACGGCTGGGAATCGTCGATCCACACATCCCATTCGACGTGCTGGACCGGGGGCGCGATTGCGTCGCGTCGGGGGCGTTTGTCATTCGGCATGGTCGGTCGCTTTCTCCGTCGGTCAGAACAAGGCGAGCTGCGCCGGTGACGGCTCGGCGGGCTCGGTGGTGGGTTGCGGTTGCGGGCGACGGTCGCGCGCAGCGAGGCGCATCGACCAGCCACCCAAGACGTGAGCCGGAGTGTACCACAGCGCGCGGGTCTCCATGCGCAAGGTATCTCCGACGACGATCACCGCGGGGACGTGTACCAGCGAGAGCTGGATGTACGCCATGTGAGCCGCGCGCTCGTCGATGTCTTGAGCGGTCACGTGGAGCACGCGCTGGTAGTTGATGCCGGCGTCCTTCATCGCGGCGCACAACGCCAGCGGCATTGCGCCTCCACCGACGGCCGGATCTGAGGCGGTGACGAACGGCTGCGCGTCGAGCGTCGGCCGCATGTCGGTCAGCGACAGCTCGGCCATCATCCGGCACACCGCGAACGGCGTGAAGAACTGGCCGGCCCACTTGTTGCCGAGCTCCAGCTCCATGAACGTGCGGCCGAGGACGTCGTCGATGCCATCCTCGAGCGCGAGCACCACGGCGCCGAACGCCTGCGCGAAGCGGTCGCGCTCGGCGGGCTCGTACTTGGCGACGATCGCCTCGTACCTCCGCTCCCGGGCTTCGCGCTGCACCAGGTCGACGGCGTTGCTGATGGCGATGGCCGCCATCTCGACGAAGTCAGACCACACCGACCAGAGCTGATGCCGATCGGTGATGGCGCGGATGGCCTTGGCGATCGTCACCACGAATGCAGCTCCAGCGTGGTCGAGTCGCGGAGGTACAGCGGGTGCTTGGGATGGCCGCCCTTCGACGCGGGGCCGAGGCGCCACAGCTTCACGTTGTCGCGCAGCAGCCGGTAGACCTCGCGCGCGCGGCCGTCGCTGCGCTTGTCGGCGCCCCACGCAGCGATGACGCGCTCGGCGGCCTCGGCGACGTTGAGGATGATGTCGTCGTTGAGCGTGCCGCCGATCGGTCGCCGGTGCGCGAAAGCGACGTCGGGATCGGTGGCGCGGACGGCGTACAGGTTGACGATGGCGACGCGGTGCGGACCGAGGACGAACTTCGACGCGAATTTGATGCACTTGGCGATCGTCGGATCGTTCTGGTCGGCGTCGGCGGTGCTCGGGTTGAGCATGACGAACGCGACGAGC
>CAADGB010000457.1 GCA_900696455.1 uncultured delta proteobacterium
CCTCGGGGCCGGCGCCCCAGCGCTCGGCGCGGGACACCAGCTCCAGCCGGCCGCGGCCAGGCT
This sequence comes from uncultured delta proteobacterium, assembly GCA_900696455.1. Classification (GTDB taxonomy): domain Bacteria; phylum Myxococcota_A; class Polyangia; order Haliangiales; family Haliangiaceae; genus UBA2376. The sequence continues at coordinate 64 of CAADGB010000457.1, forward strand.
CGTGCGGCCCGCGCATGCACAGCGCGGCGTAGGCCAGCAGGTCGTCGCGGACGCCCAGCGTGGCGCCGCCCTCCAGCTCGGCGTCCGCCAGGGACGAGGCGGCGCGCGGCGCAGGGGCGCGCGGCTCGAGCGCTGCGCTCCCTTCGCGGGCGCGCCCGACGGCGAGCGCGCCGCCGAGACGGCCCCGGCTCTTGGCCGCGACCCCGAGGCCCTCCGCCAGCGTCCGGTTGCCGGCCGGCTGTGCCGTCATCGCCGGGGCCGGCGCCGGCGCAGCCTGGGGAGCGAGGTCGGGCCCGTCGTCCCCGGCGAGCGCGCCGGCCGCGGCGGACGCGGGCTCGGGCGTCGCCCGTGCCGGCGCGCGGCGAGCGCCGAAGCCGCGGTCCCAGTCGGCGAACAGGGCCTCGACCCCCGCGGGCGCCGCGCGCCAGCCCGCGCGCGCCGGCGGCGGCTGGGCGCGGCCGATCCGCAGCGCGGGCAGCTCGGGCAACTCCAGCCGCCGCAGGGGCGCCGCCGTCGACACCTCGAGCGCCACGCCGGCCCAGTCCTCCCCCGTGGCCTGGGCGATCGACGCCCGCAGCTCCAGGCGCAGGTCGCCCGCGCCATCGAGGCGGGCCACGTAGCTCGGCGCCCAGCGCGCGCCCGGGACCAGGTACGAGGCCGCCACCTCGACCTCGCCGCCGTCGCCCTCGGGCTCGACGGTGATCACCAGCGCCTTGCGCACCGCCCCCGGCGCCAGCTCGGCGGAGGACGCCTGGCGGCGCCGGGTCTCGGCGGCGGTCAGCGCCCGCCGCGCCGCCTCGAGCGCGTCCTCGGCGGCCGCCAGCGCCGCCCGCAGCTCGGCCTCGCGAGCGGCCCGCAGCTCGACGAGGGCCAGGCGGGCCACCACGGCCTCGCCCCACGCCGGCGGCTCCCGGTCGCGCTCGGGGCGCCCGCGGGCCGCGAGCGACGTCAGCCCGCCGAGCTCTCCGCGCACGGCGACGACCGTGGCCTCGGCGGCGGCCGCGGCGCGCCGGCAGGCGTGCAGCTCGGCGTCGTCGACGGCGCCGGCCTCGCCGGCGGCCGTGACCTCGACGATCACCCGCACGTCGGCGGCGCGCGCCGGCCCCCGCACCGCGAGCTGGACGCTGTCGTCGTCGAGCGCCGCCGGCAGGCCGGCCACGACGAGCTCGGCGCGGGCGGTGATCGGCGCCCGCGCGATCCGCGTCACCCAGGCGGCCCCCGGGAAGACCACCACCCGATCGATCTGCGAGTCCACGCGCGGTGCCGCGATCCCCATCGCCGGCCGCGCCTCGCCCGGCGCCGTGATGGCCGTCAAGGCCCGGTTGCCCACCGGTCCGGCCTGTATTAACGTCCGACGCGACGGCCGTCACCGTCACGGAAGGAACGACACGATGCTCAGGAAGCTTGGCCTCGGCTTGCTCGCAGTGACCCTCTTCGCCGCGTGTGGCTCGGCGCGCGTGATCCAGCGGACCCAGTACGGCGGCGTCGTCGCCCTGCAGGGCGACCGCGGCAAGGCGATGGAAGACGCCCACCGCCAGATGGCCGCCCACTGCGGCGCCGGCAACTACGCCATCGTCCAGGAGGGCGAGGAGGTGATCGGCCAGGACACCGTCCACCAGGCCGACACCGCCTACGGCGAGGACACCGCGTACGGCGAGGGCACCGCCCACACCCCGAACACCTCGGCCACCGCCGGCGGCTCGAGCACCCGCGGCGGCTCGAGCACGACCGCCACCACCAGCACCCGCAACGCGGTCGAGTGGCGCGTGCACTACCAGTGCGGCGGCGCGCCCGCGGGCGCGCCGGCCCCGGCGGGTCCGCCCCCGCCCCCGCCGCCGGGCCCGGCGCCCGGTTACTGATCGTCGGTCAAGTCGCCGGCCGCGCGTGACCGCGCGCGGCCGGCGCGGTCGGCGCGGCTGGCCACCACCCATCGGCTGCGGTCCGGCCCCGCGGTCCCGTAAGACGATGACCGCCGATGACCGGCCGCCGGGGCGAGGCATCCCCGGGCCCCGGAGCTAGGCTCGGGCATGGCCTTCATCCAGGATCCGCCCCGGCTCGGCAACCAGTACGACGACGACCCGATGCTGGGCGACTTCCTCGCCCGCGTCCTCGACGCCGGCGAGCTGGCCGTGATCGAGCCCGAGCTGCGCGAGCTCGGCGACCTGGCCGGCGGCCACTTCCACGCATTGTCCCTCGCCGATCGCACCAACGAGCCGGTGCTGACGCAGTGGGATCCGTGGGGCCGCCGCATCGACCACATCGAGGTCTCGCCGCTGTGGAAGGAGGCGGCCCGGCTCGCCGCCGAGCGTGGCCTGGTCGCCGCCGGCTACGAGGCGCCGTTCGGCGCGCGGGCGCGGCTCCACCAGTTCGCCCTGGTCCACGTCATCGGCCCCTCGCTCGACGTCTACACCTGCCCGCTGGCGATGACCGACGGCGCCGTCCGCACGCTGGTCGACAGCGGCAACCGCGAGCTCGCCGACCGCGCCCTGCCCCGCCTGCTCAGCCGCGATCCGGCGACCGCCTGGACCTCGGGGCAGTGGATGACCGAGCGCACCGGCGGCTCCGACGTCGGCCTGTCCGAGACCGTGGCCCACCGCGACGGCGACGGCGGCTGGCGCCTCACCGGCACCAAGTGGTTCACCTCGGCCACCACCGCCGAGATGGCGCTCACCCTGGCCCGGCCGGCGGGCAACCCCGCCGGCAGCCGTGGCCTCGCCCTGTTCTACGTCCCGGTCCGCGCCGACGACGGCGGGCTGGCGCCGGGCATCAGCGTCAACCGGCTCAAGGACAAGCTCGGCACCCGCAAGGTACCGACCGCCGAGCTCACCCTCGACGGCGCGCGGGCGATCCTGGTCGGCGAGGAGGGCGACGGCGTCCGCGCGATCCCGCCGATGCTCTCGATCACCCGCACCTGGAACGCGGTGTGCTCGGTGGCCGGCATGCGCCGGGCGCTGGCCCTGGCCCGCGACTTCGCCGATCGCCGCCGCGCCTTCGGCGCGCTCCTGCGCGACAAGCCGCTGCACGCCGACACCCTGGCCGGGCTCGAGGCCGAGTACGCCGCCGCCTTCCTGCTCGCCTTCCGCGCCGTCACCGTCCTCGGCAAGGTCGAGCGCGGCGCCGCCGACGATCAGGAGCAGCGGCTCCTGCGCGCGCTCACGCCCATCGCCAAGCTGACCACCGCCAAGCAGGCGGTGGCGGTGGCGTCGGAGGCGATCGAGAGCTGCGGCGGCGCCGGCTACGTCGAGGACACCGGCCTGCCCCGCCTGCTCGCCGACGCCCAGGTCCTGCCGATCTGGGAGGGCACCACCAACGTGCTGTCCCTCGACACCCTGCGCGCGCTCGGCAAGGGCGGCGCCATCGAGGCGGTGGTGGCCGACGCCCGCGCCCACCTCGGCCAGGTCAGCGATGGCGGCCTGACCCGGGCGGCGGCGACGGCCCGCGACGCGCTCGATCACGCGGTGGCGTGGGCCGCCGGCGCGATGAACGACGCGCCGCGCCTCGAGGCCGGCGCCCGCCGGGTGGCGATGACGCTCGGCCGCAGCCTGGAGCTGGCGTACCTGTGCGCCCACGCCCAGGGGTGCCTCGATCACGGCCAGGGCGGGTACGCGGCGGCGGCCCGACGCTTCGCCCGCGCCGGCATCGACCTCGTCGACGATCTCGACGGCGCCGACACCCGCGCCCTCCTGCGCTGAGCCGCGGCGCCGCCGAGGCTCAGGCCCGCGGCGTGACCGGCGGCGGCGCGGTGACGGCGGCGGGGGCGACCACCGGCGGTGGCCACGACGCCGGCCGCGTCCGCCGCGGCGCCAGGGGGTGCTCGGCGAGCGCGCCCAGGAAGTCGTCGGCCCAGGTGCGGGCGGTGCGCGCGCGGACCACCTCGGCCAGCGCGCGGTGGCGCTGCAGGCGCTCGGCCGGCTCCATGCGCAGCGCCTGGTCGAGATCCACCGCCATGCCGTCGACGTGGTACGGGTTGGTGAGCAAGGCGTCGCTCATCTCCTCGGCGGCGCCGGCGAAGCGCGACAGCATGAGCACGCCCGGATCGTCGCCGTCCTGCGAGGCCACGAACTCCTTGGCGACCAGGTTCATGCCGTCGCGCAGCGGCGTGACCAGGGCGACGTCGGCGGCGCGGTAGAGCTGGGCCAGCACCCCGGGCGGGTACGAGCGGTAGAGGTAGCGCACCGGCACCCAGTCGGCCTCGCCGTAGGTGCCGTTGATGCGGCCGACCAGGGTCTCGACGCGGCGGCGCAGCTCGGCGTACTCGGGCACGTCGGCCCGCGACGGCACCGACACCTGCACGAAGACCACCTGCCCGCGCCAGGCCGGGAACCGCTCGAGCAGGCGGGCGACGGCCTCGAGCCGCTCGGGGATGCCCTTGGAGTAGTCGAGGCGGTCGACGCCGAGCACCAGCTTGCGCTCGCCGACCCCGGCGCGGAGGGCGGCGACGTCGGCGGCGTCGGCGGTGCCGGCGGCGCTGGCGAAGGCGTCCGGATCGATGCCGATGGGGAACACCCGCACGTCCGGCTCGCGCTCGGGTCGGCGCAGCCCGAGCCCGTCGACGCTGTCGCGGAGGTTGGCCTGGGCCCGCCAGGTCTGGACGCCGATCAGATCGTAGTCGAGCATCGCGCCCAGCAGCGGGCGCGCCCACGGCAGGGTCTCGAGCACGTCGCGCGGCGGGAAGGGGACGTGGAGGAACAGGCCGACGCGGCCGCGGTGACCGGCGCGCCGCAGCTCCTGGGCGAGCAAGAGGAGGTGGTAGTCCTGGGCCCAGATCGTCGCGTCGGCGCTGACCAGGCTGGCCACCAGGTTCGCGTAGGCGCGGTTGGCCTCGACGTAGGCGCGCCACTCCTCGTCGGCGTAGTGGACGCGCCCCGGCATGCAGTGGAGCAGCGGCCACAGCGCCCGGTTGCAGAAGCCGCCGTAGAAGGTCCGGCGCCAGCCCGGCGGGTAGTCGAAGGCGGCGCGCGGCGGGGCGGTCGAGTCGTCGTAGGTCAGGGTGAGGCCGGGATCGCGGTCGCGGCCGCTCCAGCCCAGCCACACGCCGTGGTGCCGGGTGAGCGCGGCCTCCACCGCCGACGTCAGGCCGCCGACCTCGCGGCCCCGGCCGCCGCCGTCGCTGGGCAGGCGGTTGGACACCACCAGCAGCGGGAAGCCCTCGCCCGGGCGGGCGTCGTGGCGGACCGGCGCGGTGATCATCGCCGGCGGCGTGCCCACCGGCCGGGTGCGGGCGGCGCACAGCCAGGCCAGGAGCATGCGCGCCTCCTCGACGTCGGCCACCTGCGCCGTGGCGTGGGTGCGCCGACCGGGGCTCCCGACGCGGACGCCGACGTCGGCGACGCGCAGGGTCGCGAACATGTCCTCGTCGGTGAGGTCGTCGCCGAGCACGACGGCGCGGGCCCGCACCGGCGCCCGGCCCCGCAGCCACGCCAGGGCCGTGCCCTTGTGGGCGGCGCGGTGTCGGACCTCGAGGATCTCGGCGCCGTCGAGGCGCTCGAAATCGGGCTGGGTCTCGAGCCACTCCTCGACCCGGGTCTCGGCGGCGGTGACCAGGACGTCGCGGCTCGCCGCCGACACCGCGCGCCAGTGCAAGCAGATCGAGCAGCGCTTGCGCTCGAGCAGCGCCCCGGGGGCGCGGGCGACCAGCGTGCGCAGCGCGACCTCGAGCTCGTCGAGCTCGGGCGACGGCGGCAGGATGTCCTCCTCGACGCCGTCGGCGGTGCGCCACGCCCCGTGCTCGCCGACGATGGCCAGCGCCGGCACCTGCCGCGCCAGCTCGACCAGCATCGACCGCGGCCTCCCCGACACCACCCCGACGGTCGCGCGCGGCAGCTCCACCAGCCGGCCCAGGAGCTCGAGCAGGGCGTCGTCGAGGACCGCCTCGTCCGGGGTCGCCGCGTAGGGCACCAGGGTCCCGTCGAGATCGAGCGCGACCACCAGGTCCTCGCTCCGCGCCAGCTCCAGCCAGTCGATGTTCATCAGCGCTCCGTCGCGCCGTCGTACCGGCGCGAGCGCGGCCACCCTAGGGAGGTGGGGCGGCCCTGTCAACCCGCGCTTCCTATGTGCTCAAAATACCTCCGATCGGCTCGGGGTCCTCGACCCGCGTCGCCGCCCGCGACCGGCGCGCCGCGGGCGACGCGCCGGCGCCACCGCGGGCGCGGGCCGCGCGTCCGTGGTGTATCCGTGGCGCGCGCGTGGCGCGTCGTGCACGCGCGGCGTCCGAAACCGACCCGAACCCGCCGGCCATCGATGGCGCGGGCCGGTGTTCCGGGCTAGGCTGCGCGCCGCCAAAAGGTCCATCGATGTCGCTCACCTCCGTCCCGCCCGAAGCCTGGAAGCCCGCCCATCAGGCGGCTCGTCGCCTGGTCTCGCCGCTGCGCCGGTTCCTCGCCATCGAGGCGGCCAGCGGCCTGCTCCTGCTCGCCGCCACCCTGGTCGCCCTGATCTGGGCCAACTCGCAGTGGTCGGACAGCTACCACCACCTGTGGCACACCGAGGCCGGGGTCGGCCTGGGCTCGTGGAGCTTCTCCCGCCCGCTCCACTTCTGGGTCAACGACGGCCTGATGGCCATCTTCTTCTTCGTGGTCGGGCTCGAGATCCGGCGCGAGATCGCCGACGGCGAGCTGTCGGAGTGGCGGCGAGCGTCGCTGCCGCTGGCGGCGGCGCTGGGCGGCATGCTGATCCCGGCCGGCATCTACGTGGCGTTCAACCACGGCAGGGCCGGCGCCGACGGCTGGGGCGTGCCGATGGCCACCGACATCGCGTTCGCGGTCGGCGTCCTCACCCTGCTCGGCCGGCGGGCCCCGCCCGCCCTGCGCGTCCTCCTCCTCGCCCTGGCGGTGATCGACGACATCGGCGCCATCCTGGTCATCGCCATCTTCTACTCCGACGGCATCGCGATGACCGGCCTGGCGGTGGCCGGCGCCGGCGTCAGCGGCGTGGTCGTGCTGCAGGCCATCGGCGTGCGCGCGATCTGGGCCTACCTCGCGCCCGGGCTGGCGGTGTGGGGCGGGCTCTACGGCGCCGGCATCCACCCCACCCTGGCCGGCGTGATCGTCGGCCTGATGACGCCGGTCCGCGCCTGGTACGGCACCGCCGGCTTCGTCAAGGAGACCGAGGCCCACCTCGCCCAGGTCCGGGACGAGGGTGACGACCACGATCTGATGACCCACCTCGATCGCATCGCCAAGGCCCGCTTCGAGGCGGTGTCGCCGGTCGAGTTCCTCATCCACCGCCTGCACAGCGTCGTGGCGTTCGTGATCATGCCGGTGTTCGCGCTCGCCAACGCCGGCGTCACCCTCGGCGGCGCCTCGTTCGACGGCGACGCGGGGGCGGTCTTCTGGGGCATCGTCCTCGGCCTCGCCGTCGGCAAGCCGCTGGGCGTCGGCCTGGCGTCGCTGGCCGCGATCGGCGGCGGCGTGGCCACCCGCCCCACCCACGTCGGTGGCAAGGCCATCCTGCTGGTGGGCATGGTCGCCGGCATCGGCTTCACGATGTCGCTGTTCATCGCCCAGCTCGCGTTCCCGCCCGGGCCGCTGCTCGAGACCGCCAAGCTCGCGGTGCTGGTCGGCTCGGCGGCGTCGATCGTGGTCGGCCTCGGCGTCGGGCTCCTGCTGATGAAGCCGCCGGTCGGTCCGGTGGCGTCGGTGACCGAGGCCGAGCGCTCCGCCGACGACTGAGCCGAGCGCAGCGAGGCGGCGCAGGTCCGGATGAGATCGGACGAGCCCGCCTGCGGGCGAGGTCGCTCGAGGGAGCGCCTGGCATCGATTCGATGACAGGCGCTGAGCACGCGCGCTGCGCGACGCCGCCCCGCGCCCCGCCGTGCGTCAGCGGCGCTCGGCGCGCGCTCGCTCGTCCTGGGCGCGCAGGAGGAGCGCGAGCTGGCCGAGGGCCGCGGCCAGCGCGACCTCGACCCGCAGGACCGGCCCGCCCAGCGTGATCGCGACGAAGCCGCGGCCGGCGAAGGTCTCGACCTCGCGCTCGATCCAGCCGCCCTCGGGGCCGATGGCGACGACGACGGCGCCGTCGTGCGGCGAGCCGGCGGCCGCGCGCTCCCGCCACGCGCGCTCGATGGGCACCGCGGCCCGGGCGTGGGCGAGCAGGCGCCGGGGCGGCGCCGTCGCGGACGCCGGCCCCGGCGCGCGCGCGGGGAACCGCGCGTCGAGGAACGGCATCAGGCGGCGGTGGAGCTCGACCGCGGGCAGGTGCGTGGTCACGCCCTGCTCCGCGCCCAGGCGCAGGTGGTGGGCGAGGTCGGCCGGCGCCAGGCGCGGGCTGTCGAGGTACGCCTTGTCGACGCGCCAGGCGTTGACCAGGTCGATCCGGCGCACGCCGAAGGCGGCGGCGGTCTCGACCGCGCGCGACAGCACCTTGGGTCGAGGCACCGCCAGGACCAGCTCGATCGGCATCGGCGGCGGTGCCGGCGTCGACGCGCCCAGCTCGAGCTCGATCGTCCGTCCGTCGTCGGCGATGACGCGCGCCGGCGCCAGCCCGCCGCCGATCACGCCGGCGCGGACGGTGGCGCCGGGCTCGACCCGCAGCACCGCGCGCAGGTGGACCGCCCGCCGGTCGTCGAGCCGGATGCGGCCGCCGTCGACCTCGCCGGCCTCGACCAGGAGCAGGTTCACGCGCCGGGCTCGACCGACTTGCCGGCGGCGACCCAGCCCATGATGCCGGCGGGCAGGACGCGGACGTCGCGGTGGCCGAGCTTCCGCGCCTTCTCGGCGGCGGCGTGCGAGGCCCCGCACTGCTCGTTGGCGCAGTAGAAGATCAGCGGGTGCGTCTTGTCGGCGGGGAGCTCGCGCGCCGAGAACGTCTCGTAGTCGGAGAGGCGGATCGCGCCGGGGATGACGCCCTTGCTGCCGCGGGTCACCGGGCCGTTGGCGTCGACCGGGGTCCCCGCGGCGCGGGCCAGGAGGTGATCCAGCTCGTCGACGGTGAGCTCCGGGATGGCGACGGCGGCCGTGCCGCTCGTGGCCCCCGGCGCGCCGGCGGGCGCGGCGCGGTCGTCACAGGCGGCGCCGCCGGCGAGGACGCCGCCGCAGAGGAGCGCCAGGACCACGTGCTTCATGGCGCCACCATACGCGGCGGGCATGGCAGCGGCCAGCGATCGGCGGCGACGTAGCTCGCGATCACGCCGGGCTCGTCGAAGAGCGCCGCGACGCGGGCGGGCGTCGCGGGCTCCGTCCAGGCCGCCGCGGGCGCGGCGCCGGCCAGCACCGCGCGCTCGAAGGCGGCGAGGCGCCGGGTCAGGGCCTCGCGGCGCTGGCGGCGAGCGGCGGCGCGGCGACGGAGCTCGGGGTCCGCGATCAGCGCCGGATCCTCGAGCGCGCGCACCGCCCACGCCGCGACCGCCTCGTCGAGCCAGCGCGCCGCCGGCTCGATGGCCAGGCGCGAGCCGCGGGCGTTGACGCGCAGGAGCGCGTGCCCGGCCTCGTGCAGGGCGAGCGCGAGGGTGGCGAGCGCGTCGGCGCCGCGTGCGTACGAGGCCCGCGCCCGCCCGACGTCGATCGTGACGGTGAGCGAGGCGGCGCCGGGGACGAGGTCGAGGCCGGCGGTGGTGAGGCCGTGGCGGGCGGCGAGGCGGCGGAGGAGCGGCCAGGGATCGGAGGGAGCGGCGACGGCGGCGGGATCGGGATCGGACCCGGACCCGGCCCCGGACCCGGACCCGGACTCGAAAGACCCGCTCCCCCTGAGCTCTTCACCGACCGCGGTCGGAGATTGCGGGAAACGAACGGCGAGCCAGTCTCTCCGGTCGGCCTGAGCCGCCCGAGCGTGAGCGAGGGCGTGTCGAAGGCCGACAAGCCGCGGCCGTCGCGCGAGTGATGTCGGGCGCTTGCCGGCGCCGTTCGTTAGGAGCGAAGCCCCGAAGGGGCGAAGTCGAAGGGACTCGGGCTCGGGCTCGGGCTCCGACTCGGGCTCGGGCTCCGACTCGGGCTCGGGCTCGGGCTCGTCGGCGCCCGGCGGCGGCGCGCCGTGGAGGCCCTCGACCAGGCGCGACGCGGTCCCGAGGCCCAGGCGGATCGCGGCCTCGGCGAGGGCGCGGTGGCGGGCGGCGAGGCCAGCGAGCGTGCGCGGCTCGTCGTGCGCCGCGCGCCACGCCGGATCGACCTCGAGGCGGGCGGCGAGCGACCAGCGGGCGAGCGTGCGGCCGCGGGCGACGAGCGCGGGCTCGCCGCGGGCGAGGGCGGCGGCGGCCAGGCGCGCGGCCTCGGCGGTGGCGAGCCATGCCGGCCACGGCGGCGGTCGCGGGTGCGCCTCGCGGCGCGCGCGCTCGGCGTGGGCGATCGCGGCGCTGGCCAGCTCCGGCGCCAGCGCCGCCTCGGCGCGCTCGAGCGCGAGGTCGACGGCGAGGTCGCCCGGCGTCATGTCCGCGGCGGGCGCGGCGACGGGATGCCCAGGCGCTCGAGCTCGGCGATCACCTGCTTGAGATCCGACCAGGTGTCGCGCTTGCGAGCGGGCTCGCGCAGGAGGTACGCGGGGTGGAACGTCGGCATCACCGGCACCCCGCGGTGCTCGTGGAAGCGCCCGCGCAGGGTGCTGATCGGCGCGTCGCGGCCGAGGACGACGTTGGCCGCCGGCCGACCGAGGGTGACGATCACGCGCGGCCGCACCGCCTCGAGCTGGGCGTCGAGGAACGGGCGGCAGGCCGCGACCTCGTCGGGCTCGGGGTTGCGGTTGCCCGGCGGCCGGCACTTGAGCACGTTGGCGATGTAGACGTCGCCGCGACCCCAGCCCATCGCCTCGATCATCCGGTCGAGGAGCTCGCCGGCCTTGCCCACGAACGGATCGCCGAGGCGATCCTCGTCGGCGCCCGGGGCCTCGCCGACGAACATGAGCGGCGCCGGCTCCGGGCCGACGCCGAAGACGAGGTGCGAGCGGGTCGCGCTCAGCTTGCAACGCTGGCAGTCGCCGAGCTCGGCGCGGATCGCCGCCAGCGTGCGGCGGGCGCCGCCGACCGCGGCGTCGGCGAGGGCCGCGCCGGCGGCGTCGCCCGCGCCCGCCTCCCCCACCCCGCCCGCCAC
>CAADGB010000458.1 GCA_900696455.1 uncultured delta proteobacterium
CGGCCCGGGCTCGCCGCCCGGGCCGCTGAAGGTTCAGCACGCGGTCAGCGTGCCTCGGACGTCACGGGTTGGGCGTGAGGGTCCGCGAGGTGCCGGGCGCGATGCCGTTCGTGTTGAACAGCACGGTGACCGCCTGCGTGCCGGTGGCGTTCTCGACGCCCACGGTCGCGCCATCGCCACCGTAGAAGCTGTCGAGCTCCGAGCCGTTCAGCGTGTGGTTGGGGCCGTAGATGAAGTCGATCACGCCGCTGGCGTGGATCACGGCCTGCATCTGGACGGTCTCGCTGGCCACGTTGTACAGGATGCCCGTCCACTGGACGGTGAACGTGTCGCCGGCCCCGTTGGCCTGCGTGCACACCGTGATGCCGGTGAGGTCCTCCCAGTACGGCGCGACCATCGCGTTGGGGGCGGCGCTGTCGGGGATCGGGCCGTTGTTCCCGCCGTTGGTGGTGGTCGTGGTGTCGAAGGTGAACCAGCCGTTGCTCGAGATCCGGATCCCGCCCGCGGTCGCCGCGCCGAAGAACGGCACGGTGGCGAGGCCGGCCGGCAACGTGACGGTGGCGCTGAGGGTGTCGTCCTGGCCGGTCATGACGGTGGTACCGCCGGCGCAGACGTCGGCGTAGGCGATCGTGCCGCTGGCGACCGTGTACGGCGGCGGCGTGGCGGTCAGGGTGAGGTCGAACGTCGTGTCATCGGTGTTCCACTCGCCGACCGTGAAGGCGATCCAGTTGGCCGAGCCGGCACCGAACGGTGCGTTCAGCGTCTCGGCGTCCCCGTCGAAACCGGTGTCGGCCGAGGCGAGGCTCGCCTCGTCGACTCCGCGGCGGCGGATGATGGGGTCGCTGGTGGCCTCCGGCGTGACCGTGATGGACAGGTTGGCGCCGGGCGGTCCCAGGACGAGGTACCGGCTGGCGTTCTGCGCTCCCACCGAGGAGCTGCTGCCGGCGAGGGCCTCGCCGACCCGCTCGATCGGCGTGCCCGGCTCGATGGTCATGAGGTTGACGTGAGGGCGATCGCCGATCGTGAGGTCGTAGGTCGGATCGGCGCCCAGGGTGCCGCCGCTCGACTGGACGCGGATGAGGAAGTCGCGGGTGTCGCCGACCATGACGCGGCCGAACGGGTCGGTGCCGGCGGCGGTGCGGGTGCCGGTGAAGACCGTGTTGTAGTTGAGGCCGACCACGCCCTCGCCGGCGAGGTCGAACGCGCCGATCGCGACGTTGGTGCCCCAGTTGGTGCCGGTGGCGGCGAACTGGACCCAGGTCGGGCTGGTGAAGTCGATGGTGTGGAACGCCGAGCCGCTGGCGGGCAAGGGCTGCGCGGTGGCGGCGGTGCCGTAGGTCAGCGCGCCCGGGGTGATCGCCGTCAGCCGCGAGGTGACCATGTAGGTCTCGCCGACGGTCGCGCCGGTGGTCGGGTTGCGGGTCATGAGGTAGTAGCGGCCGGCCTGGAGGAAGCGGGCGAACTGGTTGGTGAAGGTGGCGGTGCCGGTGGTGTTGGTGTTGGGCGCGGCGAACACCTGGTAGCTCAGGCCGGTGAGGATGTCCTTGCGGACCAGGATCATGTTGACGGGGATCGACGAGGTGATGTCGAAATGGATCAGGCCTCCGGCGGCGGCGACGTCGAAGTAGGAGTAGTTGAAGCTGTCGATGGCGAAGCCGGCGTCCGAGCCGGCGCGGGTGCCGGTCAGCGTGATCGTCGAGCCATCGGTCGGCAGCGCCTGCGCGCCCAGCTCGAGCACGTCGAGCACGTAGGGCTGCGGGTTGGGCGAGAAGTTGTAGCGGTTGTCGACGACGATCGTGAGGGTGGTGCCCGCGTCGAGGCCGCCGATCGTGTGGATCGGGTCGACGCCATTGACGGTGTCGGGCGCGGCCGAGGCGACCAGGGTCGAGCCGTTCATCATCACGAACGACGGCGACATCGACTCGCTGGTGGTCGACTGCATGACGCTCAGGATGTCGCCGGTGGCGTCCGCCGTGTAGGTGAGGACGCGGACGTTGCCCGAGTCGGTGCCGGTGGTCTCGGGCGCGGTCAGCGCCGTCGCCGCGGGCAGCGGGACGTTCTTGACGGTCGTGTAGTAGCAGGTGTCGGCGCTGCCCGCGACCTCGCCGCCGAGCAGCAGCGCGCGCGAGTCGTCCATCACCAGCAGGTAGGTGCCGGCGACCGGCAGGTAGACCTGGCGGCGGGAGGTGTCGCCGGTCAGGTTGATGCCGAAGCGGACCCAGTTGGGCAGCGACGGGATGGCGGCGTCCTGGACCAGGAAGCCGGCGGCGAGGCCGCCCACGCCGTCGGCGGTGATCTCGAGCAGCGTCGGGCCGCTCGCGGTCATGACCCAGATGTCCTCGTCGGCCTGGCCGCCGCGCGGCGAGATGCAGCCGTGGAGGACGATGTCGTCGTTGAGCGCGGGCACGTTGAACTGGCCGGCGCCGGTGTCGTCGTTGGGCTCGGCCGCCTCGTCGAGGTCGGCGACCAGCGTCTCGTCCTCGGGGACGCACTGGCCGCTGACCAGCACGGTGCCGTCGGCGCAGGCCGACGGATCGACGACGCACTGGCCGGAGGCGGTGTCGTAGACGGTGCCCTGCTCGCAGATGACCGAGCCGTCGGGGACGCACTCGTCGCCGACGAGCACGGTGCCGGTGCCGCAGGAGGTGGAGTCGGTGGGGACGCAGACGCCGTTCTGGAGGACGGTGCCCGTGCCGCAGGAGGCGCCGTTGTCGCCGCAGCCGGCCAGCCCGAGGGCGGCGGCGGCGGCGAGGCCGAGCGCGGGAACGAGGGTGTGGAGGCGGATCATGCCGCGGGTTTTCCTCCGCGACGCGAAGCCGAGTCAACCTGAACGCGACGCGACCGTCACGATTTCCGGGCGTGGCTGGCACCGACGGTGCGTGCTACTACTCACGGTCGAGCCTCTCGACCACGACGACCATGAGCGTTCGCACGATCGTCCTCGGCTCGCTCGCCGCCCTGGTGGCGGCCGGCGGCCTCTACCTCCTCGTCGAGGTCCGCTCGTCGGGGGCGTCGGCGCCGCCCGACGACAAGCTCGCCGCCGACGACCGCGCGGCCCGGGAGGCGGCGGCCCGCGCCCGCCCGCCGCGGGTCGAGGATCTGGGCGCCGGTCCGACCGCCGCGCCGCCGCGCGGCGCCGCCCGGCCCACGCCCGAGGCCCTGACCCCGCGGCGCGGGCGTGATCCACGCCACGAGCTGCCGGTGGCCGACCCGGTGGCCGACAAGCCCGACCCGGTCGCCAACCCCGACTTCGACGCCGCGATGCTCGAGGCCAACAAGCTCTACGACCGCCACAACTACGACGAGGCGCGCACCCTCGCCCTCAAGCTGCTCGAGCGCCAGCCCGGCACCGTGCGCATGCTGCGCGTGGTGGTCGCGTCGTCGTGCATCCTCGGCGACGCCGAGACCTCGCAGAAGTACTGGCTCGAGCTTCCGGAGTTCGACCGCGGGCAGATGACGACCCGGTGCGCGCGCTTCGGCGTGACGTTCACGCCCTGATTCCTGCACGCGCCCACACGGGAGCGCGGCGGCTTGCCCGGGCCGGCCGGCCTCGACTACATTGCGCGGCCATGTCGCAGAGCCTCGTCGAGCGTATCGGAGTCGAGCCCAGGCGGGCCCAGGTCATCGCCGACTGCGTCGAGCTCATCGACGCCCAGGTCAAGGCCAAGGGCGGGCTGTCGGGCATGGCCATCAAGGGCGCGTACGCGACCATCAAGACCATCAAGCGCGGCTTCGTGCCGTCGGTGGTCGAGGCGCTGCTCGACGACTGGCTGGGCAAGCTGCAGCCCCACCACGACCGGTGGTCGGCGGGCGGCGCCGGCACGTTCTCCGAGTTCGTGATCGCGCGCTCCGAGGACGTCGCCGAGGACCTGCTGCAGGTCACCGACGAGCGCGCGGCCAAGACCAGCCACACCACGGCCAAGAAGGCCTACGAGAAGATGCGCGGCAACGCCAAGAAGAACGTCATCGAGGCCATCCCCGAGCTGGCGCGCCTGATCGAGAAGCACCTCGCCGCCGCCGCCGCCGCGCCCGCGGCCAAGGCCTGAGGCGGGCCCGAGCCACCGCCCGCGCCGCCCGCGCGGCGCGCCCGCCGCGGCTCAGGTCGGCGGCGGGGTCGGCGGGTCGCGGTCGTCCGGCTGCTGGTCGAGCAGGTGGACC
The DNA here is from genome assembly GCA_900696455.1 of uncultured delta proteobacterium. Lineage (GTDB taxonomy): Bacteria > Myxococcota_A > Polyangia > Haliangiales > Haliangiaceae > UBA2376. Next base: position 4,159 of record CAADGB010000458.1, read on the forward strand.
ATGAGGTAGCCCTCGGCGGTCCGGCGCGGGCCGGGCTGGCCCGACATGCGGCGGTAGTCGGCGGCGAGCTGACGGCGGTTGTACGACCGGTAGAGGGCCATCGCGTCGATCTCGCGCGAGTGCTCGAGGTCCTCGAGCTGGCGGCCGATGGCCTGGGCCGCCCACGGCCGGGTGACGGCGGTGAGCCCGGCGTCGCGCATGGCCTTGCGCAGCACCTGCAGCTCCTCGGTGGTCATGTTGAACAGGAACTCCTCGAAGGCCTGGGCCTCGTCGACCGAGCGCTCGTCGCGGGCGAAGAACTCCAGCACCGAGGGGCTGCAGTCCTCGCAGGCCAGGCGGGAGGTCTCGGTCGCGCCCAGCAGGCAGCCGAAGTTGCTGGTGACCCGGTTGCGGGCGTGCCAGGCCGACTCGAGCAGCGGCGCGAAGTCGTCGATCTCCATCGTCGCGTCGTCCCAGATCGAGATGAGCTGGTCGGCGGCGCGGCGCTTGATGCGCATGGAGATGTCGGCCTTGCGCAGCATGGCCAGGAACAGCTCCTCGCACAGCAGCGTGTAGATCGACTGCGCCAGCTCCTCGTTGAGGTCGTGGAGCAGGCTGTCGATCTCGCGGGCGCCGTCGTGGCAGGCGTTGGTCGCCTTCATGAACCCGCGCAGGAACATGATCTTGGTCAGGAGGAAGGTGCGCGACAGGGTGGCCTTGAGCGGGAGCTCGAGGTCGCCCGACAGGCCGTCGAGCTTGATCAGGTGCTCGATCAGCGTCTTCTCGGTGCGGCCCTCGCCGCCGAGCGCGGTCGGCGAGCGCAGGGGCCGGGTGCCCTCGATGAGGGCGTTGGTCTGCCGGAGCTGATCGATGAGGTCGCGCAGGATCTGGGCGTCCTTGGGGGCCTTGGCGGCGACGACGCGCAGGGCCTGGTCCACGACCTCGGACTCGTGCCGGTCGAGGACGTGCACCGCGACAGCTTCGGCCGACAGCGACATCATCCAGGAAGCTACCACCTTTTTCGTCAGGGGGCGTCCGGAGCCGGCGCGGCGCTCCCGGCGGTGCGCTGGGCGGCCCGACGCTTGCGGAACCAACGCATGGCGATGAAGGCGGCGGTCAGCACGATGAGGACCGCGATGACCATGTCGACCCGCTTGGCCGACCTGGCGATGGCCTGCCACTGGTCGGCCACGACGTAGCCGAAGACCATGAGGCCGCCGCCCCACAGCGTCGCCCCGAGGAACGTCTGGAGGATGAAGGTGGGCAGGCTCATGCGGGCGACCCCGGCGGGGATCGAGATGAGGTGGCGGGCCACCGGCACGAAGCGGGCGATGAAGACGGTCCACGCGCCGTGGCGGTCGAAGAAGTCCTCGGTCTTCTTGATGTCCTCGGGCTTGACCAGCACGTACCTGCCGTACTTGAGGAGCAGCGGCTTGCCGCCGGCCGCGCCCAGCCAGTACGAGAGCAGCGAGCCGGTGAGGGCGCCCGCGCCGTTGATGGCCAGGATCGCCGGCAGCGAGAAGACGCCCCGCGACGCCAGCCAGCCGGCGAACGGCATCACCAGCAGCGACGGCACCGGGACCATCGTGCTCTCGAGCACGATCATCAGGAAGAGCCCGGGGTAGCCGACGTCGGCGATGAACTGCTGGATGGTCTGGGCGACGGAGTCGAGCACGGCGGCGAGGTTGTGCACCCGGCCGGGCGCAAAGGCAAGCGAACGCGGCCGGCAGGGGTCCGGCCAGGTGACCCCGACAGCATGGCGGGTTCCGGCGCCGCGGCAACCGCGGTATCGTCGAGGCTGGCTTACCGGGGGGTCCTCGTGTCCATGTCACGTCTCTCGCGCGCGTGCGCGATCGCCCTGGCCGTCGCCCTGGGCAGCGGCTGCTTCCTGTTCAAGAGCGACGACGACCAGCCGGCGGGGCCGGACGGCGGCGCCGGCGACACCTGCGAGATCGCGGGCGACTGCGCCGGCGGCCTGGTGTGCGCGGCCGGCGTCTGCACCTCGCCCGGCTCGCTCGGCATCGGCGCGGCGTGCTCGGCCAGCCGCGACTGCGCGATCGGGCTGTACTGCGCGCTCAACGGCGTGTGCGCGCCGGCCGGCAGCGGCGGCGAGGGCGAGCTGTGCGCGTCGGGCGCCGACTGCCAGCCCCACCTGACCTGCGAGCTGGCCGGCCTCACCGGCACCTGCGCGGCGGGCGGCACCGGCGATCTCGGCGATGTCTGCACCGGCCTCCTCGACTGCTTGCCGGGCCTCGCGTGCACCGTCGGCGGGCGCTGCGCCGCCCCCGGCGACGCCTACCCGCCGTTCCAGGGCGCGGCGTGCGCTCCCGATCAGGCGCCGTTCCGCGGCTTCTTCGAGATCCCGCGGCCGAGCGCCGCCCCGCCCGACTTCTTCCGCCTGCCGTTCCCCAACGACGCCCGGATCCGCGCCGACGGCACCCTCGACCTGTCCGACTTCCCGCGCCCCGGCCTGTCGTTCCTCGGCGTCGACATCGTCGACCTGTACGCCGACGCCCTCGACGCCGACTTCGAGGGCTTCTCGAGCGTGGCGCCGGTGACCTTCCGCTTCTCGAGCGCGCTCGATTTCGAGACCGTGCGCGACGGCCAGGCGGTGTTCCTGGTCGACATCACCGATCCCCAGGCCCCGGGCTACGGCCAGAACCTGAGCCGGCAGTTCGGCTACACCACCGGCCGCGGCAAGTTCCTGTGCCAGCACGCGTTCACGATGTCGAACCCGATGTCGCAGCCGCTCCTGCCGGGGCGGACCTACGCGGCGTGGCTGGCGTCGTCGATCCGCTCGTCGACCGGCGCCGCGCCGGCGCAGGATCCGGATCTGGTCGCCGTGCTCGGCGCCACCGAGCCCACCGATCCGACGCTGGCCCGGGCCTGGAGCCGCTACGCGCCGTTCCGCGAGTACCTGACGCGGAGCTCGCGCACCAGCGCCGACGTCGCCACGGTCGCGGTCTTCACCGTCGCCGATCACAGCCGGCAGGCGCGGGCGCTGGCGGCGCAGGTCGAGGCTGGCACCCTGCCGGCGCTGTCGAGCGTGACCCTGTGCGACGGCGCGACCGCGTCGCCGTGCGCCGGCGACGGCCGGGCCTGCGGCGACTCGAGCGGGGCCTTCTGGGAGGTCCACGGCCGCATGAGCGTGCCCAACTACCAGGCCGGCACGCTGCCCTACGAGCGCCCCGCCGACGGCGGCGACCTGCGCGAGAGCGGCGGCGCGCCGGTGGTGCAGGGCAGCCTCGACGTCTGCTTCGCGCTGACCGTGCCCAAGGGCACCGCGCCGGGCGCGGGCTGGCCGCTGGTGGTCCACGCCCACGGCACCGGTGGCGGCTTCACCAACGCGGTCGGCAACGGCATCGCCGAGACCCTGGCCACCGCGGCCACGCCCATGGCCACCCTGACCTTCGACGGCGTCGGCCACGGCGAGCGGCGCGGCGCGTCGGCGCGCGACCCCGACAGCCTGGTGTTCAACGTCGTCAACCCGCGCGCCGCCCGCGACAACCACCTGCAGGGCGCGGTCGACGTCATCCAGGCCCTGCGCGTCGCCCAGGTCGCGCCGTTCGCGGTGCCCGCGGGCGCGGTCGCCGGCCCCGGCACCGTCGGGTTCGACGCCGCGCGCGTCTACTACTTCGGCCACTCCCAGGGCAGCAACGTCGGCGTGCCGGCGATCGCGGTCACCGACCTGGCGCCGGCCGCGGTGTTCTCGGGCGCGGGCTCGGTCCTCATCGAGGGCATCATGAACAAGACCAGCCCGGTCAACGCCCGGGCCGGGCTCGAGTTCCTCATCGGCGAGCCGCTGGGCGGCGGCCACCCGGTGATGATCCTGTGGCAGACGTTCTTCGACCGCATCGACCCCATCAACTACGCCGGCATGCTGATCCGCCGGCCGCCGCCGGGCGTCGCGTCCAAGCACGTGCTCGTGACCTGGGGCAAGGGCGACACCTTCTCGCCCGAGTCGACGATGAACAACACCGCGATCGCCGCCAGCCTGGTGGCGGCCGCGCCGGTGATCACGCCGCTCGGCCTGGTCGCCGACGCCCGGCCGATCACGCTGTCGCCGGGCGTGGTCGGCGGCGACGGTCCGGTCCGCTTCGGCGCGCTCTTCCAGTACGACGGCGGCGGCGCCTTCGACGGTCACTTCGTGTCGACGCGGGTGAGCCAGGCGGTCGCCGACTGGCGCGCGTTCCTGGTCAGCGTCGCCGGCGGCGCGCCGAACGTGCCCTGACCGGCCGCGCGACCGACCCCGCGCGTGTCACGGCGGCGCGCTTGTCACGGCGGCGCGCCTCGGCGCGGCGGGCGGTGGTGTAGGCTGCGCCGACCATGGCCCCGCCGATCGTGAGCGCCGCGTGAGCGAGCCCGCTGGCCGCGCGCCTGCCCGGGTCGAGCAGCGCATCTTCTGGGTGTCGTGGCTGTCGTACTTCTCGTACTACTTCACCCGCTCCAACCTGTCGGTCGCCAAGAAGCCGATGGCGAAGGACCTCGGGCTCGACAAGTCCGACCTCAACCTGATCGATCTGGCCAGCCTGACGATGTACTGCGTCGGCCAGTTCGTCCACGGCGCGCTCGGCGACGTGCTGGGGCCGCGCCGCCTGGTGGTCGCCGGCATGGTGGCCAGCGCCGGCATCAGCGTCGCGTTCGGCCTCAACAGCCTGCTGTCGATCCTGGTGCTGCTGTGGGCGCTCAACGGCTTCGTCCAGGCCACCGGCTGGCCGGGCAACGGCAAGCTGCTCGCGTCGTGGTTCGACACCCGCACCCGCGGCGCGCGCATGGGCGTGTGGTCGACCTGCTACCAGGCCGGCGGGGTGGCAGCGAAGTTCGTGGCCACCGCGCTCCTCGTCTTCGGCTGGCGGGCCGCGCTGCTGGGACCGGCGCTGTGGGTGCTGGTGGTGGCGGCGACCTTCTGGCTGGTGGTGCGCGACCGGCCGTCGGAGCTGGGCTACCGCGATCCCGAGGTCCCGGCCGGGCTGACCCCGGCGGCGCTGGCCCGGCTGCGGCGCGAGGCGTGGCCGGTGGTGCTGCGCAACGTGCGGGTGTGGTGCCTGGGGCTCACCTACTTCTTCATGAAGCTGATGCGGTACGCCTTCATCTACTGGCTGCCGTTCTACCTGGCCGAGGCCTACCGCTACGACGCGGCCAAGGCCGGCTACGTCTCGATCGCCTTCGACGCCGGCGGCATCCCGCTGGTGGTGCTCGCCGGCTTCATGGCCGATCGCTGGCTGGGGCGGCGCCGGATCGCGACCGCGGCGATCTGGTGCTTCGCGCTGTGCGGGGCGCTGGCGCTCTACCGCGTGATCGGCGACGACGGCCTGGGCTGGAACATCCTCGGGCTGTGCCTCATCGGCGGCACGCTGTTCGCCGCCGACTCGCTGGTGTCGGGGGCGGCGTCGCAGGACCTCGGCGGACCCCACGCCTCGGCGCTGGCCTGCGGGCTGGTCAACGGCGTGGGCTCGATCGGCGGCATCGTCCAGGGCTTCATCACGGTGTGGGTCAGCGACACCTACGGCTGGGACGCGCTGTTCCAGGTGTTCATGGTCCTGGCCTTCCTGTCGGCGCTGCCGCTCCTGCCGTTCTGGCGGGTGCGGCCGACGGTGACCTGATTCCTTCACACGCGCTGCGGCGTGGCGCCGCCGCCCGATCGTCCGTCATCCGGACCGCGGGGCGCGGGCGTCAGGTCGGCCGCTGGCCGGCGCGCTTGCCGGCCAGGATGATGCGGAGGAAGGCCTCGCCCATGGTGTGGGCGAGCATGGCCACGGTCGAGCTGGCCTCGGGCAACGGGCCGAGGGGGCCGATCGCGAACAGGAGCGAGGCCGCCCGATCGCGCACCATGATCGGCGACACCGTCACCGTGCGCGAGCCGAGCTCGGCGAACAGGCGGAGGAAGCGGTCCTGCACCGTCGAGCCGATCGGGGCCTCGCCCGCGAAGGGCCGCCGGTCGTCGTGGGCCGTGCGCAGGATCGACGGCTGGTCGAGGGGCACGACCACGGCCTCGACCGTCGACGGCGTCAGGCCGCCGCCGAAGCCGTGCTGGCCGAGCGCCAGCTTGCCCTTGACCGCCAGCACCAGGGCCCCGCGCCAGTGTCCGCGCAGGCAGTCGACGGCGAGGGTCGCCACCTGGTCGCCGGTGGTCGCGGCGGCCATCCGCGCCACCGCCTCCTCGAGCCGCAGCGGCGCCGGCGGCGGGGTCGCGACCTCGGCCAGCTCGATCCGCGGGCTCGACGCGCCGGCCCGGCGGGCCTCGGCCAGCGCGCTCACCGCCGACACGCCGGTGGTGGCCATCGCGGTGTTCTGGCTGTGGTCGCGTGCCACGTACTGGTCGTCGAGGCCGACCAGGGACAGCTCGCCGAGCGCGCCCAGGGCGGGGAAGGGCTGGGAGTCCTCCTCGATCGCCATGTCGATGTCGACCGAGCCGTCCTCGCCCGCGGGGATCGCCGGGTAGGTCGCGTCGAGCTCGCGGCGCAGGGCGCGCTCGCAGGCCACGGCGCAGATGATCGGCATCCCGGTCACCCGCCGCAGGAGCGCGAGCGTGGCCGGCGCCGGGTCGCGCAGGCACACCACCAGGCTCACGCCGTCGCCGCCGCGCGACAGCGCCACCGGCAGCGCCCACGCCGCCCGCGCCAGCTCGGCGGGCAGGCGCGCGGCGAGCGCCGGGTCGCGCCCCGACAGGTGGCGGTCGAGGGCGGCCGGCACGCCGTGCTGGCGGGCGAGGGCCCGGGCGACCTCGTCGCTGGTCACCGCGCCCAGCTCGGCCAGGGTCGACCCCAGCCGCAGCCCGGACCGCCGCTGCCGGTCGAGGCCGCGGGCCAGGTCGCCAGGCGACAGGCGGCCCGACTCGATCAGGATCTCGCCGAGCCTCACCGCCGCCTCGCGGCGACCGCCGGGCGCGGCCGGGACCGGCGCCGGGGACGCACGGGGGGCGCTGGGCGGGGAGGCCGCACGGACCGCACGGATCGTCTGTACCACCGAACGCCGCGGAACCTCAAAAGCCATCGCCGGCGCCACCGGGCCCGGCCGCCGGGCTTGACACCGCGGGGGCGGGGAGGTAATCACCTCTCCGCTCCGGCTCGCCGGAGTCGGTTGGGGATATAGCTCAGCTGGGAGAGCGCTTGAATGGCATTCAAGAGGTCAGGGGTTCGATTCCCCTTATCTCCACCAACCTGACCCCCGCGGCCGCCCGGCTCGCGGGGGTCGCCGCTTTCGGGCCCACGGGGCGCGCCGGGGTAGCGTGGCCGGGTGGGCCGTGGACGGCGCGTCGCCGGCGTCGCTAGCATGGTGCTGATGAGGATCGTCGCGGCCGCGTGCGCGGTCCTGCTGGCCGGGGCCGGGTGCGACGCGCCGTTCTACGTCGCCGGTGGGCTGCCGCTGGCGATGCCCGCGGCCGCCGCGTCGCGCCCGGGCGGCAGCGCCCAGTTCGGCGTGACCGGCGGCTCGCTCGAGGGCGACGACGGCGGGGGTGGCTGGGCGGCCGACGTGCGGGCCGCCGGGTTCGGCGCCGGCGTGGCCGGCCACGGCCGGTTCGAGGCCGGCGCGTACGGGGAGGATGCGTTCGGCTACGTCGGCGGCGAGGGCGGGCTGGGGGTGGGGGGCGGCGGGCTCGGCGCCGGCCTGATGATCGGCTACGGCTTCGGCGGTCACGTCCAGACCGGACACCAGTTCCCGCTGCGGCTCGGCGTCGGCTTCACCTCGAAGCACGTGGCGTTCCGCGCCGCCACCTACGCCGGCTGGCGCTTCGGCGTGCGCGGCGACGCGCCGGCCGCGCAGGACCCCCTGATCCTGGGCTGGAACACCTGGGGCGCCGACGCCTGGCTCAGCCTCGGCGCGCCGCCGTGGGGGCTGACCGCCGGGGTGACCTGGGATCGCATGGACGACGTCGACGTCGTCGCGTTCAAGTTCGGCGCGACCGTCTTCGGCGCGCAGTAGGCCGCCGCGGTGCTGGCGGCC
>CAADGB010000459.1 GCA_900696455.1 uncultured delta proteobacterium
GGCGAGAGCTTCCATCGCCTGCTCAACCACCGCCAGGGCCTCCGGATTCCCACTCCCTGTCGATCCGCTCCTCCACGCGCAACCCCGCGACATCAGATCACTCCGCCACCTCCGGTATTAACTCTGGCGCGCCATGCCATCAGCCGCTCGCGGATCTCGGCCGCGCGGCTGCCGGTGAGCCGCACGCCGAGCTCGAACCCATGGTCGAGTCCGTCTCGCTGCAGGTTGGCGGACATCACGAGGGACTCCCCTGCGTCGGTCCAGATGGCCTTCGCATGAAGCCACCGGAACGCGAACACGGAGGCGCCTGCTTCGCCGAGGGCCAGAAGTGCCCCCATCGCCGATGGTCGGACGCGGGCGAGCACCGTGACGTCGAGCCCCTCGCGCGCTCGGGCGCAGAGTCGTCTGACGACCTCGTGCTCTGCCTCCCACCCAAAGCTACTCACGACGATCTGTGACGTGGCGCCGTCGATGAGCCGCAGTAGCTCGTCTCGCACCGCCGTGGCCATCGCGGTGGTCGCGACGATCGACGACGCGCCCGCGGGGTGAGGCAACTTTCCGAGCGGGCGGGTCGCCTTGAATCGGTCCTTGGGATCGACAAGCTCGTGCTCGGCAGACTCCCACATGGCCCACTTGAGAAAGCCGGTGACCTCGGCGACCTCGGCCGCGCTCAACGTGACGGCGAGCTCCTCGTTGCGCTCGAGCGCCTCCGACGTGAGGTTCGCCGTGAGCAGAAGCCCTGCAGGACGAGTGTCCGGATCGATGACAACGACCTTGGCGTGGAAGTGCGGGGCGGAGCGAAACAGCGCGTGGCCTCCCAGCCTCGTCAGCATGGTCTTGTGCTGCTCGAGTACACGCTTGTCGAACTCACCCTCGCCCTCCTCACGTCCAAGTCGCGCCTCGGATGCGAGCAAGACGTAGACCCTAACGCCGCGCCTCGCGGCGGCGAGGATGGCGTCCTCGACCATCTGGTCGGCAAGCAGGAAGCTCGACACGACGGCCTTCTCTTGCGCCTGCGCTAGCAGGGACACCACGGCGCTCGCCATCTCACGACCCCGGCCCGACTCGTAGACGGCGGATCCTCGTCCGGTCCGCGACGGCGCGACCGCGCCGGTGGACGCCCACGCGGCGGGTAGCTCGAGAAGGCGCTGATCGACGGCCTCGACGAACGTCCGGCGCCAGCTGGAGTTGTTTCCTTCGCTCATCAGAGCCCCCAATCTTCCGCGGCGACGAGGTGCCACGCGGCCGGTGTCGGTCGGTCAATCCGTGCTCGCCAGGCCGCGTCGGCGAGGGCCTGCCTCGACGGTGTGGAGGGTCGAAACTCGGCGAAGGGCGCGACGGCTTCGGCGGTCCAATCGGCGAATCGCTCTGCGGTTGCGTAGTCGCGGACCCGTTCACGGAGGCGCCACTCGGCCCAGCGCGCGGCGTCCGGTGCCGACCTCGCACGCAACGCGACGCCCTCGACCGTCGCGTTGTCGAAGCGCCCGCACCCCGCGACCTCGGGGCGCCGGAAGGCCACGGCTCGCACGAGGGACTCTCGCTCGGCTGCGCTGGCGTCGTCGAAGCCGACACGAAGCGCGAGCACGGCCGGGTCCCATTGCGTCCAAAGCCCCTCGGACTCGAGGAGCTGCTTCCACACGTCCTCGACAGGCACTTGAGGCGCGTCAAGCGACGTGTTCACGCGCGCGCCGCTGATCGAGCCCTCGACGCGCAGTCGTGCGGCGGAGACGTCCCACAGGATTCGGAGCCCCGCCGCGGGCTCGGCGACCTCGCCCTGCGTTTCGAGTTCGTCGATGCGGAGCGGTGCACCGCCTGCGGCGACTGGCGTCGCGACGACGTCGACGGCCGCGAGGAGCCACGGAGGAAGCTTCTCGAACGGGCGCTCGCGCGCGGCGTCGCGGTCTTTGCCGAAGATCTCCTCGTACGCCGATGGTTCGCTCCACGGATCGACGCGGAGGATGGGCGTGGGGAGTAGCGGATCATCGGTAGCCCAGATCGTCCATGCGCCCTGCTCCGGGACGAAGATCTGCTCCGTCCGCAACGCGACGCGGCCAGACTCGGTGAGCACGTACCGGCGATCGCGCTGCTCCAGCAGCTTGTAGAGCTCGGCGATCTGCAGCAGCCGCTGAGCGACGACGCGCCGCGAGTTGGCGTCGAAGAGGAGGTGGTCTGCGATGTCGCCGACGTCCGTGGACCCAAGCTCGCGCGCCCGCAGGAGGACGGGGAGTAGCTCGGGTCGCTTTGCCGCCCAGGCGACCTGCCCGACCACGCGCCAGCACCGAACGTCCAGTGATCGCTGAAGGCTGATGCTTTTCATGACCGGGTCCCATCGAGCTGCCGCTCCCAGACCTCGCTCTCGGCGAGCACGCCGAGCACGCTCCCTTTCGCGCGCGCCATCGCGTGGCGGTCTGCAACGATCACGCGCTGGTACCGAGCGCGCGTGAGTGCGACGTTCAGACGGTTGGGGCTCTCGAGAAAACTGGTCGCGCCGTCGCGCGCAAAAGAGATGATGACGAGGTCAGCCTCGTGTCCCTGGAAGCGGTCGACCGTGCAGAGCTCGATCGTGAGGCTCGGATGCTGCTTGGGGCCCCGCGCGAAGTGGCGCATTGCACTGTGTTGGCGTGTCCAGGCACGCAGGTGGTTCCGGATCTCTCTCTCCTGGCCGCGGTAAAAGGTGAGGACCGCGGCTTCCCAGGGGCGCCCGTCTTTGCGCAGGTTGCTCGCGCACCATTCATCGAAGGCGCGCAGCTCGTCGATGACGGCGCGGGCCTCGACCGGATTGGAGTTGGAGCGGCTGGCGAACCGCCCGCGCACGTCGAGCCAAACCGTGCGGTGCGCATGGCGGCCGAATCCCCATGCGCGTTCTGCAGTCATGTGAGCCGGCGTGTGGAGCGCCGCGCGGTCGTAGATGTGCTCGTGTGAGAACGCCGCGATGTCGCGGTGCATACGGTGCTGCGTGCTCAGGAGGACGTGACGCTGCGCCAGCACGGCGGCGGGCAACCCCTCCGAGAGCGCCGTTCCTCTCCGCGCGTTGGCATCGCGCTCGAAACCGTGGCGCAGGGACTCGAGAATCGAAGGAAGCGCGACGCGCCGCACCCGGTCGATCTCGTTCCAGACCGCCTCGGTGTCGGCGGCGACCGTTGGGGCCGGCAAGAGACCTTGGATCTGATCGCGGAGCCGCTGGCTCGTCGACCGGGAGCGGCGGTCCGGGGTCTCGATGTCCTTGGTGAACCGCTGCTCGTAGAGGCGAGCCAGGCGCCACGCGACCTCGGGGGCCCACTCCGGCCGTTCCTCGCGACCGCGACTCGAAAGCCGAAGCCACGCCTCGGCACGCCGACGGAGCGTATCGAGCCCTGCCCCAGAGTCGCGAACTGTCGCGATGTCCAGGGGGAGCTCGTCTGCACGCCGCTCCAGGCCAGGCTGTGTTCCCAGCACGATTGCAGCCGTCCACAGGGCGTGGTCGCCCTCCGCGTCCGCGATGTCGACGGCGTGCGCCTCGGCCTGCGCGAGGTACACATCGCGGGCCTTCTCAGAGGTGGTGACCACCGCGGCGGCCCGCCGCTTTCGCAATTCGCCGTGGCCGGCCATGAAGACGTCGATGCAGGCGTTCCGCATCGTCTCGTCGCCGAGACAGGCCTCGACGTTGACGGCCATCGCAGTGTCTTCGACGTAGGGCGATAGCTGCTTCGGGTCACCCACGATCACCCAGCGCTTCGCGAGGAGTGCTGGGACGAGGAATTCCTGGAAGGTCGTCTTCGAGGCCTCGTCCACGATCAGGACGTCGAAGGTCGCGGCCGCGTGGCCATTGGCCTTGATGTCGGGGTGCTGGAGGATCCCGATGGTCGTCCCGCAAACGAGGTTCGCGGCGTCCAGCACCATGCGCTCGATCGACGTCGTGCCGTGACGAATCGCGGAGAGCAGGGCCCGCTGAGACTCGCTGAGGTCACGGCGCCCCTCGAGCTTTCGAAGGAGGCGGTCTCGTTCGGTCCGAATGAACCGCTCGAGCTGCCAGGGTCCGGCCTTCTCCGAGACGTTTCGCCGATCGCCGATCCGGACAGGAATCACGAGATCGCGGTGGCGGTTGCGGTCGTCCATCAGCCGCTCGAGCACGTTGTCGACGGCGACGTGGGTGGACGCGCAGAGGAGCGCGCGCTTCCCCTGCTTCGCCAGCTGCAGGATCAGCTCGCAGATCGCCGTCGTCTTGCCGGACCCTGGAGGGCCTTCGAGAAACACGAAGTCCGGGGTGGCCATCGCGAGCTCAACGAAGCGGCGCTGCTCGTTAGTGCCGGGGCGCGCCGGGTCGGTGAGCACGGTCCAGTCGTCATCACCGACCGACGTCGGCTCGAAGGACGGCCAGCGGGCGTGGTCCACCGACTCCATGAGCCGGAGCAGGGGGAGGTGGAACGATGATGGCGCGTCTTGGAGCGCCTGGAGCGCCTCGATCTGTCGATGCAGCGTCAGCGTGTTCGGGCGCAGCATGAGTTGCGTGCCGGAGGGCAGCCGGGGCAGCAGAAGCTGCAACGTTGCGGGGTCCCGGTCGGTCACGAGGAGCTTGCGATCGTCGGCGAACTTGCGTCGTCCGCGACGGTGATCATCGGCCTGGTCGGCGCCGCCGGCGACGAGGTCGAACACCTCGCTCACGTTCTCGTCCATGAACGCGCGGAACGTCGACTCGGGCTCGTTCGGCCGGTCCGGCGGCTCCTCGAGTTGCACCCAGACGCCGCGCACGCCGTCGTCCACCTTGTCGGGCGCGGTTCCCGGCCTCCAGGCAAGCCGCTTCACCGCGGCGTCGCTCTCCATGTAGTTCTTCGTCCGGCGCAGGTAATCGTAGAACGTCTTCAAGCCGAAGAAGGCGCTCTTCATGAGGATGTCCGGTCGTCGAACATCCAGGTTCCGGTAGTGCAGCAGGGCCATCGCTGGTCAGCTCTCTTCCTCGGCGACGGCGTGTCGCCTGGGGTGTCCTTGAGCGAGGCGCGTGCCAGTGAGCTTCGCGGTCTGCATCGACGTCGGCATGGGAAGTTGAGGGCGCGGTGGTCTTGGATGGGCCGGGCGAAAACACCCGGCGTCGGGTCATTCTACCCGGTCGCGTCTTGCCGTGGAACGCGGACCAACGGGTCGGCGCCGGGCAGCCGTCGCGCAAGCCGTCGCGTAGTGATCCGGCACAGATGGGACACCGCGTCCGCTCGCCGGAGAGGGGATGTCAGACCGGCGCCGCAAGCTCGCACCCTTGGAGGCGGACCCATGGACGAGGACAAGCAACCCAACCCAAGCAAGGGACCGAACGGGAGTCATCAGGTCTCGTTGACGCAGGCGACCTCTCCGGCTCCTGTCGTGAGCAACGCTGATGCCGCCGAGAGCGACGAGGAGCAGGAGATCCCGCTGGCTCCTTTCGTTCTGGATTTCTTGCAGAGCGAGCGCGGGCATCAGCTCGCGAACAAGGGGCTTGACCTACTCGATAGCTTCAAACGCGCGACACTTGACGAGCGGGCAAAGGCGCGGGCGCTTGACGGTGAGCTGGCGAAGCTGAACCTTCGCCAAACGTGGTGGCTCAAGACGTTCGGGCTCGTCGTCGTGGTGGGCGCGATCATCGCTCTCAGCGCCACCAACACACTTAGACCGGAGGCGGCGACGATCCTCGGTGCCGTCGCTGGCTACCTGTTCGCGCAGCACTCGAAGGCTTCTTCGTAGGTCTTTTCTCAAGAAGCCTGGCCGGCGGCGGTGCTCACTGATCGAGTCGGAGTAGCCGTTCACGCTCGGCCGCCAGCTCATCGGGCGTCATCGCCTTGAGCCGGTCGAAGCGCGCGCGCAGGTTGTCGACGGCGACCTGCTCGGTCGGCGTCGGCGGGCGCGGGTCGGCTGCCGACTCGAGCGCGAGTTCGTGGAACAAGGCGTCCACCATGCGCAGCTCGCCGGCGGTCACGCCGAGCGCCGGATCGCCGTCGTCATCGAGCGCGTCGGGGGTGATGCCACGGTTGCGTAGCCGCACGCCGTCGCGCGATGCGGACTCGCAACGGTTCGGCTCGAACTCTCCGGTGGGCGTGGACCAGTCGTCGTTCATGAGACTCTCCTAAGTAGGTCGTGCGCCGCCTCGCGCAGCTCCGGCGGCAGTCGCTTCGAGAGGCGGAGGATCCGCTGCCGGGTGGCGTCGTAAGCATGCGAGGTGAGCTGCGTGACGGCCAAGACTTCGTCGCGTTCGATGAAGCCCTGCTCCCACGCCGCGAGGATCAAGCGGGCCTCCTCACTCGCAGCTGCGAGCTCGCGGAGCGCCTCGACGACGCGCAGGGTGAGCGCGGCAAGGACCACGGGTGAGAGGTCGCCTGCCGAAGCGCCGGCGGCGAGGGACGCCTCGACGTCGCCGTCGAGCGCGGAGTCGTTGACGGCGACGTCGAACACGACGTGCTTGCGGCCGCGCGCGCGTTTGATCTCGTGCCACGTGCGGTCCTTGATGATCGAGCAGAGCCGGAAGTAGAGCGGCGTGCGCTGGGGATCCCAGCGCCGGGTGCCCATCCAGATGCTCGCGATCGCGTCGTGCACGAGCTCCTCGGCGTAGTTGGTGGGAATGGGCCACCCCGCGCGGCGGA
>CAADGB010000460.1 GCA_900696455.1 uncultured delta proteobacterium
GGACCGAGGGCTTCTCGCCGTCGAGCGAGAACCCGCCCGCCAACGCCGACGGGCTGCCGCCGGCTGGCAACCGCCGCTGATCGCACGGAGCACGACATGAGCAAGAACGTCGCAATCATGGGCACGCTCTCCGTCGGTGAGGGCTGTGGTGGGTGCTCCAACGAGCACCCGTCTCCGCTCGCGCTCGGTGGCGCGTCCGGTTGCGGCGGCTGCTCGTCGGGCCTGTCGTACGATCACGCCGTCGAGTTCTCGACGGCCATCGCCACCGGGGGGCTCGTCGGCCAGGCGTTCGTCGACCTGCCCCCGCTCAATCAGTTCACCGCGGTCGAGTTCCTCAAGCTCTCGTCGACGGCGCGCATCCGGCTGCGCATCAACCCGACGCGCCCGACGATGACCGGCTCGGTGCCGTTGCCCGCGCTCGGCGTCCAGGCCGGCGCTGCGACGTTCACCGTCACCGACTCGACCGGCACGCAGTACACGGCCACCGTCAACTTCACGGTGGCGCAGAACACGCACGCGCTCGTCGTGGCCGCGATCAACGCGGCGCTCGCGGCGGCCGGCGCTCCGTTCCCGCCCGACGGCCAGATCGCGCGCCTGTCGGGCACCACGCTCATGCTCGTGTCGCCCGGCATCGGTCCGGCGGCCTTCATCGAGCTGGCGGCTGGCGCCCCGGTCGACCTCGGCCTCGGTGTCGTCCTCGTGCGCGTCACCGGCACGGCCTCGGACCTCGCCGACACGGAAGGTCTCATCGTGCTCCAGTTCCCCCGGTCGCCGAATGCGCCCACCAAGATCCAGGTGAGCGGCGTGGCGACCCTCGACATCGTCGCAGCAGGCCGAGTCACGGCCTGAGCCCTAACCCGAAAGGACCAGACCGTCATGACTCGCTCGCTCGCCACCGTTCTCGACGAAGCCAACCCCAACAAGCTCGCCACCGCTCTCCAGGAGCTGGGTGCCGGCAAGGCCCTCGGCCTCGTCGCGCGCTCGGCTCGCGTCACCGTCGTCGCCGGCACCGGCATCGGCGCGCTGCCCAACGACGCCAAG
The DNA here is from genome assembly GCA_900696455.1 of uncultured delta proteobacterium. Classification (GTDB taxonomy): domain Bacteria; phylum Myxococcota_A; class Polyangia; order Haliangiales; family Haliangiaceae; genus UBA2376. The sequence continues at coordinate 1,042 of CAADGB010000460.1, forward strand.
GCCGCGGCGATCCTGCGGTGCCGCGTCACCGCGGGCGGTGTCGTCGGCGCGTTCACGCCGCTCGCCACCGACGCCGCGCCCGCCACCACGCAGGTCGGCGTCAACGCGCTCGGCAACCTCCAGTTCCTGATCGCCGATGCGGTCACGGAGTGCGAGGTCGTGTACTTCGTCGCCGAGGGCGTGCAGCGCACCGACACCATCGTGGTCGCCGCGCAGGTCGGCGCCCTGCCGGCCGGTGTGCAAGCCCGCCAGCTCCTCACCGCCACCGACGTCACCGCGGGTGCGTCGACGGCGAAGAACGTGCTGGCGCGCGGCAACGCCCCGGCGGCTGGCGGTGCGTCGATCAGCGTCGACGGCGACTCGATCCGCTTCGGCGACGCGGGCGTGCTGCTCGCGACGGTGACCTACATCGCGTTCCCGTCGCTCGGTCAATCCGTCGACGAGAAGATCCGCAGCGCCGTCTCGTACTGAACCTCGAGCCCGTCGACACCGGGCACGTAAGCGACCGACCACAACACGCTGACGCCGAGCGGACCATTCGGCGGGAAAGGCAAAGACCCGATGGAGACCGAGGAAGAAAAGAAGGCGCGGCTCGCCAAGGAAGCCGCCGAGAAGGAAGCCGCCGACGCAGCCGCCAAGGCCGCCGCGGCTGCCGCGAAGGCTGAACCGTTCGCGGTGTTCGAGACCGCCGAGGCGTTCCAGAAGCGCGTTGCCCAGGCGACGCGCTCGGCGCTCAAGGACGCTGGCCTCACCATCACCGACCCGGCGAAGCTCAAGGAGATCGTCGACGCGCACGCGAAGGCCGAAGCCGAGAAGGCGGCGGCTGCCGAGGCGCAGAAGTCGGAGATCCAGAAGGCGATGGAGGCCAAGGCCGCCGCGGAGGCCGCGCAACAGGCCGCCATGTCGCAGGCCGAGGAGGCGTCGATGAAGGCGCACCTCTACAAGGTCTTCGCCGAGGCCGGCGTCAAGAACTTCGACTACGCCTTCTACAAGGTGCAGTCGAAGCTCGCCGCGCTCGGCGACAACGAGGAGCTCGACGAGGTCAAGTTCGTCGCCGACATGATGGCCGACAAGGCGCAGCACGCGGCGCTCGGCGTCGACGCGGCGACGGTGAAGACCGAAGGCGCGACCACGACGGTGCAGGGCGGTGGCCCCGATCCGAAGCAGCCGCCGGCCGGCGGCGGTGGCGAGCAGCCCAAAGACGCGTTCGCGCAGTCGTCCGAGCAGTTCAAAGCGGGTGTCGCCGCGAAGTACGGCTTCACGCCGTTCTGATTCCCGGGCCGGTGAAGGCTCGAAGGAACGCCCTCGGTGTCGACCACCGGGGGCGTTCGTGTGTTCACCCCTTGCGCACACAGCCGCGTCCGAGTAGTGTCGAGGCACAACTCAACGCTCCAGTCCTCTCGGCATCAACGCGCACGCCAGCGGTCAATCGGCGGTCAGCACGAGGAGACGGGACCCTTCGACCCTGAAAGGTACCCCGACCCATGA
>CAADGB010000461.1 GCA_900696455.1 uncultured delta proteobacterium
CCCGGCGGCGGCCGCCGCGGCGCCGGCAGCAGCGCCGGCCAGATCGGCCCCCCCCGCCGCGCCCCTCGCGGCGCGCGAGGTCGCGCCCGCGGACGAGGCGCCACCTCCGGAACTGGATATCGAAGTGCCGCGACTCCGGCGGGGCCGGCTGCGCGCCGCGCTCGCCGCCCTGGCGATCATCGTGATCGGCGGCATGGCCATCGCCGTGGTCCAGGCGGTGTCGCCGTCGTCGCCATCGCCGGTCGCGGCGGCCGGCTCCGAGCGCGCGCGCGCCGCGGTCGGGGGAGAGGCCGAGGCGCCGGCCGCGCCGTCGGCACCGGCGCCGCCGCCTCCACCGCCGCCCTCGCCCCGCGAGCAGGCGACCGCCGCCCTGCGCGAGCTCGTCGGCTCGCCGTCGGCGCGCCTGGCGCGCGCCGCCGCCGTGGCGCTGGCCCGGGCCTGCGACGCCGGGGCGCTCGCGCACCTGGCGGCGGCCGACGCCGCCGAGACCTCGGAGCTGGCCCGCCTCGAGGCCGCCTACGTGCGGGCCCGCTGCGGCGACGACGCCAGCCGGGCGAGGCTGGTGGCGACCCTCAAGAGCACGCGCCGCGACGCGCGCGCCGACGCCGCCCGCCACCTCACCGCCCTCGGCGACGACGCCGGGAGGTCGTCCCTGCACGCGCTGCTCAAGGTCTCGCAGCACCGGCTGGGGGCCGCCGAGGTCCTGGCGCCGCGGCGCGACGACCGCGCCCGCGTGGTGCTGTCCGCGATCCACGGCGACGCCGCGACCGAGCCCGCCGATCGCATGCGAGCGGCCATCGCGCTGGGCCTGCTCGGCGAGCCCGCGGTCGCCGCCGAGCTGCGCGCCGCGCTCGCCGATCCGCGCTTTCGCCCCGCCGCGGCCGCCGCCCTGGCCGCTCTCGGTGGCGCCGCCGCTCGCGACGCGCTGGTCGCAGGGCTGGGCGTGCCGTCCCTGCGCGTCGACGCCGCCCGTGCCCTGCGCCGGCTCGAGCCCGGGCTCGATCCCGAGCCCCTGGTCGCGCCGCTGGTGGCGGCGCTGGCCACCGAGCACGACGCGGCGCGCATCACGGCCGCCGAGGCCGTGCTGGTGCTGACCGGGCCCGTCGCCGAGGCCGAGAGGCCCTGAGCCATGGCCCGCGACCTCCGCCTCTTCTACCTGTTCCGCCTGCTGGCGACCTCGTACCTGTGGGTCCCGATCTTCGTCCCGTTCATGATCTCGCGCGGTCTGACCTTCGGCGACATCATGATCCTGGGCGGCGTCTACAGCGCGGTCGTGATCGTGGTCGAGGTGCCGACCGGCGCCTTCGCCGATCGCATCGGCCGCCGCACGTCGATGATGCTGGGCGCGCTGATGATGGCCGGCGCCTGCCTGCTCGCCTACCAGGCCACCAGCTTCTCCGAGTTCCTGATCTACGAGTGCCTGGCGGCGGTGTCGATGTCGCTGTGCTCGGGCGCCGACAGCGCCTACCTGTTCGATCTGCTCGCCGAGAACGGCGTCGCCCACGAGTACGGCCGGCGCGAGAGCACCGCCAGCGCCTGGCACCAGGCCGGCAGCGCCTGCGCGTTCGCCGGCGGCGGGCTCCTGGCCGAGGTCGATCTGGCGCTGCCGTACCTGGTCACCGCCGCCGTCGCCCTGGCCGCGTTCGCGGTCGCGGCGACGATGGGCGACGATCGCTCGCGGCTGGGGCCGCCGCCCGCCACCCAGGGCTCGCTGGCCGGCGAGTGGCGGTCGTGGGCCTCGCACATGAAGGGGGCGTTCGGCGACGTCTTCAAGAACGGGCGCCTGGCCTGGATCATCGGCTACTCGGCGGTGGTGTTCGTGCTCCTGCGGGCGACGATCTACCTCTACCAGCCGTACCTCAACGCCCGCAGCTTCTCGTACTCCGAGATCGGCTTCATCTTCGCCGGGGTCTACCTGACCGCCTCGTTCGTCGCCCACCGCGGCCACGCCCTGCGTCAGCGCTTCGGTGACGAGCCGCTCCTGTGGCTCCTGCTCGGCGGACTGGCGGTGTCGTTCGTGCTGCTCGAGGAGCTGCGCGGCCCGTTCGTCCTCGCCCTGCTCGGGGTGCAGGCGGTGGCCAACGGCCTGTACTCGCCGCTGGTCAAGCCGCTGCTCAACCGCGAGATCACCGACTCCAGCCGGCGGGCGACGGTGCTGAGCGTCGAGAGCATCTTCCGCCGCGGCGCCATGGGGCTGTTCGCGCCGGTGGCCGGCTTCTACGGCGCGTCGTCGGCGATGACCCTGTGCGGCATCATCGGCCTGGTCGGCCTGATCATCCTCGCCACCCTGGCCCGGCGCCGGCCCGACGCGTGGCGCGGCCAGCCGACGATCGACTGATGACGCCCAGCGCGTCACCAGCGGCGGTCGAGCTCGGCGCCTGGCCGGCGACCCTGGCCGACGCCTCGCCGGCGCGCGCACAGGGCGCGCTGCTCGGCCTGGCCGTGGGCGACGCGCTGGGCACCACCAACGAGTTCAAGACCATGACGGCGCCGCCGTTCCCGGGGCTGGCCGAGGGCCCGGTCGCCGACGTCGTCGGCGGCGGTCCGTTCTCGCTGCCGGCGGGCGGCGTCACCGACGACACCCAGATGGCGGCGGCGCTGGCGGTGGCCGTGACCGCGGCCCCCGTCCTCACCGCCCACGACCTGGCCGCGCGCTACCTGGCCTGGCGCGAGGTCGCGTTCGACGTCGGCGTGCAGATCGGGCAGTGCCTGGATCACGTCGCCCGCGGCGGCGCCGCCCACGCCGCCGGCCGCGCGGTGTGGGAGGAGCGGCAGCGCCACCCCGCCGGCAACGGCTCGCTGATGCGGACCGCGGTGATCGGCGCGCTGCTCGCCGGCGCGCCCGAGGTCCGGCGCCAGGCCACCTTCCTCGACTCCGCGATCACCCACTTCGATCCGCGCTGCCAGCTCGCCTGCGCGGCCTTCAACGCCGCGATCGCTCACGCCGTGGGCGACGCGCCGACGCCGGCGTCGATGCTTCAGGCCGCGGCGCGCGAGCTGGAGGTCGCCGCCCGCGCCCTGCGCGCGCACCACCCCGACCTCGAGCGCGAGATCGACCAGGCGGCGGCCGCGCTCGCCGCCGATCTCGAGCGGGCGCGCGCCGACGATCCCGGGCTCTACGGCGACGAGGTCAACCTGCCGCGCATGGCCGGCTTCGTGCGGGTCGCCTTCCGCCTGGCGTGGTGGGAGCTCCTGCACGCGCCGAGCTTCACCGCGGCGGTCATCGACGCCGCCAACCGCGGCGGCGACGCCGACACCAACGCCGCGATCGTCGGGGCGCTGTGGGGGGCGTACGCCGGCGTCGACGCCATCCCGCGGGCGTGGCTCGGGCGCACGCTGCGCGCCCCCGGGCTGCACGCCGGCGACCTCGACCTGCACCCGCGGGCGCTGGTGGCGGCGCTGGCCCACGGCTTCGGCGCGTCCCGGCTGATCGCGCTGTGACCCGAGACGATGGGTCGCCGGGGCGAGCGGCCTACGCCGCGCGCACGGCCGCGGCCAGGCCGCGCAGATCGTGGGCGGTGGTGAGCGCGGCGACCGCGCCGCCGAGGCGGGCCGCCGCCGCCGCGCGCGCGGCGTCGTCGAGGAGCCGGGACGGCGGGGTGTCGCCGGCCAGGGCGAGCAGCGCGGCGGCGAGCGCGGCCCGGTCGCCGGCGAGCGCCGGCAGGGCGGGGTGGTCGGCTCGTGGCCGCAGGGGCAGGCCGGGCTCGAGCCACGGGCTGGCGGGGAGGAGCCTGGGCACGCGGCGGCGGGGCTCGGCCAGGAACGCGGCCGAGCCGAGCACCGCCGCGCGCACGGTGGCGGCGGTGGCGTCGTCGACCGCGCCCCGGTCGTGGTCGAGCATGACGATGACGATGGCGCGGCTGTCGGCGGCGCCGCCGCCCAGCACCGCGACCGCGCGCACCTCGTCGCCCTGCGTCAGGGTGGCGGTGACCGCGACCTCGACGCCGGGCAGGGCCACCGTCAGCGGCGCGGGCGGGGCCTGGGTGATGTCGGCGGCGAGCGCCTCGACCTGGGCGGCGAGCGGCGCGTCGGGCTGCGGCGGCAGCATGACGAGGCTGACCGTGATCGGCGCGGCGGCGAGGGTGCAGGTAGCGTCGAGCCCGCCGCCGGCGGTGACGAAGCCGGGGTCGCCGGGGATCGCGATCGAGAACCGGCAGCGGCCGTCGCGGTAGAGGACGACGTCGTCGGCGGCGGTGGCGACGATGCCGACCGGCGTGGTCCGCGGCAGGGGCGCGTTGACGCCCTCGTCGTCGCCCGCCGCGTCGTCGCCGCCGAAGGTCTCGCGGGCCCAGCGCTCGGCCATCGCGCCGGGCGCGGCCGGGGGGCGGGGCCCGGCGGCGGCGGCGCGCGCGCGCTGGGCCTCGCGGTTGCGCAGCATCTGCTCGAGCGCCGCCCGATCCTCGTCGCTCGGGTCGTCCTTGCCGGTCACGCGCGGCTCCTCTCGGGGGCGACCTCGCGCAGGAAGACCTCCTTGCGCGGCAGCCCGTCGGGTCCGATGCTGTCCTCGATGTAGACGATCCGGAACTGGGCGCCGGTGTTGAACAGCACCTCGGCCTCGTTGGCGGTGCGGGACAGGAACTCGACCTGCTTGCCCGTGCGCGACTGGATGCGGCAGTAGACCGGGATCTTGTCGGGGTCGCGGGTCCGGGCGAGGAAGTCCTCGGCGACGGTCTCGTCCTTGGAGCTCGACGAGAACGCGGCGTCGGAGACCGTCTTGCCCTGGGCGTGGGCGCGCTCCCAGGTCGCCCAGATGCGCTGGCTCATCGCCGTGCCGCGGTAGACCTCGCCCTCGTAGCTGGGCAGGGCGTCGAGGCCGGAGCGGATGGCCTCGACGTAGCCGGCCAGCATCGCGGTGCGCGCCGGATCGGCGTCGGGCTGGCGCAGGACCTTGTTGACCGCCAGGTAGTCCTGCGAGGTGTAGCCCTGGATCGCCACCATCTGCTCGTCGGTGATGCCGCCGGGGCCCAGCGCGGGGCGGGTGGCCTCGAGGGCCTCGGGCGAGACGTCGGGCGAGATGTGGTTCTCCGACCCGGTGAGGATGTCCTCGCGGATCTGCTGGACCTTGCCCAGGCGATGCTCGTAGCTGCCCTCGGTGTTGAGGCTGTCGATGCCCTGCTTGGTGGTCGCCACCGGCGCGGCCTGGGCGGCATGGAGCACGGTGCGCAGATCGGCGGGCGCGGTGGCGGCGGCCGGCGGCGCCGCCTCCTCGGGCGGCGCGGTGATGGTCTCGGTGGCGACCGGCGCGGTGGTGGCGGCGGCCTCGGGCGCGGCGGCCGGGCCGGCCGGCGCCGTCTCCACCTGCTGTCCAGGCAGCGGCGGCTCGACCTGCTCGCCGCGGTGGCGGGCGAGGGCGCGCTGGAACAGCGTCTCGCGCTCCCAGCGCGCGTCCAGGGCCGCGCGGTTGGCGACGTAGGCGTCGCGAGCGCTGGCGGGCGGCTCGGCGGCGGTGGTGTCGGCGGTGGGCGCGGCGCGGCCCACCTCCTCGGTCTCGACCTCGCGGGCGACCTCGGCCGCCGTCTCCTCGCCGAGGCCGGCCTGCTCGGCGCGGACGACGGCGCTGACCGCCGCCGGCGTGGGCGGCGCCGCCTCGTCGCGGCGGTGGCGGGCGAGGGCGCGCGACAGGAAGCTGTCCCGGCCGCCGACCCGACCGGCGACGTGGTGGTTGCCGCGGGTGGTGTGGAGGAGCGCCATCGCGGCCGCGCGCTCGGCCTCCGACAGCGCGTTGAGCAGGCCCTCGAGGGCCTCGGGACCGCGCCGGTCGGCGCTGAGGACCTCGGCGGTCAGCTCGGGGTCGAGCTCCGCCGCGCCCGTGGCCGGGGCGGTGTCGGCGGTGGCCTGTCGATCGGTGGCGGGGACGGCGTCGAACAAGGGATGCCTCCGGTGACGTGCGGGGGGGCAGCTCATAGTACGCCAGCGGCGAGCGCGGGCTTCCCCGCTGGCCCGACCTTCACCGTCGGCGTCGCTCGAACACCAGCATCTCACCGAGATACGGGTGCTCCCGGGCGCCGGCCCGGGTCATGCCGACGCGCTCGATCACCCGCAGCGAGGCGACGTGCCAGGGGAAGGTCACCGCCGTCACCGCGACGATCCCGGGCTGGGTCAGGGCCCAGTCCACGCAGGCGCGGGTGCCCTCGCTGGCGTAGCCCTGGCGTTGCTCGGCCTCGTCGACGCCGTAGCCGACCTCGGCGATCCCGTCCTCGGGGCGGCCGTGGAAGACCACGCTGCCCACGACCCGGGGCGCGTCGCCGGCGACCACCAGCAGGGTGTCGCCCCACAGCCGCCGCGCGGGGTCGGCGCGGATCGCGTCGAGCGACGGGTGGAAGGCGCGGGCCACCAGATCGGGGCCCGGCCACGCCGCCGGGATGCGGGCGCCGCAGGCGGCCTCGGCCCGGGCGCGGTCGGCCGCCATCACCGCCTCCACGAAGGGCAGGGTGATGGGCACCAGCTCGAGCCGTTCGGTGCGCAGCGCCGGCACGGCGGCGATGGTAGCGTACGGAGCGGATGCTGTCGGTGTTCGACATCTTCAAGATCGGTATCGGGCCGTCGAGCTCGCACACCGTGGGGCCGATGCGGGCGGCGCGTCGCTTCGCCGAGCTCCTGGCCGGGGAGGGCGCGATGGCGCGCACCGCGTCGGTGCGGGTCGAGCTCTACGGCAGCCTCGGCCACACCGGGCGCGGGCACGGCAGCGACACCGCGATCATCCTCGGGCTCGAGGGCGAGGATCCCGAGACCGTCGACGTCGACGCCGTGCCGGCGCGGGTGGCCGCGGTGACCACCGCCGGCCGCCTGACCCTGGCCGGCGGTCAGGCGATCGACTTCCTGCCGGCGCAGGCGATCGTCTTCCGCCGCCGCGAGACGCTGCCCTTGCACCCCAACGGCATGCGGTTCACCGCGCTCGGCGCCGACGGCGCGCCGGTGCTCGAGCGCGTCTACTACTCGGTCGGCGGCGCCTTCGTGGTCGGCGCCGACGGCGCGGCCACCGACGGCGGCGCCCCGGCGGCGCGCCCGCACCCGTTCGCGACCGGCGCCCAGCTCCTCGACATCTGCGCCGCGACCGGGCTGTCGGTGTCGACGGTGATGCTCGAGAACGAGCGGGCGGCGCGGCCCGAGGCCGAGGTGCGGGCGCAGTTGCTCCGCATCTGGGCGGCGATGGAGGCGTCGGTCCGGCGCGGCTGCGAGCGCGAGGGCATCCTGCCCGGGGGCCTCAAGGTGCGTCGCCGCGCCGCCGGCCTCCACCGCAAGCTGCGCAGCGACGGCCGCGGCGCCGCCGATCCCCTGGTCATCATGGACTGGGTCAACCTGTTCGCGCTCGCGGTCAACGAGGAGAACGCGGCGGGCGGCCGCGTCGTCACCGCGCCCACCAACGGCGCGGCCGGCGTGGTGCCGGCGGTGCTCAGCTACTACCGTCGCTACACCCCCAACGCCGACGACGAGGGCACGCTCCGCTTCCTGCTCACCGCCGGCGCCATCGCGATCCTCTACAAGGAGAACGCCTCGATCTCGGGCGCCGAGGTCGGCTGTCCGGGCGAGGTCGGCGTGGCGTGCTCGATGGCGGCCGGCGCCCTGGCCGAGGTCCTGGGCGGCACGCCGGCCCAGGTCGAGAACGCCGCCGAGATCGGCATGGAGCACAACCTCGGCCTCACCTGCGATCCCATCGGCGGCCTGGTCCAGGTCCCGTGCATCGAGCGCAACGCCATGGGCGCGGTCAAGGCCATCAACGCCGCCCGCCTCGCCCTCCAGGGCGACGGCAGCCACAAGGTCTCCCTCGACAAGGTCATCAAGACCATGCGCGACACCGGCCGCGACATGTCCTCCAAGTACAAGGAGACCGCCCGCGGCGGCCTCGCCGTCAACATCATCGAGTGCTGACGCGCACTTCCCCGCCGGGGACAGGATCCTACCCCGCAGCCCCTCGAAATCGAATGGCTTTTTCACCCCGTTGTGTCCGGGAAATTCGTCGGCGCGGCCTCGAAGCCGTCCAGCCCACCAGGGATCAACGCGCTGGCGCCACGATCGAGCGTGCCGGCGCCCGTGGACAGCGTCCTGGCGCGCCTACGCGCACACCCGAAACGCACCGCCTGCGAGAACGGGTGGTGAATCCAGTGGTTGCGACCCCGGATCCTGTCCCCTAGACTGCGGCGGCCGTGCCGGGGCAGAACATCTATTTCGTGTCGCTCGGGTGTCCCAAGAACCAGGTGGACACGGAGGTGATGCTGGGCCAGGTGCAGGCGGCGGGGCACGCGCTGTGCCAGGCGCCGGAGGAGGCGGACGTGATCGTGGTGAACACGTGCGCGTTCATCGACCAGGCGAAGGCGGAGAGCATCAACACCATCCTGGAGATGGCGGAGCACAAGAAGGACCGGGCGCAGAAGCTGGTGGTGACCGGCTGCCTCGCGCAGCGGTACGCCGAGGAGATCGCCCACGAGATCCCCGAGATCGATCACATCCTGGGGAGCTCGGACTTCCCGTCGATCGCGCGCGCGATCGCGCCGGGGCCGCGCGCGAGCGCGCCGGGCGTGGGCGCGAGCGCGCCGGGCGTGGGCGCGCGCGCGCCAGGCGGGGCCGCGCGCCGGGGCAAGGGCCGCGGCAAGGCGCTGCCGGTCATCCAGGTCAGCGACACCCCCGCCTACATCTACGATCACGAGGCGCCCCGCGTCCGCATCGGCGCCCGCCACAGCGCCTACGTCAAGATCGCCGAGGGCTGCGACCGCCCGTGTAGCTTCTGCATCATCCCCAAGCTGCGCGGCCCGCAGCGCAGCCGGTCGATCGACGACATCGCCGCCGAGGTCGCGCGGCTGGGCGCCGAGGGCGTGAAGGAGGTGACCCTGATCGCCCAGGACCTCACCCGCTACGGCTGGGATCTCGATGGGCGCCCCACGCTGGCCGCGCTCCTGCGCCGCCTCGCCGGCACCCCCGGCATCCACTGGATCCGCCTCCACTACACCTTCCCCAGCGCCTTCACCGACGAGCTCATCGACGTCATCGCCAGCGAGCCCACGATCGCCAGCTACGTCGACGTCCCGCTCCAGCACATCGACGACGGCATGCTCAAGCTCATGCGCCGCGGCCACAGCGCGCGCGTGACCTACGAGCTCGTCGAGCGCCTGCGCGCCCGCATCCCCGGCGTGGTCCTGCGCTCGCCGTTCATCGCCGGCCACCCCGGCGAGACCGACGAGGCCTTCGCGGCGCTCAAGCACTTCCTCGCCGAGGTCGAGCTCGATCGGGTCGGGGTCTTCCCCTACTCGATCGAGCCCGGCACCGTCGCCGCGATGCTGCCCAACCGGGTCCCGCCCGAGGTCGCCGACGCCCGCGTCGCCGAGCTGCTCGCGCTGCAGGCCGAGATCAGCCAGCGCAAGCTGGCGCGCCTGGTCGGCCAGGAGCTCGAGGTCCTGGTCGAGGGCGTGTCCGAGGAGACCGATCTCCTGCTCGAGGGCCGCTACTACGGTCAGGCCCCGGGCATCGACGGCGTGGTCTACCTCGCCGACGGCACCGCGCCACCGGGCGCCATCGTGCGGGCGCGGGTCACCCAGGCCGCCGAGCACGACCTGGCCGCCACCCTCGAGCTGTGAGCCCCGCCCCGCGCCGCCCCCGGCTCCGCCGCGTTGACGTGGTGGCGACTGGGGCTTGTGGCGCCGGCGGGTTTCTGGCCAACTCCGGTCTTCCCACACCCAAGGACTCATCCATGAAGCGTCTCGTCATCGCCATCGCCCTCATCGCCCTGGTCGCCGCGTGCAAGAAGAAGGAGGAGGGCGCCGCCGGCGGTGGCGCCAAGCCCGCCGACACCGCCAAGGCTGGCGCCGACAAGCCCGCCGAGCCGACCAAGGCCGGCGCCGACAAGCCCGCCGAGCCGCCGCCCGCCGCCGGCGATCTGCCCGAGGGCGTCACCCCCGAGATGGCGGCGCTGGCCGAGAAGATGGTCAGCGCGATGGAGGGCATGGGCAAGGACCTGACCGCCGCCGGCACCGACTGCGCCAAGGGCGCGGCCGCGATCCGCGGCGGCATGGCGAAGCTCCAGCCGCTGGTCGCCGACGCCAAGAAGTACGAGACGCAGATGAAGGCGCCGGCCGCCGAGCAGTGGTTCCAGGACAAGTACATGGGGCGCATGATGGGCGCCATGGGCGGCCTCATGGCGATCGGCCAGACCTGCGGCGAGGACGCCGACTTCCAGGCGGCCATGAAGGAGATGGAAGCCCTCGACATGTGATCGCGCGCGGGCCCGCCGGGGCCGCCGCTATCCCGACCGGGCTCGCGGCACCGCCGCGGGCCCGTCGTCGTTTCGGCCGACCTCGTCCCCCGAGAGGATCTGTTCATGCCAGGCTCCGCCCGCGCCCACGCCCACGCCCTCGTCAGCGTCGCCGTCGCCGTCGCCAGCATCGTCATGCTGGGGGCGTGCGCGAGGAACGATCGCGCCGCGACCCCGCAGGCGCCCGCCGCCGCCGCCCCCGAGTCGGCCGCCGCGGCCGCGCCCGGCGAGCTCCCCGAGGAGGTCACGCCGGAGATGGCCGCCCTGGCCGCGCGGATGGTCGAGGCCATCGAGCACATGGGCCGGGAGCTCACCGCGGCTGGCACCGACTGCGCCCGCGGCACGGAGGCGATCCGCGCCGCCAGCGCGCGGTTGCGCCCGCTCCTGGTCGAGGTCAGGCCGTCCGAGGCACGGATGAGCTCGCCCGCCGCCGAGGCCTGGTTCGACGACACCTACGGGGTCCGGATCATCAACGCCGCCGGGAGGGCCGCGACGCTGGCTCAGGCCTGCGCCGAGGATCCGGGGTTCCAGGCGGCGTTGGAGGACCTGGAAGACCTCGATCTCTAGGAAGAGACCGAGCTGATCTGACCGCGCCGCCCCGCGCGGCGTCGCGATCGCCCCCGTCACTCCATCCGCGCGATGCGCCGCACCGCGAGCGCGACGGCGAGGGCGGTCACCGCGACCAGCGTGAGCGCGCCGGTCACCGCGTCGGGCCCGAAGCCGGCGACGGCGCGGGCGCCGAACCCGATCGAGCCGTGCTGCAGCGCGATCGGCAGCGCGCCCACCGGCGCGTCGACGAACAGGAGCCAGACCACGGCGGTGGCCACGGCGTGGCGCGGCACCAGGGTGGCGATGGCGGCGACCACGGCCGACGCCGCCACGCCGGCGGCGGCCAGCGCGCCCAGACCGCGCCAAGCGTCCGCCACCGCCACCGCGCCCGGTCCGCCCGCCACCAGCCACGACGTCGCCAGGCCCACGGTCAGGCACACCGCCGCCACCGGCGCCAGGCCGACCAGCTTGCCGACGACGATCGACCACCGCGGCAGCGCGCGCGACCACAGGTAGGCGCTGGTCCGGTCCTCCAGCTCGTCGGCGAGCGACGGCCCGATCAGGATCGCCGGCACGATGGGCAAGGTCAGCAGGCTCAGCTCGAACGCCGCGCGCCAGACGTCGGCGCGGTCGTGGTCGAGCCCGACCCGCACCGAGACCACGATCACCGGCAGGAGCGCCAGCGCCAGCGCGATCCACAGCGCCTTGCCGCGCGCCGCGCGCACCAGCGCCAGCGCCGCCAGCGCCCGGGTCGCCGCCAGCCCGCTCAGGCCGCCCGGCCCCCGCGCTCCGACCGGCAACCCCGGCCCGCCCGGCCCGCTCACGCCTCGCCTCCGCCGCCGCCGCGGCCGCCGGTCAGGTACTCGAAGACCGCGCCCAGGTTGTTGTCGGGCGACGTCATCGCCCGCAGCTCGACGCCGCGCTCGACGATCGCCGCCGCCAGGTCGTCGTAGCAGCGGTCGGGATCGCGGGTCTCGACGATCACCGCCCGCCGCTCCATGACCAGGCGGGCCACGTGGTCGGCGCCGGCCACCGCCGCGGCGACCTCGCGCGGCCGGTCGCACTCGACGCGGATGCGGTGGGGGTGGCGATCGATGAGCCGCCGGATCTCGTAGATGTTGCCCTCGGCCAGCACCTGGCCGCGGTAGATGACGACGATGTCCTCGGTCAGGGCCTCGATCTCGTAGAGGACGTGCGACGACACCAGGACGGTCTTGCCGGCGGCGGCCAGGCCCTTGAGCCGCTCGATGATGTCGATGCGCGCGACCGGATCGACGCCGGTGAGGGGCTCGTCGAGGACGAGCAGGTCGGGATCGTGGGCCAGGGTCGCCGCCAGCTTGGTGCGCTGGCGCATGCCCTTGGAGAAGCCTCGCACCTTGCGATCCATGGCCTCGCTCATGCCCATGGCCTCGAGCGCGCGCACCGCCGCCGCCGGGGCCTGGGCCCGCGGCACGCCGGCGAGGTGGGCGAGCGCCGTCACCAGCTCGCGCGCGGTCAGCTCGTCGTAGGTGCTCTCGTGCTCGGGGCTGTAGCCGATGCGCCGCCGCACCCACGGATCGGCGAAGGGATCGCCGCCCAGGACCTCGATCGCGCCGCGGCTGGGGCGGAGCAGGCCGGCCATCAGCTTCATCAGCGTCGACTTGCCGGCGCCGTTGGGCCCGAGCAGGCCGACCACGCCGCCGGGCAGGGTCCACGTCACGTCCGACACCCCCAGCACGTGGCCGTACCACTTGGACAGGCGCTCGGCCCGCACCGCGGTCACGACGAGCCCCCCACCGAGCCCTCGGCCAGGCGCGCCACGCGGTGGGCCACGATCGCCACCGCCGCCGCGGCCTGCAGCAGCAGGCTGGCGATCGCCGCCCACGCCGGCGGCAGCACCGCCCGCGTGATCTGGACGTCGAACAGCTCGAAGGCGACGGCGTTGACCGCGGTCGCTGGATCGATCGCGGCCAGCGGCGCCCAGGTCAGGGCGCCGATCGTCGCCACCGCCGACACCCCGACGATGTAGTACGCGGCCCACATCCCGAGCGCGACGGTGCGCCGCGGCGACAGCGCCGACACCGCCAGCGGCATCGCGGCGTAGGCCACGGTCGCCAGCCCGCTCACCACCAGCACCCGCGGCACCAGCCCGAGCTGGTCGAGGGCCTCGCCGCTCGACGCCGACAGCCCGACGCGGAACGCGGCCAGCGCCAGCGGGCCGGCCGCGAACACCGCCGCCATCAGCACGGCCTGACCGGCGAGCTTGCCGACGACGTAGTCGAGCGGGCGCACCGGGCGGGCGAAGTAGAACGTGAAGGCGCCGCTCTCCTGGTCGCGCGCGATCGTCGCCGCGCCCACGGTCATGGTCACCATGAACGCGGCCTTGAGGTAGAAGTCGTAGGCCAAGGGCAGCGCGCCGTCGAGCATGCGCACCGGCGCCCCCATCTGCTCGAGGGCGCGGATCGTCTCGTGGGTCTGCAGGTACATGAAGCCGCCGGCGACGACGGTGATGAGCGCGGCCACCAGGATCCACGGCTTGACCCGCCACCGCGTCTTCCAGGCGTGGGCCAGGTGCTGGCGCATGATCACCCGCCACAGCGTGGACGGCGGCCGCCGCTCGCCGGCGTAGCGGGCGTAGCCGAGATCGTGGATGACGCCCGGGGCCCGGGGCGCCGGCGGCGGCGCGGCGCTCATGTCCGGTCCTCGGACCGGGCCGCGGGCGCCGTCGCCGGTGCCGCCGCCGCCGCGGGCGCCGCCGCGGGTGCCGCCGCCGCGGGCGCCGCCGCGGCGCCCAGCGCCGGGCCGTCGCCGACCACGCGCAGGAAGGCCTGCTCCATCGACGCGCGGTGGGGCTCGATCGTGCGGAGCTGCACGCCCTCGGCGCGGGCCAGCGCCACCACCGCCCGCGGCTCGAGGTCGGCGGGCAGCGTGACGATCATCGCCACCGGCGAGGTCGGCGAGACCTCGGCGCCGCGGGCGGCGAGGGCAGCGGCCAGGCGGTCGGCGCCGTCCCGGACCTCGATCACGACGTCCTGCCCCGAGACCCCGCGCGCCCGCAGCTCGTCGACGGTGCCGGCGAAGCGGACCGCGCCCTGGTGCATGATGAGCGCGTGGTCGCACACCCGGTCGACGTCGGTGAGGAGGTGGGTCGAGACGATGATCGTGCAGCCCCGCTTCTCCGGCAGCTCGGTGACCAGGGCCAGCATCTCGTCGCGGGCGCGCGGGTCGAGGCCGTTGGTCGGCTCGTCGAGGAAGAGCAGCTCGGGATCGTGGACCAGGGCCTGGGCCAGCTTGACCCGCTGCTTCATGCCCGTGGAGTAGCCGTCGACGTCCTGGTAGCGCTTGTCCTCGAGCCCGGCGTAGTAGAGCGCGGCGTGGGCGCGCTGCATGGCCTCGGTGCGGGGCAGGCCCGACAGCTCGGCGGCGTAGGTGCACAGCTCGACCGCCGACAGCCCCGCCAGGAGCACGTCGCCCTCGGGCATGTAGCCGACGCGGGCGCGGATCGCGGGGCCGTCGCGCCGCGGGTCGAGGCCGAGGACGCGGGCCTCGCCGTCGAACGGGATCACGCCGAGCAGGCACTTCACGAGCGTCGACTTGCCGGCGCCGTTGGGGCCGAGCAGCCCGATCACCCGCGTCGAGCGGATCAGGGTGGCGTCGACGCCGCGCAGGGCGTGGACCGCGCCGTAGCGCTTGTGCACCGCGCGCAGGGCGATCAGCGCCTCGGCGGGCTCCGCGACCGGCACCGCGCTCATCGTCGCCCGGTCCCGCGGGCGCGGCCGGCCGGGCGCGCCCGGTAGCGGCGGCCGTCGCCGGTGCGCACCACCTCGACCGCGACCGGCGCCACGCCCTCGCGCAGGATGCCCAGGCGCTCGGCGGCGCCCTTGCTGACGTCGATGATCCGACGCCGGTCGCCGAACGGCCCGCGGTCGTTGATGCGCACGGTGACGCGCTTGCCGGTGCGGCGGTGGGTGACGCGGACGATCGTGTTGAAGGGCAGGGTGCGGTGCGCCGCCGTCAACCCCCGCGGATCGAACGGCTCGCCCGACGCCGTCATCGTGCCGGTGGCGTACCACGTCGCCAGGCCGTGCTGCACCGCCCCCGGCGCGGCCGCGGCGCGCGCCGGTCGCCCCGTGGCGCCGCGCCCGGGCGTCGCCGGCGCCG
>CAADGB010000462.1 GCA_900696455.1 uncultured delta proteobacterium
CGCCGTCGCCGTCGCCGCCCGCGCCGCCGCGCGCCGCGAGCCGGGCCCGCACCGCCGGCGCGGCCGCGCCCAGGTCGTGATCGATCGCGCCGCTCGCGTCGCGCACCAGCCGGCCGCGGGCGTCCTTGCCGGCGCGCTCGCTGACGAAGAACAGCACCCGCTCGCCGGCGGGCGGCGCCGCCAGGGCGCGGGCGCGCCGCCGGCCGATCACGACGCACGCCTTCTGGCTGGTGTGGGGCAGGAAGGTGGGGCGGCCGAGCCCGAGCACCGCCACCACCTCGGTCCGCGCCAGGAGCCAGCGTCGGACGTGGCTCCAGGTCGCGCCGCCGACCTTGTTGTGGGGCAGGACGATGGCGTAGCGCCCGCCCGGGCGCAGCAGCTCGACCACGCGCTCGACGAACAGCACGTCGCGCTCGACCCGCCCGCGCGCCAGCTCGTAGGCGCCGTCGAAGGCGCGGCCGACGTCGCCGGCGAACGGCGGGTTGGTCAGGACGACGTCGAAGCCGCGGGGCGCGCCGTGGTCGCGGGCGTGGTCCTCGAGCGCCGGCCGGCGCAGGCTGTCGACGCAGGCCACCCGCCCGACCGGCGCGCCGTGGGCGGCGAGCATGACCCGCGCCACCCGCACCGCGCGCGGATCGACGTCGAACCCCCACGCCGCGCAGCCGGGCGCGGCCGCCAGGGCGTGCCACAGGAAGCCGCCCGAGCCGCATGCCGGATCGACGACGTGCTCGCCCGGCCGCGGCGCCAGCATCGCGACCACCTCGGCGATGACGTGGCGGGGCGTGAAGAACTGCCCCTTCTGGCCCTTGGCGACGTGGGCGACCAGGTGCTCGAAGATGGCGTCGAGGCCGACCAGCTCGTCGCCCAGCAGCGCCACGCCGTCGAGCACGGCGGCGCACCGCGCCAGCGCCGCGCCGCCGAGGCCGGTGGTGCGGCCGGGCTCGACGACGCCCGGCCACCGCGCCGCCGCCGCCGCCACCAGCTCGTTCACCCGCGCCGGCGCGCCGGCGGCGCCGCCGACGAACCCGGCCGGCGGTCCGCCGCTGGCCTCGTGGGCGAGCCGCGCGACCAGGAGCGTGAGCGCCTCCTCGAACGGATCGGCGCCGCCGTGGGCGCTGATGATCTCGTCGAGGCGCACCGCCACCGACGACCAGTCGCCGGCGCGGTGGGCGTGACGTCGTGCCACCGCGCGACCCTACCACCGCCGTCGCGCCGCGCGGGCGGGGCGGGCGACGACGGCGGCGGCGGACCCCGGCGGGGCACGGCGGGCTTGCACGCGGGCGGCCGGCTCGCGCACCATGGGCGGATGCACGACGTCGTCATCCGCAATGGCCTGGTCTTCGACGGCACCGGCGCCCCTGGCCGCGAGGCCGACGTGGCGATCGACGGCGAGCGCGTCGTCGCGGTGGCGGCGCCCGGCGGCGCCGACGCGATCGGCCCCGGGCGCCGCGAGGTCGACGCCCGCGGCAAGATCGTGACCCCGGGCTTCGTCGACATGCACACCCACTACGACGCCCAGGCGTCGTGGGATCCGTACCTGACGCCGTCGGTGTGGCACGGCTGCACCACCGTCATCATGGGCAACTGCGGGGTCGGCTTCGCCCCGGCCGCTCCCGACAAGCACGACTACCTGATCGGCCTCATGGAGGGCGTCGAGGACATCCCCGGCTCGGCGATGCACGAGGGCATCCGCTGGGGCTGGGAGAGCTTCCCCGAGTTCCTCGACGTGCTCGACGCCCAGCCCCGCGTCCTCGACGTCGGCACCCAGGTCCCGCACTGCCCGGTGCGCGCCTACGTCATGGGCGAGCGCGGCAACGAGGTCGACGCCTCGCCCGAGGAGGTCGCGGCCATGGCCCGCATCGTCGAGGACGGCCTGCGCGCCGGCGCCCTCGGCTTCTCGACCTCGCGCACGTCGCTGCACAAGACCATCGACGGCGAGCTGGTGCCCGGCACCCACGCCGCGGTCGCCGAGCTCATGGAGATCGGTCGCGCCATGCGCCGCGCCGGCCACGGCGTCTTCCAGAACGTCATCGAGCACACCGACGCCCCCAAGGCCTTCGGCTACATGCGCGAGCTGGCCGCCCTCGGCGTGCGCGTCGTCTTCAACCTCAACCAGACCGACTGGGCGCCCGAGCTGTGGCGCGAGTGCCTGCGCCAGCTCGACGCCTGCGCCGCCGACGGCCTCGACGTCTGGGCCCAGGCCGCCGGTCGCTCGATCGGCGTGCTGATGGGCTGGGAGCTGACCGCGCACCCGTTCGCCACCCACCCCACGTTCGTCGAGCTGGCGCGCGGCCCGCGCGCCGAGCTCCTGGCCGCGCTCCGCCGCCCCGAGGTCCGGGCCCGCATCCTGGCCGAGGCCCCCGGCGACGCCGGGCCGTTCGGCAACTTCATCATGCGCGCGTTCTCCAAGATGTACCCCCAGGGCGACGCCATCGACTACGAGCCGACCGCCGACGACAGCGTGGCGGCGCGGGCGAAGCGCCTGGGCAAGCCGCCGCTCGAGGTCGCCTACGACGCGCTGTGCGCGCGCGACGGCAAGGCGCTCATGTACTTCCCGCTGTTCAACTACGCCTACGGCGACCTGTCGATGACCCGCGAGCTGCACCTGCACCCGCGGATCAAGATGGGCCTGTCCGACGCCGGCGCCCACTGCGGCGCGATCTGCGACGGCGGCATGCCGACGTTCATGCTCCCCCACTGGACCCGCGATCGCCGCCGCGGCGACCGCCTGCCGCTGCCGCTGGTGGTCCAGCGCCAGACCCGCGACACCGCCTGGTTCTACGGCCTGCGCGACCGCGGCGTGCTCGCGCCCGGCTACCGCGCCGACGTCAACGTCATCGACTACGACCACCTCGCCTTCGCCGATCCCGAGGTCGCCTACGACCTGCCGGCGGGCGGGCGGCGCCTGGTGCAGCGGGCGCGCGGCTACGACCTGACCCTGTGCCGGGGCGTGGCCATCGTCGAGGGCGGCGAGCCGACCGGCGCGCTCCCCGGCAGGCTGGTGCGCGGGCCGCAGGCCGGGCCGGCGGGCGCGGCGTAGGCCGGGTCAGGGCGCGGCGCCGGCGACCGGCGGCACGGTGATCGCGAGGTCGAGCGCCGCCCACACCGCGTCGAGGCGGGGGTCGTCGTCGTCGAAGACCAGGGTGCCGTCGTCGACGTCGAGGTCGGCGAAGGGCACCGCGGCGAGGACGACGCCGACGTCGATCGAGACCGGGATCGTCGCGCTCCGTCCCGGCGCCAGCGTCAGCGCCAGGGCCAGGGTCACGCCGTGCCGCCGCTCGTCCTCGATCTCGAACGGCCGGGTGACGCCGCCGACCGTGGCCTCGCCCTTGATCGTCAGGTGCTCGTCGGCGCCGCCGACGCCCAGCTCGAGGCGCGAGTAGAGCCCGGGCGGCGCGCTCGCCATCGCCACCGGCGTCGGCGCCTGGTCGCGGCGCCAGCGCAGGTCGATCGCGCCGCGGCTGGTCCGCGGGTCGCCCGGTGGCGCGACGTCGCCGATGAGGCGCAGCGAGCTGCACTGCAGGCGCAGCTCGCTCACGGTCACGGCGGCCGAGGCCGGCCCGGGGACGTCAGGCTGGACCGCCCACGTCACCCGCACGCCGGTCCCGGTGTCGGCGTCGCCGTCGGCGCCGGCGTCGCCATCCACGTCGTCATCGCCGTGGCCCACCGGGCAGGCGGCGAGGGCGGCGAGGGCGAGGGCGGCGATCCCGAACCGGACGGTCACGACGCGGAGCACTGCAACCACGGTACCACCGGCCCGCCCTGTCGCGTCGCGGGGTTCGCTCGCGCCGGCGAGGGACCCCGCCCCCAGGGCTGTGCAGCGCTCGTACACCCTGCCCAGCGCGGCCACACTCCCGGCTCGCGACGACTGGCGCCGGTGGGCGCGGTGAGCGACAACAGAGCGTGCGCGCGAGCCTCCGAGCGCGCCGGGATCCCGGGTGACCGAACCTCCGTCCGAAGCCACCGTCGACGCCGCCGAGCTGACCCGGGCCCTGGCCGAGCCGGGGCCGCCTCGCCTGTTCCTCGCCGTGGCCGGCGAGCCCGGCGCCCCGTCCCGCCTGGTCGACCTCGCGCCCGGGCTCGAGGTGACCTTCGGCCGCTCGCGGGGCGCGACGATCGTGATCGACCACGAGCAGATCTCGCGCATGCACACCCGGGTGCGGCGCGCCGGCGACGTCGTGACCGCGGAGGAGCTGGGCAGCCGCAACGGCACGCGGGTCAACGGCGTGCGCATCACCGGCCCGATCGAGCTGGCGCCCGGCGACGAGCTGGCGATCGGGCCGGTGACCGCGGTGCTGGGCCGGGCCCGCCGCCTGCGCCCGCGCGACGCCATCGCCGACGCCGAGGCCTTCGACGACCGGCTCGAGGCCGAGCTCGATCGGGCGGTGCGCTACCGGCGGCCGGTGACGGTGGCGATGGCGCGGCTCGAGGGCGGCGACCTCGACCTGGCGGTGGAGCGGGTGGCGGCGAGCGTGCGCCGCATGGATCTGGTGGCCGAGCTCGGCGGTGACGAGCTGGCGCTGCTCCTGCCCGAGCGCGATCGCGACCAGGCGCAGGAGGTGCTGACGCGGCTGGCCACCGAGCTGGCGGCGGTGGGCACGGTCGCGGCGTTCGGCGTGGCGGTGGCGCCGGCGGACGGCACCGCCGTCGACGCGGTCATCGGGATCGCGCGCGCCGCGCTGCGGGCCGCCGGGGCGGGCCAGGTGGCGACCCGGCCGGCGCCCGCCGCCGCGGCCACGGACGGCGACGTGCTCGTGATCGAGCCGGCGATGCAGCGGCTGTACGAGCTGGTCGGGCGCATCGCCGCCACGACCGTGACCGTGCTCGTCCACGGCGAGACCGGCGCCGGCAAGGAGCTGGTGGCCGAGACGTTGCACCGGCGCTCGCCCCGCCGCGACCGCCCGTTCATCAAGCTCAACTGCGCGTCGCTGCCCGAGACCCTGCTCGAGAGCGAGCTGTTCGGACACGAGCGCGGCGCCTTCACCGGCGCCGACCGGCGCAAGCTCGGGTTCTTCGAGGCCGCCGCCGGCGGCACCCTGTTCCTCGACGAGATCGGCGAGCTGCCGGTGGCGCTCCAGGCCAAGCTCCTGCGGGTCCTCGAGCGCAAGGTGATCACGCGGGTGGGCGGCACCGACGAGCTCGGCGTCGACGTCCGCGTCGTCGCCGCCACCAACCGCGACCTCGAGGCCGAGATCCGCGCCGGGCGCTTCCGCGAGGATCTGTACTTCCGCATCGCCGGCTTCACCGTGGTGGTGCCGCCCCTGCGCGAGCGGCCGGCCGAGATCGTGCCGCTGGCCGAGCGCTTCCTGGCCCGCTTCGCCGGCGAGCTGGGGCGGTCGGTGCCGCGCCTGACCGAGGACGCCCGCGCCGTCCTGCTCGGCTACGACTGGCCGGGCAACGTGCGCGAGCTCAAGAACGCGATGGATCGCGCGCTGGTGCTGACCAGCGGCGACGCGATCACCGCCGCCGATCTGCCCGAGCGCCTCGGTGACGCCCGCCGGCGCGCGGCGGCGGCGGCGGGGGTGGGCGCGGCGAGCGCGGTGGGCGCGGTGGCGGGCGGCGGCGGCGTGCGGGTGCGCGATCAGCTCGCCGACGTCGAGCGGGCCGCGATCGTCGCCGCCCTCGAGCGCTGCGGCGGCAACCAGACCCACGCCGCCCGCGAGCTGGGGATGTCGCGGCGCGCCCTCATCTACAAGCTGGAGCGCCACGGCCTCAAGGCGCCGCCGGCGAGCGCGCCCGGTCAGCGCCGGCCGAGCGGCGGCGGCGAGTAGCGCTCGACCGGACTGGCCAGCTCGGTGCCGCCGAGCACGACGATCGTGCCGTCGCACAGGGCGGTGGCGGCGTGGCCGGCGCGGACGCGCTCGAGGCGATCGGTGCTGATGGCGTCGACCGAGCCGTCGAGGGGGTCGAGGTTGACGATGTAGCCGCCCTGCACCGGCTCGCCGCCCGCGGTCTCGCGTCCGCCGGCGACCAGGATGCGGCCGTCGGGCAGGGTGGTGACGGTGGCGTCGACGACGCCGGCCCCGGGCGGCAGCAGGCCAGCGTCGAC
Organism: uncultured delta proteobacterium; assembly: GCA_900696455.1. Classification (GTDB taxonomy): domain Bacteria; phylum Myxococcota_A; class Polyangia; order Haliangiales; family Haliangiaceae; genus UBA2376. The sequence continues at coordinate 6,050 of CAADGB010000462.1, forward strand.
GAAGCCGCCGTCGAGGGTGAACAGCTCGAGGGCTCGCACCGGCTGGCCGGCGGCGTCGAGGCCGCCGATCACCAGCACGCTGCCGTCGGGCATGCGGGGCGCGGCGTGGCGGTGGCGCGGCACGCGCATCGCCGGCGCGAACGCCTGCGGGTCGGCGAAGTCCTCGCGCAGCGGCCGCCACAGCTCGGCCAGGGCCACGGGCTGGCCGTCGAGGTCGACGCCGCCGGAGACGAGGACCGGGGCGCCGAGGTCGTCCGAGAGCCGGGTGGCGGTCGCGCCGCGGCGGGGGACGGCCATGGCCGCGCGCAGGTCGCGCACGGCGACGGTCGCGCCGTCGGCGGCGATCTCGACCGGCGCCGCCAGCGGCGCCCCGGTGACGGCGCCGCCGCCGAAGATCACGACCCGGCCGTCGGTCAGGGTGACGGCGGTGGCGCCGGCGCGGGCCAGACGTTGGTCGACGAAGGTGTCGACGCGGCCGGCGCCGGTGACGTCGAGCTCCAGCACCTCCAGGCGATCGGCCGCGGTGTCGCTGGCGCCGTCGATCCCGCCGGCCACGAGCAGGCGGCCGTCGCCGAGGCTCGCCACCACCGGCGCCCGCCGCGGCGCCAGGTCGGCGACGGTGGTGAGCGCGCCGGCGCGCGGATCGAAGCGCTCGACCGCGGTCACCGGCTCGCCGGCGGCGTCGTGGCCGCCGACGAACAGGGCGCTGCCGTCGCGGTAGAGGACGGCGCGGCCGTCGCGGCGGACCGGCGCCGGCGAGGCGTCGAGCTCGCCCCACTTGACCGTGCGCGCGAACCACAGGTGGGGCGCCGGCGGCGGCTCGCCGGCGCGCAGGGCGAAGGCGCAGGTGCGGCCGTAGGCCACCTCCTGGCCGCCGAGGCGGCCGGTGAGGTGGACGACCAGCTCGTCGCCCTCGGGCGCGCCGCGCAGCTCGACGGTCTGGCCGCGGGTGAAGGTGGCCGACAGCAGATCGGCGGTCGAGCCGGCGCGGGCGAGGGTGATCACCAGCTCGTCGAGGTCGGGGAAGGCCGCGGCGTCGCTGCCCGGGGCCGGGCCGTCGATGACCGGCGCCACGACCACGTCGTCGGGGCCGCACGCGGCGAGGGTGAGGCCGCCGCTGGCGACCACGGCGAGGCGCGCGACCGCGCCGGCGCGGCCCCGGGCCGGGGGAGGCGCCACGCTCACCACCGCGGCCACCCCGTGGGGCGGATGACGCGATCGCCGGGCCCGGTGTCGCGCAGCGCGATCGGCACCAGCACCGCCGCCGCCACCGCGGCGCCGCCGGCGGCCCACGCCCAGCGCGAGCGGTACCACGGGGCGCGCCGGATCGGCGGCGGGCGCAGCAGGCGGTCGACGGTGGCGGCCACCACCTCGCCGTCGATGGTGACCAGCGCTCGCGCCAGCTCGCGGCCGTCGGCGCGGCGGTGGCGGACGCGGGCGGCGCCGCCGAGGACGACGACCTCGACCACGCTGGCGGCGCCCAGGGCGCGGGCCTGGACCAGCGCCGCGTCGTCGTCGGGCGGGACGAGCGGCGTGGGCACGACCACGACCTCGACCGCGGTGCGATCGACGACGACGCGGCGGCCCCACGGCGCGTGCTCGGGGCAGGCGGCGTCGATCCAGTGGGCGCCGTGCGGCAGCTCGGCGCGGCCGTCGCCGCTGATGGCGCCGTCGATCGAGATCACGCAGCCGGCGGGGCCGGTGACGCGGAGGACGCCGCGGGGGGCGGCGGCGACCTCGGCGCGGGCGCGCTCGAGCTGCTCGATGGCGCGGGGCGGGAAGCGCACCGGGTCGAGCACGCGGGTCGGATCGATGCGGGCGGCGACCAGGAGATCGTCCCACGCCCGCTCGGGCTGGCCGAGCTGGATGCGGGCCAGGCCGCGGTAGAGGAAGAGCTCGGCGAGGCGGGCGACGTCGAGGCCGGCGGCGCCGGTGCGGTCGAGCTCGGCGGCGACCTGATCGAGCAGCTCGACCGCCTCGTCGAAGCGGAGCTGGTCGTAGGCGGTGATCGCGGCGGCGATGCGCGTGGGGTCGGCCGGGCGCGGCGGCGGCGGCGACCGATCGACGAAGGCGGCGCCGCTGGCCTCGGCGGCGTCGCGGGTGCGGGTGCGCACGACCGCCGGCGCGTCGGGCGGCGCCCAGTACAGGATGAGGTCGGCGGCCGGCGCGGCCCGCGCCACCCCGGGCGGGGCGACGGCGGCGACGACGAGGCCGGCCGCGGCCAGGACGAGGGCGCGCACTCGCCTCATCATCGGCCGGGCCCGCGAGGCGGTCAACCGGGCGCGCTATAGTGCGGGGGATGTCCGCGACCGTGCTCGGACGCTACGAGCTGCTCCGCCTGCTCGGGCGCGGCGGCATGGCCGACATCTACCTGGCGCGGCGGGTGGTGGCCGGCCTCGAGAAGCGGCTGGTCATCAAGCGGGTGCGGCCGGAGCGCGCCGGCGACACCACGTTCCTCGAGCTGTTCGTGCGCGAGGCGCGGCTGTCGATGACGCTCAACCACCAGAACATCGTGCCGGTGTTCGACTTCGGCCGGGTCGGCGACGCCGCGTTCCTGGCGATGGAGCACGTCGAGGGTCGCGACCTGGGCGAGACCCTGCGCCGCGCCAGCGCGCCGCTGTCACCGCTCCTGGCCGCGTTCATCGCCGCCGAGTGCTGCCAGGCCCTCGATCACGCCCACCGCCGCTGCGCGCCCGACGGCACGCCGCTGGGGGTGGTCCACCGCGACGTGACGCCGCGCAACGTGCTCCTGTCGTGGTCGGGGGAGGTCAAGCTGACCGACTTCGGCGTGGCCGCGCTGGCCGGCGATCCCGGCGGCGACGTGCGCGGGACGGTCGCCTACATGGCGTCCGAGCAGGCGCGCTACGAGCCCACCGACGCCCGCGCCGACCTGTACGCGCTCGGCCTGGTGCTGTGGGAGATGGTCGCCGGCCAGCGGGTGCGGCGCTTCCGCAACAAGGGCGAGCTGCTCGAGGCGACGCGGGCCGGCGTCCTGCCGCCGCTACCCGAGGCGCCGCCGGCCCTGGTCGAGGTCATCGAGCGGGCGACCCGGCGCGATCCGGCGGAGCGCTTCGCCGACGCGCGGCAACTGCTGGAGGCCCTCGATCGCTACCTGGTCGAGGCGCGCGCCGCCGATCCGGGGCCGGCGCCGGCGCGCCAGCTCGCCGACTGGCTCGCCGAGGTGTGGGGCGAGGAGGCGGGCAAGGTCGAGGGCGAGCCGCTCGCCGGCGGCGCGGGCGCCGGCGTGGGCGTGGGCGCGAGCGCCGGCGCGGGTGGCGACGCCGAGCTCGATCCGGCGACGATGAAGTCGATGGCGCTGACCGCGCCCGAGCTCGACGCCATCGTGGCGGCCGAGGACGCGGCGGCGCAGGAGGCGGCGCGCGCGGCGCAGGCGGCGCTGGCGGCGCGGGCGCAGGCGGCGGCGGCGGCCCAGCCGCGGACGTCGGTGGTGGCGGCGCCGGGCGGGAGCGCGCTGCCGTCGGCGGCGGCCCGCGCGGCGCGTCCCGGCGCGGTCGGGGCGGAGGTGGTGTTGCCCGCGGGGGCGCCGACGGCGGGGTCGGCGGGGTCGGCGGCGGCGTCCGGGTCGTCCGCGTCATCCGCGTCGTCCGCGTCGCGGTCCGCGTCGTCGTCACCGTCGCCGTCGCCTGCGACGCCGTCCGCGGGGCCGGCGCCGCTCCGCCGCTTCGGCCCGGCGCTCGCGCTCCTCGTCGTGGCGTTGCTGGTGGTGGTGACGTGGCGGAGCTGGCGTGGCGAGCGTGGCGCCGCGCCGACCTCCGACGCCGGGCTGCTGGCGATCGGGCTCGACGCCGCGGCGCCGCCGCCCGACGCGGCGGCCACGGATGACGGGCTGACCGCCGAGCCGCCGCCGGAGGTGACGATCGACGCCGCGGGCCCGACGGTGGTGGCGGTGGTCCCGGGCGGCGACGCCGGCCCGCGCCGCCTGCTGCCCGACGGCGGCGCGCCGCTCGACGCCGCGGTCGACGCGGCCGCGACGCCCACCCGCAAGGTCACGATCGGCGCGACGCCGTGGGCCGACTTCACCGTCGACGACGACCCCACGCCGCGGCAGACGCCGGAGACCCTCGAGCTCACGCCCGGCCGCCACCGCATCCACTTCTCCAACCCGCGCCTCGGCGTCACCCGCACCGTGGTGATCGACGTCCCCTCCGACCGCGACCTCAAGCACGTCGAGGCCCTCGACGCGCCCTGACCCGATCCGGGCATCGGCCCGACACGCCGCCCGCCGCCCTTCGACATCGGCCCTCCGGGCCTCGCTCAGGGCGAACGGTGGAACATCCCCGCCTCCGAGCCCGACTCCGACCCCGAGCCCGACTCCGAACCCGAGCCCGACTCCGAACCCGAGCCCGACTCCGACCCCGAGCCCGACTCCGAACCCGAGCCCCTTCGACTCCGACCCCGAGCCCGACTCCGACCCCGAGCCCCTTCGACTCCGCCCCTTCGGGGCTTCGCTCAGGGTGAGCGGGTCTTCTGCGACGCCCGACTCCGACCCCGAGCCCGACTCCGACCCCGAGCCCGACGCCCCGCGATGTCCACCGACGACCTCCTCCTCCTCTCCCTCGTCCTCGGCGCCGGCGCCTTCGTCGAGGCCGTCGCGGGCTTCGGCGGCACCGTGCTCGCGCTCTCGCTGGGCGCCCGCTGGTTCGGCATCGAGGCCCTGCTCGCCTGGTTCCTGCCGCTCAACCTCGGGCTGTCGGTCGCCCTCGCCCTCCGCGGCCGCCGCGCCATCGCCTGGCGCGCGCTCGGCGTCGCGATCCTGCCCATGATCCTCGCCGGCCTCGCCGCCGGCACCGCCCTGGCCTGGGTGGTCGACGCCGAGCGCGCGCGGGCGCTGTTCGCCGGCCTGGTGATCGTGGTCGCGCTCCTCGAGCTCGGCGCGCACGTGCGCGCGCGGGGCGCGGCCGCCGCGCCGACCAGCCTGCCGCCGGCGGCGCAGCGCGGCCTGCTCCTCGGCGCCGGCGTGGTCCACGGCCTGTTCGCCACCGGCGGCCCGCTCGCGGTCGCCGTGATCGCGCGCAACCTGACCAGCAAGGCGGCCCTGCGCGCCACCCTGGCCGTCATGTGGCTCGTCCTCAACGTCATCGTGCTGTCGCGGCTCGCCGTGCGGGGCCACCTCCACGCCGACTCGCTCACCACCTCGCTCACGCTCGTCCCCGCCATGGCGGTCGGCATGCTCCTGGGCGATCGGGTCCACGCCCGGGTGAGCGAGCGCGCCTTCCGCGGCGCGGTCGCCGGCCTGCTCCTGGTCACTGGCGCGCTCCTGCTCCACGCCGCGCTCGCCTGAAGCCGAGGCGCAGCCGAGGCGAGCTGCTCCGACTCAGGTCGGCACCGGCGTCCTCGCCGGGACCGACCGGTCGGCCTGAGCTCTTCACCGACCGCGGTCGGAGATCGGGGGAAACGAACGGCGAGCCCATCTCTCCGGTCGGCCTGAGCTCTTCACCGACCGCGGTCGGAGATCGGGGGAAACGAACGGCGAGCCCATCTCTCCGGTCGGCCCGAGCCCTTCACCGACCGCGGTCGGAGATCGGGGGAGACGAACGGCGAGCCCATCTCTCCGGTCGGCCCGAGCTCTTCACCGACCGCGGTCGGAGATCGGGGGAAACGAACGGCGAGCCCATCTCTCCGGTCGGCCCGAGCTCCTCACCGACCGCGGTCGGAGATCGGGGGAAACGAACGGCGAGCCCATCTCTCCGGTCGGCCTGAGCCCTTCACCGACCGCGGTCGGAGATCGGGGGAAACGAACGGCGAGCCCATCTCTCCGGTCGGCCTGAGCCGCCCGAGCGCCAGCGAGGGCGTGTCGAAGGCCGACAAGCCGCGGCCCCTCGCGAGTGATGTCGGCGCTTGCCGGCGCCGTTCGTCAGGAGCAGCGCGACCCGTCAGCGCGGACAGCCCCCGCCCTCGACCACGGGCATGAACGGCCCGTCGCCGCATGCCAGGCGGCAGGTCGAGTCGGCCGAGCACGACAGGGAGCAGGTGTCGACGCAGCGGATCTCGCAGGTGCTGCCGCTGGCGCAGGTCACGCTGCCGCTGGGGCCCACGGTCATCCGGCACGTCGAGCCCATGGCGCAATCGACGCTGCACGAGCTCCCGCACGTCCCGCTGCACTCGTTGTGGTCGCCGCAGTCGAGCGAGCAACTGTTGCCAGCGCAGCTCGAGCCGTCGATGTCGCAGGCGGAGCCGGCCTCGCAGGCGCACGAGGTGCCGGTGCAGGTAGGTGGCCCTGCGTCCTGGCCGCACGCCGCGAGCACGAAGGCCGCGACGACGACGAGGGACCGGAGGACGAGGTGAGCTCGGGCGTGGGGCATCCCCCACGTAGATGCAAGTGGCGGACCGAGGTCCCGGCGCCGTCCTCAGGGCAGGTAGATGCGGCCGCTGGTGGCGGCCTGGTGGCAGGTGTTGCAGTCCCCGCCGGTGCTCGCCACCGCGCCGATCATCGGTCGGGTGTCGGGGCACTTGCTCGCGCTCACCTGCACGGGGAACGCGAACGTCCGGTTGCTGTAGAAGTTGCCGTTGCTGGCGGTGACGAGGCGGGTGACGACGCCGCCGGCGTCGGTGACGACGATCGTCGCGCCGGGGACTGCGGCGCCGCCCTGGGCGGACGCGTAGACCGTGCCGGCCACGGTGAACCGCGGCGCGCCGTTGCCGTTGTGACAGCCCAGGCAGGCCTCGCCCGGCCGGTGCTCGCCGTTCGGCAGGTTGGTCGCGGCCGGTTCGCAGGTGACGCTCGGGCCATCGGCCCCGCCGTCACCACCGGTGGCGCCGTCGACGCCGGGGCCGCTCCCATCGACGCCGCCCTCGGGGAGGACCGAGCCGACGTCGCACGCACCGAGCGCGAACGTGAGGAGGAGGAGGGAGCGCAGAGGCAGGGGGAGGGGGGAGGGGGGCATGCGCCGGGACGTGGCATGCGCCGTGCCCGGCGTCGGTCGGCTCGCCGCGCGCCTCCCGCCGTATCGTTGGTGAGGCGGATCGCGACGGCGCCTCGCTCCCCGGCGCATGCCGCCGCCGCCGCCCGCGCCGCGTGTACGGTCGCTGCACACTGTGCAGACCTGGGGCATGCTCGCCGCCGCTCGTCCCGACGATGGCGGCTGGCATGCTCCTGGGCGATCGGGTCCACGCCCCTGCGAGCGAGCGCGCCTTCCGCGGCGCGGTCGCCGGCCTGCTCCTGGTCACCGGCGCGCTCCTGCTCCACGTCGCGCTGCGCTGAGGCGCGGCCGGGTCGGCGTACCGGCCTGGTCGCGCGCGCCGCCGCGAGGTTGAGCTCGTCGCTGGCTCATCGCCGGCGGCCGTCACCGCCCAGCAGGCGGCTGGCGCGGTCGCGGGCCTGGTCGGTCAGGAGCACGGCCGCGGCGAGCGAGCGTGGATCGTTCCCGCGGACGTCGCCGGCCAGCTCGCCGGCGTGGTGGAAGACGAC
>CAADGB010000463.1 GCA_900696455.1 uncultured delta proteobacterium
CGAGTCCGAACCCGCGCCCGAGTCCGAACCCGAGCCCGAGTCCGAACCCGCGCCCGACTCCGAACCCGAGCCCGACTCCGAACCCGAGCCCGACTCCGAACCCGAGCCCGAGCCCGAACCCGAGCCCGACTCCGAACCCGCGCCCGACTCCGAACCCGAGCCCGACTCCGAACCCGCGCCCGAGTCCGAACCCGAGCCCGAGTCCGAACCCGCGCCCGAGTCCGAACCCGAGCCCGACTCCGAACCCGAGCCCGAGTCCGAACCCGCGCCCGAGTCCGAACCCGAGCCCGAGTCCGAACCCGAGCCCCTTCGACTCCGCCCCTTCGGGGCTCCGCTCCTAACGAACGGCGCCGGCAAGCACCCGACATCGCTCGCGCGGGGCCCATCTTCCGGTCGGCCTGAGCCGCCCGAGCGACAGCGAGGGCGTGTCGAAGGCCGACAAGCCGCGGCTGCGTGCCGTTCGGTTTCCCGCGAGCTCCGACCGCGGTCGGTGAAGGGCTCAGGGTGAGCGGGTCTTCGTCGAGCCCGAGTCCGAACCCGAGCCCGAGCCCGAGCCCGACTCCGAACCCGAGCCCGGGCCCGAACTCCGATCTGACGCGCCGCTCGGGGCTCCGGCGTGCGCCGCGGGTCCGGCCATGGGCTCGGCCATGCTCCGGGCGCGTCAGCCGCGTCGCCAGAAGTGCCAGGTGAAGAGCACGAGCACCGTGTAGATCTCGAGCCGGCCCAGGAGCATCGCGAACGACAGCACGTAGAGACCTGCGTCGGGGACGGCGTCGAAGTTCTCGGCGGCGCCCACCGTGCCGAGGCCGGGGCCGATCGAGTTGAGCGCGCTGATCGAGGCGGTGGTGCCGCTCACGAGATCGAGGCCGAGCGCGGTCATGGTCAGGCTGCACACCACCAGCACGAGCACGTAGAGCAGGAAGTAGCCGAGGATCGCTTCGGTGTGGTCCCGCGACACCGGGCGGTCGCCCAGGGTGAGCGGCTGGACCAGCCGCGGCCGCACCAGGCGGCGGAGCTGGGCCCGGGCGTGGCGGAGGAGCACGTAGAGGCGGACCACCTTGAAGCCGCCCGCGGTCGAACCGGCGCAGCCGCCGACGAGCATCAGCAGCACCAGCACCAGCCGGCTGAGCTCGGGCCAGAGGTCGAAGTCGGAGGTCCCGAAACCGGTGGTCGTGATGATCGCCACCGCCTGGAAGCTGGCGTGTCGCACGGCCTCGCCCACCCCGTCGAAGGGGCCGCGGGCCAGGGTGTCGACGACGAGGAGCGCGATCGCGCCCACCGTCAGGTAGGTGTAGAGGCGGACCTCCGGACTGCCGAGCAGCGGGCGGGCGCTGCGCTGCGCCAGCACGCGCACCTGGAGCGTGAAGTTGACGCCGGCCAGGAACATGAAGCCCAGCACGATCAGCTCGATGGCGAGGCTGTCGTAGGCGGCGATCGACGCGTTGCGGGTGGAGAAGCCGCCGGTGGCGATCGTCGACATGGCGTGGTTGACGGCGTCGAACGCGCCCATCCCGGCGACGGCGAGGAGCACGCCCTCGGCGAGCGTGATGCCGACGTAGAGCATCCACAGGCGGCGGGCGGTCGCGGCGATGCGCGGCGCCAGCTTGTCGGCGTCGAGGCCGGACGACTCGGCGGCGAACAGCTGCATGCCGCCGACCGCGAGCTCCGGCAGGATGGCGACGGTCAGCACGATGATGCCCATGCCGCCGATCCAGTGCGAGAACGAGCGCATGAACTGCACGCCGCGGGGCAGGGCCTCGATGTCATCGGCGATCGTGGCGCCCATGGTCGTGTAGCCCGACATCGACTCGAAGACGCACTCGGCGAACCCATCGAAGGCGCCGCTCAGGCGGTACGAGACGGCGGTGACGACCACCACCAGGATCCAGCCCAGGACCACGGCCACGAGCCCCTCGCGCCGACGCAGCGAGTCGAGCGGGGTGGCGCGGGCCGCCGGCAGCCGCGCGAAGCCGTGGGCGGCGAGGGCCGCGCACGCGCCGGGGAGCGCGAACGCCCACCAGCGGGGGTCACCGTAGCCGAGCCCGACCACGAGCGGCACGAGCTGGGCCACGGTGGCGACCCACAGCATGCGGCTGACGATCCGCTGGAGGATCCCGGCGCGCATGTCAGGACAGCAGGCGCTCGACGCGCGCGACCGCGTCGGTGCTGCACACGACGAAGACGTCGTCGCCCGGCTCGAACCGGGTGTTGCCGTCGGCGATCAGCACCTGCTCGCCGCGGAGGACGGCGCCGACCAGCGCGTCCTTGGGCAGGTCGAGCTCGCGCAGCGGCCGGCGCACGATCTCGGGGTGGGTCGGTCGCGCCGGCAGGCGCAGCTCGAGGATCTCGACGTCGTGATCGCCGAGCATGTGGGCGGACTCGACGTGGCCGCGACGGACGAAGCGCAGGATGCGGTCGGCGACCGCGCGCTTGGGGCTGATCAGGGCGTCGACGCCGAGGCGGCTGACGATGGGCGCGTAGGCCAGCTTGTCGGCGCGGACGATCACCTTCTTGGCGCCGAGGTGGCGCGCGAAGACGCCGACCAGGAGCGACTTCTCGTCGTCGCCCAGCAGCACGACCACGGCGTCGGCGCGCTCCTCGAGCTGCTCGCGCAGGAGCTCGGGGTCGGTGCCATCCCCGTGCAAGACGATCGAGCGCGGCAGGCGCCGGGCCACGATCTCGGCCCGCCGCTCGTCGAGCTCGAGGATCGTCGGCGACAGGCCGCGGGCCTCGAGCTCGCTCGCCAGGTGCAGGCCGATGTCGCCGCAGCCGACGATGAGCACGTGGCGGACGTGGTGCCACGGCCGGCCGGACAGGATCCAGAACTCCTCGATGCACGACGGCAGGGTCAGGATGTAGGCGCGCTCGTCGGGAGTCAGCCGGTCGTCGCCGCGCGGGATGCGGACGCCGCGGGCGCCGCCGATGGCGGCCACCAGCGAGGCGGCGGGGAAGACGTCGCGCAGCTCGGCCAGGGTCTCGTGGACCAGCGGCGAGTCGGTGGACAGCGGCAGCTCGAGCAGCGCGATCTTGCCGCCGGCCAGGTAGTGGACGCTGCCGGCGCCCTCGTAGCTGATGAGGTCGACCACCTCGCGGGCGACCGCGCGCTCGGGGCCGACCAGGAGCGACAGGCCGAGCTCTGCGGCGCCGAGGGTCTCGTCGCCGGCCAGGTAGGCCGCCTCGCGCACGCGGGCCACGGTGCGGATGCGGGGGGCCAGCCGGGCGGCGGTCATGCACATGATCAGGTTGACCTCGTCGACCTGGGTGACCGCCAGGAGGAGGTCGGCGTCGCGGACGCCGGCCCGCTCGAGGTTGGCGTGGCTGACGCCGCTGCCCTGGATGACCAGGGCGTCGAGCTCGCCGTCGAGCGCGCGGGCCAGCCGCTCGTCGCTCTCGATCACCGAGACGTTGTGCCCTTCCTCGACCAGGATCTGGGCCAGGTAGCTGCCGACCTCGCCGGCGCCGACGACGATGATGTACATCGAGCGCCGACCATAGCGGATCTGGCGCCGGACGGGGCGGGGCGGCGTTCCGCGCCCGCGGCTCGCCGCCGGCGCCGGCGGCCGGCGCGCCGCGAGCTGCCCGGCGTCAGGTCGGGACCAGCGCCGCCAGGACGTCGGCCAGGGCCAGCCCGCGGCCGATGGCGGGCGCGGCGGCGAGGTCGAGGGCGGCGGCCAGCGCGGCGTCGGCGGCGAGCAGGCGCTGGCTCCAGGCCTCGGCGTCGTAGGCGTGCTCGACCGCCGGCAGCGCGCCGCCGAAGTTGAGGGTGCAGCTCCGCTCCAGGACCGGCAGCGAGCGTCCGGACGCCGGACGAGGGGCCGCGGCCGGGGGCAGGGCGTGGACCAGGCCGTGGCTGCGGCACACCAGCGGGCGATCGGCGTAGAGCTGGCAGGCGCCGTCGGCGGCCAGGGCGCCGCACGGCGCGCCGTCGTCGCCGGCGGCGCGGGCGGCGGTGGCGCCGGCGACGGTGGCGGCCAGGGCGGCGCGGGCGGCGGCGGGGAGCGCGGCCACGGCCGCCGCCAGGCGCGCCGCCTCGATCCGCGACACCCCGACCGGCTGGCGGCAGCAGGCGTCGCAGCCCCGGCGGCACGCGACCTGGTCCGGGTAGGCGGCGCGGACCCGCGCCGCCAGGGCGTCGACCTCGGCGGTCAGGGCGGCGAGCTCGGCCAGCGCCGAGGCGATCGCCGCCGCCGCGCCGAGATCGGGCTGGCCGCCGCCGACCGTCGTCGACGTCACCTCGACCTCGGCGGGGCCGCGCGCGTGACGCGCCGCCGCGGCCCGGCCCTCGCGCTCGGCGCGCCGGCCGTCGCCGTCGCCGAACAGGCAGGCGGCGAAGGCCACCGGGAGCGCGTCGCCGGGCGCCAGCAGGCGATACGACGACGACGCCTGCGCCGGGAGCGCCGGCGCGATGCGCGTGATCGTCAGGCGGTACGCGGCCACGTCGCGGCCCGCGCCGTCACCCGGGGACCGGCGCGGCGGGGGCCGGCGCGGCCGGAGGCGGCGCGGCCGGCGCTGGCGCGGCCTCGCCGAGGTTGGCCGGCAGCGGCGGCAGCTCGGTGATCGCCGGCAGGAGCTGGATCTCGATCCGGCGGTTGCGCTGGCGATCGCTGGCGCTGGCGTTGCCGGTGACCGGATCGTGCTCGCCGGCGCCGGCCGGCACCAGCGAGTCGGGCTTCATGCCGGCCTTGGCCAGGAAGCGGGTGACGGTCAGGGCGCGCGCCGTCGACAGCTCCCAGTTGTCCTTGAAGACGCTGTTCTTGAGCGGGACCGCGTCGGTGTGGCCGACGACGAGGAAGCGGCGGTCGGGGAACTGCTTGAGCACGACCCCGACCTCGAGCACCGCGATCTGGCCCTTCTCCGACAGCTCGGCCGAGCCCGACGGGAACAGGACCTCGGCCGGCAGCTCGACCACCAGGCTGCCGCGCCGGGCCGCGACCTTGAGCTGCCCGGTGTCGATCATCTTCGCGAACTGGGCCTGGATCTCGGCGATCGCCGCCAGCCGCTTCTCGGCCTCGACCCGCTGCGCGCGCAGCGCGGTCAGCTCGTCCCGGGTCGCCGACAGGTTGCTCTGCATCTTGGCGAGCTGCTCGTCGTTGGCCCGGGCCTGGGCCGCGACCTTGCCCAGCTCGCCCTCGCACGTGGTCGCGCGCTCGCCGGCGGCGCGGGCGTCGGCCTGCGCCGGCGCCAGCGCACCCGCGCACGCCTGGTCGGCGCGGTCCTTGTGCTGGTTGTCCGCGCGCAGCGTCCACGCCAGGTAGCCGGCGCCCCCGGTCGCCGCGGTCATCAGGATCGCGTAGGCCCACAGGCGGAACGGGAAGCGGCGGCCCGGCTTGGCGGGGGGCTCGCGGCTCGGCAGCGAGGGTGCGTCCTTGGCCATGGTCTCCTCCGGGGACGACTGTACCGGCATCCCTCCGGATGCGACACCACCGCCGTCCGCACATGTCGGTGCGCTTCGTCCCTGGACGTGACGAGCGTGAGCGGCCTCGCGCGCCGCGGCCGTCAGCTCGAGGCCGAGGTGTAGTTGCGGATGGCCAGGAGCCAGACCGCCCGCGCCAGGGCGAAGAAGGCGGCGGCGCCGCCGAGGCAGGCGAGGGCGGCCTCGACCGTCAGCGTGCCCAGGAGCGCCATCGCCGGGTAGCTGGTCATGAGCGCGAGCGGGATGATGAAGGTGAAGACGAAGCGCCAGGCGCCCTTGAAGACGTGGATGGGCCAGCGCGCGGCGTCGAAGACCGCGCCGAGGAGGAAGGCCAGGTTGTCCATCCGCACCACCCAGAAGGCGGCGGCGACGATCAGGATCCACAGCGAGTACATGACCGCGATCGCCGCGGCCAGGAGCGCCAGGGTCGCCGCGAGCTCGGCCACGCCCGGCGCGCGCCCGAGGCGGGTGAAGGCGTAGGCGACGAGGCCGGCGCCGGCGAGGACGTCGATGACGTGCCACGGCGCGAAGCGCGTGGTCGAGACCAGGAACTGGGCGTCGGCGGGCTTGAGCAGGGTGTAGTCGAAGGCGCCGGTGCGGATGCGCTCGATCACCGCCATCAGCGACGGGTTGATCGCGCCCTCGAGCACGCCGCGCATGAGCGTGAACAGCCCGAGCACGACCAGCGCCGGGGCGAAGTCCCAGCCGGCGACGGTGTCGCGATCGCCGTAGAGGACGAGCAACGGGAACAGCGCCAGCCCGGTCCACAGCAGCGACATCGCGCCCTGGACGAGGAAGTCGGCGCGGTACTGCATCGCGGTCACCAGCGACGTGCGCATCGACACCGCCAGCACCCGCAGGTAGTAGCCGGGGCGCACGGTCACGCCCCGTAGGCCTCGAAGCGGCGCACGCCGGCGCGCCAGGCCAGGCCGGCCACCCCCAGCATGCCGAGCGCCCACGCCCACTGCGTCGCCACCAGCGGGGCGGCGGCGGCGGCGTCCGGGTAGCGGCCGATCAGGAGCTCGACCGGCGCCCCCAGCATGTAGCGGAAGGGCAGCCACTCGGCGGTGGTGCGCATCCAGCCCGGCATCAGATCGAGCGGGATGATGTAGCCGCTCATCAGCATGAAGACCCCGAAGTAGACCTCGATGAGCGCCAGCGACTTCTCGAGGAAGAAGGCGAGGGCGCCGATGGCGAGGAAGACGCCGAAGGTCAGGAGCCAGGCCCCGGCCAGGGACAGCGCCAGCAGGCCGGCGCGCCCGGCGTCGTCGATGAGCACGGCGCGGGCCTCGGTCAGGACGAGGATGACGATCGCCGGCGTCACCACCAGCGCGCGCAGGGGCAGGGCGGCGAGGTGGGTGGCGAGGAAGCTGGCGAAGGGGTGGACCGGGCGCAGGAGGCGCATCGACAGCGTCCCCAGCCGGATCTCCTCGCTGAGCTGCCACGCCACCCAGTTGCTGGTCAGGTTGCGGACGATGAGCGCGCCCAGGTAGTAGGCGACGAAGTCGGTCTGGGTGTACTGGCGGAACGGCGCCTCGTCGGCGACGCTCGACCACAGCGCGAGCATGACCAGCGGCATGGTCGTGGTCAGGATCCAGACCACCATCTCGGCGCGGTAGGCGATGGTCTCGGCCAGCCCCACCCGCAGCATCGTCGGCATCGCCCGCAGCTCAGCCCGCATCGGGTGGCTCGCTGGGCTTGCCCTTGAACAGCTTGCGCATGACGTCCTCGAGCGGCGGATCCTCGATCGCGAGGTCGCCGATGCCGTCGCCGTCGAGCAGGTGGCCGATGACCTCGCGCAGGCGGGCCTCGGGGACCTCGAGCGTGGTGCGCGCGCCGTCGCGGCTGACCAGGCGGCCGAGCCGGGCCAGGACGTCGGCGGCGGCCGCCCCCGAGAACGACACCCGCTTGTCGGGCAGCATGGCCTTGACCAGCGCTCGCAGGTCGCCGTCGTGGATGATGTGGCCGCCGTCGATCACGATCACCCGCGGGCACAGGGCGACGACGTCGTCCATGTAGTGCGAGGTCAGCATGACCGTGGCGTCGTGGCGCTGGTTGTACGCGCGGATGAACTCGCGGATCGTGACCTGCATCGACACGTCGAGGCCGATCGTCGGCTCGTCGAGGAACAGCGTGGTCGGCCGGTGCAGGAGCGCGGCCGCCAGCTCGCACTTCATGCGCTCGCCCAGCGAGAGCTGGCGGGTCGGCTTCTGGGCCAGCTCGCCGAGCTCGAGCAGCTCGGTGAGCTCGGCCAGGGTGCGGTCGAAGTCGGCGGGGTTGACCCCGAACACGGCGCGGTTGAGGGTCCAGGTCTCGGCCGGCGGCAGGTCCCAGATGAGCTGCTGCTTCTGGCCCATGACCAGGGTGATCTGGCGCAGGAAGTCGGCGGCCCGCCGCTGCGGGCGGTGGCCGGCGACCGTGACCTCCCCGCTGGTCGGGTGGAGGAGCCCCGACAGCACCTTGAGGGTCGTGGTCTTGCCGGCGCCGTTGGGACCGAGGAACCCGACCCGCTCGCCGCGCTCGATGCGGAAGCTGACCCCATCGACCGCCTCGACCGTCTGGTAGGTGCGGTGGACGATCGAGCGCAGCGCGGCGCCCAGCCCCGGCGGACGCTTGTGCACCTTGAAGTGCTTCTTCAGGTCGCGGACCTCGATCACGGGCGGGCGCGGCAGCGTACCAGCTATACTGACCGCGTGACGTACGTGGTCCCGCTCCTGGTCCTGGGCGCGGCCGGGCTCCTCGCCGCCGGCTGCAAGGGCGAGCGCGCCGACGACCGGGGCCAGGGCGCTCCACCGCCGCGCGCGGGGTCGGCGACGGTGCCACCGGCGCCCGGCGGAGGCCCCGGCCCCGGCCCCGGCCCCGGGGGCAGCCGCGATCCGGCGCTCCTGCCCGAGGACGGCCCGCACGGCATGTACCCGACGCCGCGGCGCGCCGGCACCGAGGATCTGTTCTTCCTCGAGGAGCCGGTGCGAGGGCCGCACGTGACCCGGGTGCGGCCGCCGTCGAGCGCCGGCCTGACCGTGACCCGGCATGCCCACTGCGAGCTGCACGGGGCCGGGGTGGCGTGCGGCGCGGCGGCGCCGGACGCCGGCGACGTGGCCGAGGTCCGGGTGGCGCGCCGGGCGGGGCGGCCGGTGCGCGTCGAGTGGCGGCTGGCGGGGCGGGTCGATCGGACCGCGCTCCTCGCCTACGACGCCGGCGGCGCGCTGGTCGAGCTGGCGCAGCTCGACGACGTCGGCGACGTGACGTCGGTGCGGACCTACGATCCGCCCGGCCGTCGCTACACCGCGCGCAAGCTCGACGGCGGCAACGCGCTCGACGGCTGCGGCGCGATCGAGGTCGCGGTCGACGCCGCCGGGTTGCCGGTCGCGGAGACCTGCCTGCAGTGGCTGGGCGAGCCGATGCGCGACGAGAACGGGGTGGTCCTGGTCCGCTTCCAGCGCGATCGCGACGGCCTGGTCGTCCGCGAGGAGCGCTTCGGCAAGGACGGCGCGCCGCTGGCCGGGGTCCGCGACGGCGTCCACCGCATCGACCGCGTCCGCGACGGCGCCGGCCGCGTGGGGTCCGAGAGCTACTTCGACATCGCCGGTGCGCCCACGGCCTCGGCGCTGCAGCGGGGCTGCGCGGTGCTCGGCTACACCCACGTCCGCGGGCTGGAGCGCGAGGTCCGCTGCACGACGGCGCGCGGCGCGGCGCGCGCCGACGCCGACGGCGTTGCGGTCACGGCGACCGAGTACGACGACAAGGGCTGCCCGGTGGTCCGCCGCTTCCTCGACGAGCACGGTGGGCCCGCGTCGCGGCGGGACGTGTCGGCGCACCACGATCGCGTCGACCGCGGCTGCCGCGTGATCGCCCGCGACTGCCGCGGCCGCGCCGGCGAGGCGGTGGCGTGCTCGCCCGGCGAGCCGGCCGGCTACCGCCACACCCGCGATCGCCGCGGCTTCGTCGTCGCCACCACCTACGTCGGCACCGACGGCGAGCGCCGCGGCGATCCCGCCTACGGCGTCGCCGAGGTCCGCTACCGCCACGACCCCCTGGGCCGCCAGGTCGGCGAGTCGTGCCACGACGAGGACGGCGAGGCCGTGGTGTGCGGGGGCACCGGCTTCCACCGCACCCTCGACGTCTTCGACGACCACGGGCGCATCAGCGAGCGCACGTTCTTCGACGCCGCCGGCCGGCCAACCACCAACCTGAGCACGGTGCGTCGCCGCTACATCTACGACAACTACGACCACCTGGCCGAGACCCACAACCTCGACGCCGCCGGTCAGCTCCTCGAGTCCTTCGGCATGGCGATCCGCCGCAACTTCTACGACGACAGCCATCGCCTGTTCGGCGTCGTCCTGCTCGATCGCCGGGGCCAGCCGGCGCGCTACACCGCCTGCTTCACCGGGGTCCGCTGCCCCGATCGCCCGTGGCATGCGGTCCGCCTGGTGCGCACCTCCGACGGCAAGGTCAGCGAGAACCTGTACTTCGACGACAAGGGCCAGCTCATCTCGACCCTCGACTGCCGCCGCGAGCAGTGCTGGGGCGACGACTGACGGTGCGGCGGCCGCGCCGCGGCACACGCCGCGCGCCGGCGTGAGCCAGGCCACGCCGCGAAGGACCAGCGGCTCGCCGTGGCCGCCGGCCTGCTACCGTCGCCGCCGTGCCGACGCGGATCGCGACGCTCGCGCTGACCGGGCTGCTCGGGCTCGCCGGCGCCGTCGCGGCCGAGGACGCCGGCGCCGAGGCCGCGGCCGGTCCGGCGCTGGTGCTCCGCGTCGCCGGCGCGTGCCCGGACGCGGCGCAGGTGCGCGCGGCCTTGCCGGCCGGGGTGGAGGTGGCGAGCGCCGACGCGGCGGAGGCGGCGAGCGCGGACGGCGCCGGTCGCGCGCGCGCGGCCACGCTCGAGATCCGCTCGACGCCGGGGGGCGCGACGGTGCGGCTGGCGCCGGTCGTCGGCGTCGCGCTCGAGGTCGCGCTCGACGGCCGGGACTGCGCGCTCCTGGCGGCGGCGGCGGCGGCGATC
>CAADGB010000464.1 GCA_900696455.1 uncultured delta proteobacterium
CCTGCTCGAACATGTCGATGAGCACGTCCTCCTCGAAGGAGGCCAACGCCGCCTTGTCGGCGCGCAGGTACAGTCCCGCGAGGAAGCAGAGGTCGACCGTCTTGAGGTCGAGGTTCACCTGGTCGCGGGCGAGCGACGCGATCACGCGACTCGGATCTGTGGATGGCACAGCGGCGGTCGCCGCGCCTGACCGCGCGACTCCCTGTCCGCCGCTAGAAGCCATACTTCAGCCTCCGCAGTTCGAACGCTCGACGCCCGCCTTCAAGTACCTCCTCGACCAGCTCGCGAACCCCGCGCGAGTCGATCGCGCCCATGTGCTTCGCGGTGAGCGAGCCGTTGCCGTCGTGGCGGGCGGCGAGGCCAACGATCAGCTCGGCATCACCGAGCACCGGGATGTTCGCGTTGTGCGTAGCGAAGACGAACTGTCGCCGCCGCTTCTCCTCGCGCATCTTCGGGACGATGCTCTCGGTGATGAAGCGGTTGTCGAGGTCGTCCTCGGGCTGGTCGACCACCAGCGGTGCGTCGCACTCGAGGAGCAGCAGGAGTAGAACAGCGGTGGCCTTCTGACCCGTTGAGAGGTCGTCGAGCTTCTGCCAGACGGCGTCCTCGCCCTCGGGCGCCGTATTCAGCTCGATGGTGGTCGTGGCGGGCAGATCGAGTTCCTCGACCTCCATCCACACGGACTCGGGGGCCTGCGCCAACTTCTCGGCTTGTGCCGGCAGCAAGCCGTACTTCGCGGCGAGAGCGTCCTTGCCGTTGCGACCCGCGGTGGCCAGCTCGCTCAGTGAAAGCTGGTCGATTGTACGCAGGGTATCAAGTGCCTCGGACAGGCGCCCGCCGACCTTCTCCTTCAGAAGCGTGATGAGCTGGTCGCGAACGGCGGCGAAGCTGACACGGACGCGAACGCGCCCCTCCAATCGCTTCGTGACCTTCTTCGCGGCCTTCTCGAGCGCGCGGAACTGGTCGGCCTTCGCGTTCTCCCACTCGACCAGCTTCGTGCGTCGCGCCTCGCGTTCATCGCCGAGCCGCTTTTCGAGCCCGGTTCGTTGGTCACGCAGCGGGCGCAGCGCCTCGATCTGCTTCTTCAGGCGGACGAACTCCTCGCCGTCGATCTTGGCCTTTTGGAGTTCCCGAAGGGTCTTCTCGTAGGTCTCCTCGATGGTCTTCTTGTGGGCGTCCCACGCCGTCTGGAACACGGTGCGTTCGGCGTCGACGACGCCGACGGCCGCGTCGATCGCCGTCGCCGCCTGTTCTACGGCGAGCTGCATGGTCGCGAACGTCGCCTTCAACCCGCGAAGCTTTTCCGCGCTGGGGAGATCGTCGGTCACGGTGTCGAGGAACGCGACGTCGAGCGGTGTCGCCGCACGGAGGTTGGACGCGAGCTGGCGAACTCGCCCGACGATGCCGTCGGCCTGCTTCAAGAGCTGCTCTTCCCTGATGAGGAGGCTCTTGTCCTTCATCTTCTCTTCGAGGCCGGCCTCCTGGAACCGCTTGAGGGTCTCCTCGAGCTTCGGCAGCGCCGCCAGTTTCTCGTCGAGGTTCGTCAGCTCCTGCGCAGCGTCGGCGACCTTCTTGCGTGATTCGGCGAGCCCCTGCTTCTTGTCGGCCTTGTTCACCTGCGCGGCGTCGTTCGAGCCGATGAACCGGTCGAGGAGCCGCGTGAGCTTCTCGCCATCCTTGGTCAGCTCCGAGATCTCGTGCTGACCAAACACCTGCGCCTGCGGGACGACGTCGAGCGGCTTGAGCGGCAGCGTCTGCTCGGTGTCGTCCTTCACGACGGGAGCATTCGGGACCGTGCGCTCGATGACGTACTCGCGTCGTGCCGGATGATGGACGCGCACGAGCAACGAGATGCGCGTGCCATTCTTGAGCACGTGCTTGATGATGCCCTCGTGGGCCGTCTTGGCGTCCTGTCCGAGCGGCCCGAGGCCGAGCACGTAGCGAAGGCTCTCGATGACCGTGGACTTCCCGGTTCCGCGCCCGCCGATGAGCACGTTCAGGTTCTCGTTGAAGCAGACTGCGCGGCCATCAAGGAAGCCGCCTTGCCAGGCCATCGCGATGAACTCGGCGTGCGCCTCGGGCACCGGGTCGCTGGCGAGCCGGATGCGCGAGACTGGGTCGAGGAACGCCTGCCGGAGCCCTTCGAGCGTGGGCTCGGTCATCTTCACCCAGCAAGTCGACGTCGGCGCATCGAGGTCCTCGGGCTTGGTGACGTCGCCCGCGTTGACGATGGCCATTGCCGTCGTCGCGTCGGGGCTCGTCTCGCGCTGGTAGTCGGCGTTCTTGTTCTTGAGGATGGGCTTCTTGTCCTCCGGCGCTTCGTCGACCGCGCCGGGGATCTGCACGCACAGAAGGTTCGGGTCCTTCCACGCGTTGATGCGCGCCTGCCCGTGAAGCGTGTTGAGGAGCCCCTTGTCCTGCGTGATGTGCGCCGCGATCGTGAGGCCGCCTTGCGTCTTCACGCACTCCAGAAGGTCCGAGAACGACTTCTTGCTGAGCGACGACGACGGCTCGGTCTTCGTGATGTCGAGCTGGCCAAGGAAGCGCTGAAGCTCGGCGTCGGTGGCCGTCGGCGAATACAGGCAAAGAACGTGAACGCCCTCGCTCGAGGCGACCTCGAAGCCGGGGAACACCGTGATGCCACGCGTCTTCGCCTCCTCACGGAAGATCGCGATGGAGGCGGCGTCGTTGTGGTCTGTGACGGCGATGACCTCGATCTCGAGCTTCACGCAGTGGTCGAGGAGCTTCTGGACGTAGGTGCGCTCGTCCATGCCGTGGCCGTTGCCTCGGAACGTTTGCGCGTAGTGCGCCGGGTTCACCTGGAAGGCGCAGCGGTAGAACTTCGCCCCCTTGGGGAGTGCGCGCGCGGCCTGCAGTGGAGTCGGGTCGGTCATTGCCTCACTCCACCAGAGACTTGAAGACGGCGTCCGACGCGTCCTTGTAGAACTCGATGTTGATCTTGGTCCATAGGTCGTCGGGCAGGTCGTTGAGCTGCCGGCGGGCGGCGACGGGCATGAGGAGCGTCTGCGCCTGCTTGTCGACCGCCAGCTCCGCGATGCGGACGGCGTTCGGGATCATCTCGATGGAGCCGCCGAGGTTCAGCGCACCAACGACAATGGTTCCGCCCCGCGTGTTGCGTCCGAGGAGCGCGCCGCAGAGGGCGACGAGGACCGGGACGCCGAGGCCCGCCCCCGCCTTGTCGGCGTCGAGTGCACGCATCTGGATCGAGAACTCGTGCTCGCGTGGATTGCGGTCGCCGACGAGCTCCTTGGCGCGCGTGTAGAGGTTCTGCTCGCCGACCTTCACGCTTTCGCGAAAGGCGGGTGGCGTCGGCTGGTTGAGCACCTTCACACCCGCGCCTGGGCCACTCGCGACCTCGAGGCGGTAGAGCCCGGGTCCCGCGTCAGGGCTCGAGGGACTCACTGCCCAGACCTGGCCAGGCGGAAGCGGATCGCTCTCGATGGCCTCGTCGCTGTGCAGCTCGGGCGTCGAGACGAACTGCTCCACGCCTTCGGGACCGACGATGTAGCTGAAGTGCGTGTTGCGGAACTCGCTCTTGAAGCAGCGCCTCTGCTGCTCCTTCACGCGACGCCGCGATTCGAGAGCGACGCGCACGATCCACTCGAGGTCCTCGTCAGGTACGGGCGCCTCAGGGTCGGGGAAGAGCAGCTTGGTCAAGCCGCTCACCGTCTTGTTCACCGCCTCGATGTCGCGGCCGGAGAGTGCGCCGCCGAGGTGAACGCGCCCTTGCATCACCGAGACGCGGTTGCCCGAACGCAGCTTGCTCCAGCACTCGCTGAGGAAGTCGCTCACCAGCCCGAAGTGGTCGGTGAAGTGGTCGTTGGGATTGAGCTTCGGAAAGTCCCACCCGGGCACGAAGGCATGGAGGCGATCCATGAACGCCGTCTCGTTGCGCATCTCGGGCGGCAACGGGCTGAGCAGGTGCGCGACGCGCTGCTGCTGCTCGACATCCACGTCGAAGTTGCCGACCATGACGATGCCGCCCTCGGCGCGAATGTTCTCCTTGCCTCGGCTGAACTGCCCCGAGGCCATGTACCCCTTCATGATGTTGACGCCGTCCTTCTGGTCGAAGGAGACGCCCGACACCTCGTCGAAGCAGACGACGTCGTACTGGCACACGAGGCCGCGCTGGCCGCTCGCGTTGTTCACGAACATCTTGGCGACCGTCGCCTTGCCGCCCGAGATGAGGTGCGCGTAGGGCGAGATCTGCTGAAAGAGGTGGCTCTTGCCGGTGCCGCGCGGTCCGAGCTCGACGAGGTTGTAGTTGCGCTCGACGAACGGGACCATGCGCAAGATGGCGACACGCTTCGCGCGCTCGGAGAACGAGCCAGCCTCGAGGCCGATCGACCGAATCAGGAAGTCGATCCACTCCTGCGTCGTGAACGAGCGGCGCGCCTTGGCCATCACGTCGAGCACGTCCGACTTCGACATTTGGATCGGGCGCATCGACTCGATGGAGAACGGTCGGCCTCCCTGCTCCTGCGCTGCGACGCCGTCGTAGGCGAGCGTGACTTCGGCGTAGAAGCCGTCGGTCAGCATGCGTTCGTTCTCGCGTACGAGCTGGTCGTCGATGAGCACGTCCCGCAGCGCGAGGCTCGGAAGCTCGGCGAGGAAGCGGTCGTTCTTCGCGTCGAGGCGCGCCCTGATGATGTCGATGAGCTTGACGCTGCCGCTGTCCTTCGCGCGCGCCTTGAACAGCTCCTCTTCACCCGTGCGCACCGTGCGGTCGCGGAGCTGCTTCTCCACGATCTGCAGGCCCTCCGCGATCTCCTTCTCGTCCGTGCTGGCGCAGTAGCGGCCAAGGAGGAACTCGACCACGTAGGTCGGCACCGGGTACTGGCGCGAGTACTTGCGAACGAGGTCCTTGCGAACGAGGTAGCCGTCGAAGACCGCAGCCGCCTGCTGATCGAGATGGTCGAGGGTCATGGTCATGATGCTTCTCCGACGGTCGTCGTCTTGCGGTCGAGCACGTTGCCGGCGCCATCGACAACGACGATCGTGGCGGCGTGGCCCTCGTGAGCGTCATCGGCCACGGCGAGGCTCGCTTCGCCGGCTGGGCCGACCTCCTTCGACGACGCGGCGATGCTCGTGTTCGCCTGCTTCCAGTTGGTGCGCAGGTCGACGCGCACGAGGGGATCGTTCGTCGTGACCGACACGCGGCAGCGCATGCCACGCCAAGTGATGGCTGTGATCGACGCGGAGGTGCCGCCGGCGCCGCGCTCGACGACGAGCTCGGGGACGATGCACTCCTGCGGGCTGATCCCGCCGTGCGAGTACTCCGTATTCGGAGCGAAGCTTCCGACTCCCGGCGGCGACGCGATGCGGACGTGCGTGTTCCAGTGCCACGCGTGGACCGGCACGGACGGCTTCGCGTCGCCCTTCACCGTGGCCGCGCGCGACCCCTTCGTCGTCGTGAGATGCGAGGGAACCGCGACGTGCGGGAGACCTCCGGGCATGAGCAGCCAGCCGTGGTCCGTGACGATGCGAAGCCGCGTCCAGCCGGCGTCGAGGAGACCGGTCACCTGGTCGAGGAGCATCTCGAGCTCGTTGTCGATCTGCGCGGCGAGGCGCGCACCGAGCTTGTGCCCGAGCTCGTCGAGCTTCCCCGTCTCCATCCAGCCGCCGGTCGTCCCTTGCTTCGGCGGGCGGATGTCCTCGCCAAGCAGATCAATGCCTCGGCCCGCCATGTCGTCGCGCAGCCGCTGCGCGGTCGCGGCCTGGGGGCTGTTCTTGAAACGCGGGTTGAAGTCGACGATGTCCTCGCCGCCCTCGAGCTTGTCGTGAGAGAGCGTCGCAAACGGCTTCGCCGTGGAGGTGACCGTGGGCAGCGGTGCGAGGCGGTGACTCAGTCGCACGCGATAGCCCTTCGCTTCGAGCCGCTCGGCCAGCATGCCGGCGACGTCGTAGCGGAGGCCGTCGGCGAACATGAGGCACGCGTCCTTCTCGTGCTGGCTCCCCGTGACCTTTGCGCGCACGGCGTTTTCCGTGCCGTCGATGAGGCCCTGGAAGTGGCGCGCAGAGGCATCGAGCCACGGCAGGTAGAGCGCGCGCACGACGTTCTGGATGAGCGCCATGTCGGCGGGCTGCTTCACCGAGGCGAGGGCTTCGAGCGCAGCGCGGTCGCAACGCCAGCCATCGTTTACGTAGGCGGTGACCGCGGCGTCGACGGTGGCGCCGCCCAGCGTGTTGGCGGCAGCCGCGGCGAGCTTCGCGAGAGGGGCGAGGGCACAGGCCAGCGGGCTCTCACCGAGCTCGGCCCAGACCCACTCGCGCCGCTTACCGTGCGCGGCTTCGAGCGCGGGCACCTCGGCGAGCGCAGAGGCATGGGGCTTGTGTGCGAGCGACTCGAGGCTAGCGCGGAGCTCTTGCTCAGCCTTGATGTTGCCGCCCGCATCGCGCTCGCTGCCGCGGTAGAGGAGCGGCGTGGCGGCGTCGCGCAGCAGTTTGGCGACGTCGGGATAGAGCTTCGGAGCCTCCTTGAAGCGCTGCCAGACGTTGGCCCACTTGCCGTTACCCTCCACGAGCGCAAACGCGGCGTCGCTCGGCGACTTCTTGTCCGGGTCGAACTTGAAGTCCGAATTGCACACGCCGCAGAAGGCCTTCCAGCGGGCTTCGCCCTCGGTCTTGCGAAGGCCATCGCCGATGCCCATCCAGCGCAAGAGATCGCGGGTGGGATCGCTCACGGCGAGGCGATCGAAGTCGTCGGCTTCGAGGCGATGGCCGCGAAGTCCGTCGAGGGGCGTCTCGGCGAGGAGCGGCAGGCTGCGTTGCGCGGCCTCGCGGGTCTTGGCGTCCTGGGCCACGTCGAGCTGGAGCCCGTCCTCGGAGACGAGGAAGGCCTCGACGGTCCAGTCGCGCCCGTTCTTCTGGTGCCAGACGCGGCCTCGGTACTGCAGCTCGACGAGTGGCTGCAGCTCACGCGGGCACTCGTCGCCTGCGCGCAACGACTGACGGGCCACACCCGGCAGGTAGAGGATCGGCACGACGCCTGGTTCGAGCGCGACGTCTTCCAGCACGCGGTCGATCACGCAGCGCAGCCAGATGGCCGGGCCCGTTCGTTTGGCGGCGTCGTAGGTGCCGAGCACGAACAAGTGCGGCAGCGCGGTCTGGAGCCGCGCCACGAGCGCCGCCCACTGCTTGTCGGCGTCGGCCCAAAGCAGTGCGGCGGGCGCGGCCTCACCCTCGCCGCTGCGCAGGGCGTGAAGGAAGGACTTCTCGAGCTGGTCGAGGAGCCCCTTCGCGTGCGGTGGCGGGGTAGTGCTGCGCCGGCGAGAGGTCGACGAGGTCACGACTTGCCTCCCTTGGCGCGCTCACGCGCCGCGAGCTTCGCAGCGCGCGTGTAGTGGAGGTCGTTCCAGCGGTTGCCGTCGAACTCCTTGCTTCCGAAGAAGTCCGAAGATTGCCCGTCCCATGACCACAGCCACGGAAAACTTTCCTTGTCCCGTTGAGACTCATTCCCCTTGTCACGTCCCCAGCGCACAGCGGGAGCGACTCGTAGAATGCATGCGTCCTTCGCTCGCGCCCCCAGTGGCCTCGCCGTCACAAACGGGCGCAGGTTCACGCGCACGCCATCGTCCATGTCCGGTTCCCAGCCCACGGGCTGCTGGTGCAGCGGCTTCCAGCGGATGAAGAGGTCGTAGGGTGGTTCGCCCTCGAGGATCTTCTCCAGCTCGCGCTTCAGGTGCTCGGCGGCGGCGACGCGCCCGTCGGCGCCCTCGACGCCCGCCTTCTGATCCGCGCGCTGCCGATCGAGCCAGTCACCGAGGTACGTATGCGTGAGCTTGTCGAGGATGCGGCGCCCCTCTCCGTTCGGGGCCGCGAGCTGGTGGTAGTTCACGAGCGCGGAGAAGCCGTCTTTGCGACCGTCCCAGATCTGCCAAACGAAGGGCCGCTGTTGAAAGAGCGTGCAGTGCTGTTCGAAGAAGCCGTCGCGAAGCCAGTCCTCAATCGATCTGCCCGTGAAGTTTGCTTCGGCGAGTAGCTCGTTCAGCTTCTGCGCTGACCACTCTGCTCCGAAGGCATCGGAGAGGAGGGCTCGCATCCGCTCCGCAGCAGCCGCTTCCCCACGTAGCGACGGCAGGCAAACGATGCCGTCCTCGTCGGCGTGGCGAGAAATCGCGTCCTGGTGAATCGGGTCTGCATCGGGGAATGCAGCGCCTCGCATGCGAGGCCACTCGTACCCGACGAGCCGCGCGACAGCGACCTGGAGTGTTGAACGAGAGCCTCGCGGATGTCCGTCATGAAGCCACTGTGTCGGGTCGTCAGTTGATGGCTTGGGAAGCCCAAGAGGAAACCTCGTGGCGGCTTCCTGCTTCCAGCGCTCCAGTTCGAACGGCACCTTAACGAGCGTGCCGTTCGCGACGATGACCTTCCGGTCCAGAAGGCGAACCTTCGCAGCGAACTCGTCGCTCGTCACGTAGCACCACAGCGCGGGAATCAGCTTCTCGTCTTGAGGAACGAGCGCTGCTACCGACTTGTCGTGCTTCTCTCCGGTGTACAGCGTACAGCGAAGCTCACTCGAAAGACTCACGACGATGCCGCGACGTCCCCATGCCTGCTGGCCACTCTGATCTTGGTTATGAATCTGATCGCGATCGGCCTGCGTCATGCCGCGCACGCGGTTGATGCGTGCGTCCCAAGCCACGACGTGTTCACGCCCAGTCCAGGGCCTGGTCTCCTCGACACTGCCCTGTTGATACGCCCAACGTGCGTCGGGCCGCGGCAGCTCCCAAAACTGCCTTCCGTAGCGAGAGTAGTCGCCGGTACCCAGCCCGAGGAACGAGGCTGCACAGCGTCCGAGAAGCGGCAGAGAGTCGTGACGTTCTAGGGTCAGCCGTGCATCTGGATTTGCAAGCTGGTCCTTCTGCGCGACCAGAAACACGGGATCGGCCTGAATGGCCAAGGCCTTGTCCTTCGGTTCGCGCCGCTCTGCGGCGTCGAACGCCATGAGAGTATCCTCAGTCTCCGGTGCTCGACGCTCGACACCTGCGAGCACAACATTGACGACTTCGCCGCCAATCGTCTCGAACGCTCGAGGACCTAGCGCGGCGAGGAACGCCACTCGCGACTCGCGAAGCAGGTTCTCTCGAAAGCGCTTGTAGCTCTTGAGGAACATCCAGTTCCGCGGTGCGACGATCGCTGCCGCACCGCCGTCTTCGGTGAACTTAGCGATCCGCTCAATGAAGCACGTCGCCAGATCAGCCTTGACTGCCGAATAAAAGCGCTCGCAGTATTCGGCGAGCTGCGGCACCTGATCTCCACGGCCAAGGTACGGCACGTTCGTGGCTACCAACGTGTAGTGCTCTGCGAGGATCGATGCCGCCTTGGCGATCCCCTGCGCGACGACCGCCAGCTCTGCGTCGTCCGACTCCTCAGACGCAAGCGCCGACGAGAGCAGCCCACGGATCTTGTCAAAGTTCGCGACGAACAACTCACCGCCGACGCGACTCGGGTCGATGAGCGAACCGAGCGTCGGCGCCTGGCGGAACAGCTCGTAGAGCTGCTTCATCGCATTCTCGGACGAAGCGTCGCCCGCCGCCAAAGCCGTCCACGCGGACGCCGGGGCATTGATGCCGAGCCCCGCACACGCGAGGTTCAGCGCGGGCAGCGGCCGGTAACCCGCGAGCTTCCACGCCGTGAGCCCGACGTTGAACGCGGCGATCTGCGTGCAGCGCGGGTCGAGCTCGAGGCCGAAGAGGTTGTCGCGCAGCACGGCGTCGACAGCCTCTGCGACCGAGAGCTTCTCCTCCTCGCGTCGGAGCGCCACCAGCATTGGCAATGCGAACGCGAGGAAGTGCCCGCTGCCCATGCACGGGTCGAGCACCGTGAGGTCCTTCGCAGCCATCGGCCAGCCGAGGAACGTGCCCGCTGCGGGCCGCCAGACGTCGCCCTCGCGCACGAAGCGCAGATAGCTCCACTCGATGCTCTGCACCGCGCACGCGGCGCGAAGCTCGTCTTCCGACGTGGCCGAGCGCGCGAGCTCCGGCTTCGCCGCTAGCACCTTGCCGGCCCACCACGCGCCGAGCGTGTTGTGCAGCAGGAAGAGGACCATGTAGTCCTCGGTGAACAGCTGCGTTACCGCGGGCAGCTCCTCTGCGCCGATCTTGTTCTGCGACGCGTTGACGGTGTCCTTCTGCTCGGCCTGCCAGAACTGGTACACCCAGCCGAGGCTGTCGTCGGCGATGAAGACCTCGCGCGGCAGCCCTTCGAGGATGGCCTCCAGCTCCTGCCGCTTCTCGGGCGGCAGCGCAACCTCGAGCACCGGGTCCCCCGCGCGGAAGATCTGCGGGAGCATGCGCTGCGCGAAGTCGCTCGCGAGCACCAGCCAGTCCTTGCTCTGCTCGCGCGCCAGCTCCCGGCACTCGTCGAGCGACAGCGCCATGCCAGAGTCCGGCTCGACGAGCAGGTCGTTCTCGGCGAGGAAGCGCGCGAACAAGAGGCGATGCCAGTGCTCGTACGCGCACTCGCCGGTGAGTCGGTCGATGCTCTGCGTTCCCTTCTTCTCGTCGAGCTTGTCGCCGAGCTGGCGACCGTGCGCGCGCAGTCGGTTGCGAAGCTTCCGCTGGTCGGGCGAGAGCGCCGTCCACGGCTCGTGGTGGCCCACGGCGAGCTGCTCAACAGCCTGCCGCGCGCCGGCCTCCGCTGCGCGGCGGGCCTTCTTCACGGCGTTCTCGAGGTCTCTTCGGAGGTTGCGGTCGAGCGATGCCATTCGGATTCCTCAGCTCACGAGAACGGGGCCATCCTTGATGGCAGCGACGAGGGACTTCTTCTGCCGTTCGAGCCAAGCATCGACGTCGGCTACGGTCGTCAGGGTCGAGCGCTCGATGGAGATGGCGCGCACCTTCGGCTCGAGCAGCTTGGCCGCCTGCTCCAGCGCCTTCTGCACGCGGCCCGGAACGGCATCGGCCTCGGCACGACGCGACGACAGCGACTTCGTGTCGAGCGCCGACGCCAGCGCTTCATCGCTCGGCACCGACAACTGCACGGCCGGCGTGAGGCCAACGCTTGCGAAGATCTCCAGGCGCTCGGAGTCCGAGAGACCCTGCCAGACCGAGCTCGCCTTCAGCGCGGTCAGTCCCTTGCCGAGCTCGGTCTCGTATCCGGCGTGGGTCTCGAGCAGCGCCTTGCGGAGCGCGTCGGCGAGGCCGGAGCGAAGCGGCGCCACGGGATCCGTCGGCGCGAGCAACAGCCGCTGCGCGCGTACCGCCTCGACCTGCTTCAACAGGTCCTCGGCTGCTGCGAGGCCCTGCGCGTGCTTCGCGAGCCGTTCTACGAGCGCCCACGTGGGCACGCGCGCGTCGACGAGCTTCTTGGTGGCGGACCAGTCGGCGATGCGCTTCTCGAAGGTCTGCGCGTTGTCGCGGATGCCCGCGAGCTGGTCGTTGCCTACTCGCGCGCGGATGTCCTCGATGTCGGTGACAGACGCGGGCGCGGGCAGCGGTGCATCACCTCCGGTCGCACGGCCGAGGGCAGCGAGCTGCTCGAGGAAGACCGGCGCCTTCGCCAGCTCCTCGCCCGCCTTGCAGCCCACGCCGAGCGCCTGGAACACCTTGCGGATAGCGAGCTTCTCAGTGACCGTGAGCGTGATCTTCTCGACGCGGAACTCGGCCTTCGAGATCTTGTTTTGGTCGAGCTGCCCCGGAGCGAGCACCGCACCGTTCAGCGTGGCCGAGACGTGCTGCGTGCGGTGCAGCGCGATGAGGGCCGCGTCGATGGCGTCCTGCGGCCAGCCATAGGGGCTCGCACGCAGCACCTTGCGGACCTCGATGCCGACCTTGCCAGAGCCGATGGTCGAGAGCACCGCCTTGCAGACAGGGTGTTCTTCCGTCGCGACCGTGTGGCCCACGGGCTGGAGCGGCTGATCTGCGCCTTCCTTCGCGCGCTTGATGACCGTCTCCCACGCGACGTGGTCGGCCTCCTTGAAGCGCGGGAAGAGCCGCACGAGCGCAGCGTTGGTTGCCTCGCGAACGCGCTCCTCGAGCGTCGCCTGCAGCAGCTCGGAGCCGCCGCCCTGGAACACCTTGGCGTTGGCGACGACTTGCTTGATGAGCTCGTCGCGCTGGCGAACCGCCCCGTTGCGACGGCTCTCCATGCTGTGCTTCGCCTCTTCGCCCTCGCGCGTCGTGGGCGTGCCCTTGGCGTCGATGGTCTGCTGCGCGGCCTCGGCATCGACGATCAGCTTGCGAAGCTCATCGGCCGCCTGGCGCGGCAGGAAGACGAAGACCGTGGGACTGTCTGTGCCCGCCGCACGCGCGGCATCGAGCAGCTCCTTCTCGCTGGCGGACCAGCCGTCGCGAATCCATAGCGGAACGCTCTCGCCGTTGCCGGCGGGCGGCGTCTGGTCACGCGAGACGAGGACCTGGCGGGCCTCCTTCGCGGCGCCCTGCACGACCTTCACCGAGCGGATGACGCGGTCGGCCTCGGCGTAGATCTGCTGGTCACGGCGGATCTGGATGTCGGCGTCGTCGTTGGCGAGCTTGCCCTGGCGGCGCCGGAACTCGGCGTCCCACTCGGCGCCCTCCTTGGTCTGGAGACGGTACTCGTCACCGACCTTCATGAGCGCGCCGCTCGATGCCAGCTCCTCGAGCACGGTCTCGACGGTGCTGCGCAGCTTGCCGTTGTCGGCGAGGAGGTCGTCGACGAGCAGATCGGCGATGTGCTCCTTCGAGGCTCGCACGCCGATGTCGGAGCCGGCCTCGCGCGGCAGCCGGCTGATCAGGAAGACGAGCCCACAGATGCGGTAGGCAAGCGTGCCTCTGTCCGTCTTGTCCTTCTTCAGATTGCCGATGCGGTCGCTGATCTCGCGCAGCAGCACACCCGTGTTGACCATCTCCGGGGCGAGCGCCTCGAACAAGTCATCGCCCGGGATGGCCGCACCGAGACCACGGTCCGAGAGCCGCGCGACGGCGTCGTGGATGATGCGGAGCTGCGAGCGGAGCTGGCTGTGCGTTCCGGCCGCGTCGACCGCGCGGAAGCAGTGCTCCCAGAAGCGGCGGCGTACCGGCAAGAGCGGATAGTCGTCGACGATGACGTCGCGGTCCTGCGCGCTCTCACCGATGCGCGTGCCCTGAAGTTGCCGCGAAACCTCGCCGCCGTGCTTCTCCAAGAAGTCCTTCACCGTCGAGATCGACGCGGCCTTCTTCTGCAAGAGCACCTTGCGGATGACGGCCTCGACGTCCTGGTCGGAGAGCTGGACGCGGATGGTGTAGCGGTCGGTCAGCTTCTGCAGCTTGGGCGTTGCGGTGAGCGCGCTCTGGCCGGAGGCGACGACGAGCACGTGGCTATCAAGCTGCTTCGACAGCGCTTCGGTCACCTCGGTAACGAGCGTCGAGCGGTCGTTGGAATCGCCGATGTACTGCTGCACCTCGTCGAGGACGAGCAGCGTGCAGGGCGTACGTCCGTCGCGGCCGACGAGCTTCAGCACGCGCTTGATGGCGGTGAGGAACTCCTCGGTCGTGATGTCGGTGCTACGCGGCGGGAACTGCGCCTTCAGCGTGTTGCGCGCCTCTGCCTCGGTGGACGCGAAGCCCGGGTCGCACGCGAGAAGCGCGTTGGCGATGTGCTTGCTGACGTAGAGGTTGTTCAGCTCGGACGGCCACTGCTTGCCCGCGCCTTCGACAGCGCCCTTCACCTTGTCGAACCAGCCCTGGTCGTGGAGCCACAGGCTGAACTGCGCCTGCGGGTACTGGTCGGGCAGGCCAACGCCGCGCAGGAGCACCGCGAGGATCGTCAGGCGAACGTGATCGGTTGTGCCGCTCGGGAGGGCGCCGGCCGCCGCGAGCAGACCGCCCGCGCGCTTGCCCGCGGTGTCGAGCTCGCGGAGCAGCTCACGCAGCTCGTCGGGCATCGACGGCACGAGGCTGCGCGCCGTGGCGCCGTCGGGGAACTTGGTGTCTTGCCAGAGGTGGCAGGCCATCTTCAGCAGGTGCGACTTACCGCTGCCGAAGAACCCGCTGACCCACGCGGCCTTCTGGCTCGTCGACGTGAGGTTCGCGAGGAACGACTTGAGGATCTTGATGATGCCTTCGGCGTACTGGCCTTCGCACACGAAGGTGGAGAGCTCGCCACGCAGCTCCTCGAACACCTTCTCGTTCGACTTGTCGGCGATGCGCGCCTGGCCCTGGTTGACCAGCGGATGGGTGGAAGGGTCTCGCTGAAGGACGTCTTTGATTTTCATGCTGCACCGCCGGCGCTGTGGATGGAGATCGGGACCGCCATGTAGTTCCAGCCGTCACGAGCATCGAGCAGCCGGTAGTTGTTCTGCTCGAGCGTGCCCGGGAAGAACACGACGAGGCGACCGCGAACGTCGCGCTCGACGCCCTTCAGCACCTCGGAGACATGGGTGAAGCCGTAGAGCGAGCCCGCACCGAACACCGCGACGACCGAGGTCTCGGTCACGTCGGGCGACGTGAGCACCGCGCGAATTCGGTCTGCGACGTACTCGGGGAACTCACCGGCGAGTTTCAGCTGCAGGTCGTCGGGCGACTCGAAGTAGGCGTCGCGGTACTCATCAGCGGCGAGCCATGAGGCGAAGGCGTCGGTGAGGTCGACCTCGTGCCAGTCGTGGCCAGCGGCCTTGGTGCGCGTCTCGAACTCGCCCTTGCGCGCTCGGAGCACCCGCTCGAGCTCTTTGTCGTAGGCCACCATGACCACCCGCTGCGCTCCCGCGACGGTGCGCTGCCAGGGCGTTGCGATGTGCTGGCCGTAGAGATCTGCGAGGTCTTCGAGTCGCGCCATGCGGTCACTTCCTCCCGAGTCCTGGATCGAGCCGGTCGAGCCCGAACTCGACGACGTCACCTGCGGTGCGCAGGTCGATGAGCCCGATGCGCTTGGCGTCGAGCGCCAACGTGCGAGCAGAGGTGGCCGTGCAGTCGAGCGCTGCGATCCACCCCGTGGTGAGGAGTTCCTCGCCGCGGAAGCCAACGGCATTGCCGAGCCAGAGCGCGAAGGCGACGGCCGTAGGCGGCGCGCTCACGCGCTGCCGGTGCTTGAAGGTCCTCCCCGCGAGGTGGCCGGTCTGGGTCCACGAGCTGGAGACGTTGCGCACGACCTTGTCGAGCGTGTCGTCGTTCATGCGCTCGCCGACCAGCTTGCGGAGTGCTTCGCGGATCGGAGCGCGCTGGATCTCGATGCCCGCTGGCTGCGAGAGCACGGGCGCCGCAGACGCCATGAAGAGCGGATCGCGCGCGAGCGCGGCGAGCATGGCGAGGAGCGGGCGCGCCTTGGGATCGACGTTCCAGAGCCCACGCAGCACGCGGAAAACGACGACGAACGGGTCAAGCGCGTAGAGCTCGCTGAGGCGCTGATTCGAGAGCCGGCGGGTCGAGGCCGTGGGCTTCTCGAGGCAGTTGCCCTCGATGATGGCCGCCGCATAAGCCGCGCGGTCCGCGGCGCCCGGAGCCGCAGCGAGGACGGCCTCGAGCTCGGCGAGCATGAGCGTCCGACTCGAGTGGGTGCCCTTGTCGCCGAAGCGGAAGCCGAGCTTCGCCGCCCCGGCAGGCGGCCCTGCGGGTGGGAAGAACTCGATCGCTTTGACCTCTGCAAGGGACATGGTGAACCCGCCGGCAAACTTGCCGGCACCAAAGCTGACAGAGTGATGTTCTGATGTCAAGGCAGGCTCCCGTGCTCGCCGGCAAGTTTGCCGGCGAGCGTGCAGAAGGCGTGACTCGGCCTGTTCTGGCAAGCAGAGACACGCCAAAAATATCGAGTAGTTAGAAGCCGATGACGGTCGGCGCCGCCCACGCCGTCCGCTGCTCGGCCCACGTCCCGGCGTGGGCGACTGCCCGGAGGGTCCGCTCGGCCATCGGCTCGGCCCCATCGACCGCCTCCATCGCCAGGACGGCTGCTTGGAGATCGGGCGCCAGGAGCAAGAGGTCGAGGAGCTGGGTGACCCTCGCCCGCGTGAGCCCCAGCTTCCGCGCCACGTCGGCCCGATCGGCGATGGCGCCCCGGTCGATGGCGGCCTGCAGGTGGTGCGCAAGCGCGAGCTGCTGGGCGACCTTGGCGGGCCGCCGCACGGGCTCCTCTTTGGGGGGCGGCGGCGTCTCGGCGAGCGTGACGGCCCGGCTCTTGTGGCGGAAGAGCGGCTTCTCGATGACGCGGAAGGCGTCGTCCTCGGCGTCCGTGTTCTTCCTCGCGCTCAGGTCGCTGCTCTCCCCGCCGCTCATGCGGCCTCCTTCGCGCTCGTGACGGCGTCGAAGTTCACCAGCTCGACGCGGCACATCCCGGTCTTCTCATCGACGCTGACCTTGGCGACGAGCGCGCGCAGCAGGCGCCCCTGGTTCTCGGGCGTCATCTCGCCCCAGACCTTCCCGAAGTTGCGGAGCGCAGAGGCGATCCACTCCCGCTGGCTCTCGACCAGCTCGAGGTCGAGGGCGTCGTCCTCCAGCGCGCGGAGCCGGCGTTCGGCGTCGTCGAGCCGGGCGGCCTCGGCGCGGAGCTTCGCTTCGACGAGCTCGCGGGCGCGGCCCTCGAGCCGCACCACCTCGTCGGTCAGCTTCGCGGTCGTGGCCGAGGCCTCGGCGATCTGCGCCGCCAGCGCTCTACGCACCTCGACGAACGTCGCGCGCTCCTTGGCGACCCGCGCCGACAGCTTGGCCTCGATGCGTGTGGCGAGCGTGCCGTCGGCGGTCGCCTCCGTGAGTCGCTCGACGACGAAGTCCTCGAGGGCACCCGCAGGGAGCGGCCTCCCGGTGCATCGGTCCGTACCGAACTTGTCGCGCGTCGAACACCTGTAGAAACGGTACGTCTTCCCGCTCTTCTTCGTGGTCGACGCCGGGCACATCGCCTCGCCGCACCCCCCGCAGCGCAGCAGCCCACGGAGGACGTACTCGGGGTTCGTGCCGGTGACGCGCAGCTCCCGGCCTGCCGCCCCGAGAAGCCGCTGCGCTTGGCGGTAGGTGACGTCGTCGATCAGCCGAGGGTGCTCGCCGTCGTACAGCTCGTCGCCGTACATCATGTGCCCTGCGTAGAGCGGGCTCCGCAGCACGCGCGCGATGCCGTCCTTGGTCCAGAGCGGTCCGCCCTTGCGCCCGTGCTTCGAGGCGCGCGGCAGGAGCCCGCGTCGGTTCAGCTCGCGGGCGACGATGGCCATCTGCCGATGGGCGAGGAAGAGCGCGAAGGCCTCGCGCACGACGTGTGCCTCGGCCTCGTTGACGAGGAGCTTCTTGTCCTTCGCCGAGTAGCCGAAGGGCACCGGCCCGCCCGTCCACTTCCCCTTGCGGCGCGCGCCGGCGATCTTGTCGCGCGTCCGCTCGCTGATCATTTCGCGCTCAAATTCCGCGAAGCTGGCGAGAAGATTCATCGTCAGCCGCCCCATCGCGTCGGCCGTCGAGAAGTTCTGCGTGATGGAGACGAACGACGCGCCCGCGGCGTTGAGGCGCTCCATCACCTTCACGAAGTCGAGTAGTGAACGCGAGAGACGGTCGACCTTGTAGACGACGATAACGTCGACCTTGCCGGCCTCGACGTCGGCCATGAGGCGCGTGAACGCAGGTCGGTCGATGTTCGCGCCCGTGAAGCCGCCGTCGTCGTAGCGCTCGTCGACGAGCGTCCAGCCCTGCTGCCGCTCGATATACGCCAGGCACGACTCGCGCTGGGCGTCGAGGGAGTTGAACTCCTGCTCGAGCCCCATCGTCGTCGACTTGCGCGTGTAGATCGCGCAGGGCTTCGTCTCCGGCGGCGACGCGCTCGCTCGCTGGCGCTGCTTGCTCATCGCGGCTCCTTCGACGGCGCTGGCGTGGGCTCGCCCTCGTCGGGCTTCTCGGCGTCGCGCTCGACGACGGCGAGCAACCGCTCGAGGTTCACGTTCAGCCGCGCCAGCTCCCGCACGAGCGACGGCATCGTCGACTCGTAGAAGCGGTGGCCCATCTGCGTGCGGAAGAACTCGCTCATGCGGCGGACTCCTCGCGCGCCGACTCGCCGCGCTTCTTGAGCCCGAAGAAGAGGAACCC
>CAADGB010000465.1 GCA_900696455.1 uncultured delta proteobacterium
CACGTCGACCGCGCCGGTGGCCGCCACGTCGGTCGCGCCGGTGGCCGCCACGTCGACCGCGCCGGTGGCCGCCACGTCCATCGACCCCGCGGCGGACCTCCCGACCGAGGGCGCGAACGGCGCGGCGACCGGCCCGGCGCGGAAGAAGCCGCGCCGACTGCGCGCGGTGCCGGCCGAGGCCGCGACCGCGGCCGGCGCAGGCTCCCCCGAGGCCGCGACCGCCGGTGCAGCCTCCCCCGAGGCCGCGACCGCGGCCGGCGCAGGCTCCCCCGAGGCCGCGGTCCCCGAGGTCGCGGTCCCCGAGCCGGTGGCGGTGATCGCCGCGGGCTCGGCGCCCGTCGAGGTGCCGGCCGCCCCGGCGTCGTCGGCGGCGGCGCGCAGCGACGAGGGCCTGCTCATCTTCGACGTCGAGACCACCGGCACCGACAAGCGCCGCGACCAGGTCATCGAGCTGTGCATCCAGTTCGGGCTCGAGCCCGGCGCGCGCAGCCGGACCTGGCGCTTCCGGCCGACGGTGCCGATCTCGCCCGGCGCCCAGGCGGTGCACGGCATCTCGCTCGAGGATCTCGCCGATTGCCCGCCGTTCGCCGACTGCGCCGAGGAGATCTCCGCGATCTTCGCCGAGGCCCAGGTCATCGTCGGCTACAACCTCACGTTCGACATCGACATGCTGCAGGCCGAGTACGAGCGCCTGCGGGTCGCCGCCGCCGAGCGCGGCGCCCTGCCGGCGGCCCGCCTCGACACCCGGGGAAAGACCGTGGTCGATCCGTACCGGCTGTGGCAGCAGTGCGAGCCGCGCAGCCTGCAGCACGCCCACCAGCGCTTCGTCGGCCAGTCGTTCGAGGCCGCCCACTCGGCGGAGGCCGACGTCGCCGCCACCGGCCGGGTGCTGGCGGGCATGCTGCGCTCGTTCGGGCTCGACGCCCACGACTGGCGCGGCATCGCCGGCGTGTGCGATCCACAGCGGCCGAGCTGGGTCGGCCCCACCCGCCACCTGCAGTGGGATGGGCCCGCGATCGTCATCACCTTCGGCAAGCACGCCGGCGCCCAGGTCCACGAGCTGGCGCGCGGCGAGTTCCGCGACTACCTGCGCTGGGTGTGCGACCGCGACTTCCCGATGCACGTGCGCGAGGTCTGCCAGCGTGCCCTCGAGCTGCCGGCCGACGAGTTCCTGGCCTGGGTCAAGGCCGAGCACGGGCAGGTGACCGCGTGAGCGCGTCGCCGCGCCCCGGCGCGCCGCCGCCGCTCCTCGCCGACCTCGCGGAGCTCGCGGGCCGGCCGGGCACCGGCGTCCGCGCGCGCGGCACCCTGGCGCCGATGAGCAAGGCCGATCTGTCGATCACCTGCCCGACCTGCGCCACGCTGATGGAGCCGGAGCACGCGCACTACCGCTGCCCGCGCTGCGGCTACCGCGACTCCTGCTGCTTCTGACCGCGGCCGGACTCCCGGCCGGGCGCGACCGTGCCGCACCCCGGCGCGCGCGGGGCCTCCCGGCGGCCGGAGTTGTGGCATCGTGCGGCGGTCTTGTCGCGGACCACGCGCACCGTGCGGGTGTCGATCCCCGCGCTCGAACGCTCGCTGGCGTCGGGCCTGGTCACCCTCGGGCCGCCGGTGGATCCGGAGCTGGTCGCCCACGGCGACGACGACGAGGCCGCCGACGAGCTGCGGGTGTTCCTCGCCGAGCACCTGAGCAAGCTGCCGGCGGCGCAGGCGGCGCGCTACTTCCTGCCCGACGACGTGCGCTGCGAGCTGCTCGAGGTCGAGCTCGATCCGGGCAGCCCGGTGCGGGCGCGCGGGCCGCGGCCGGTGGCGGTGACCTGCGTGGTGGTGCCGCAGGCCGGCGCCGGCGCCGGCGGCGGTGGGGCGTGGGTGTTCGCGCCGGCGCTCGACGCCGCCTTCCACGTCACGGCCCGCGACGACCTGCACGCGGTGGCGCGGCGCGAGCTGGCGCGGGTGGCGCGGGCCCGCGAGCTCGACGGCGACGCCTGGCGTCGCGTGCTGCCGCCGCTCGAGGTCCAGATCCGCGCGCTCGAGGTCGGCGTCGGGCTGGTGGCCGAGAGCGGCCCCAGCGCCGAGCGGCTGGCGGCCGAGGCGCGGCGGCGCGCGGCCGAGACCCTCGACGCCATCGGCCGGCCGCTGGCCGAGCGGGTGCGCGGCGGTGGCGCGGCCCTGGTCGGGCGCGATCGCGAGCTGGCCTCGCTCGAGGCCCTGCTCGGCGGCCGCGATCGCCTGAGCGTGCTGGTGTGCGGCGACGAGGCGGTGGGCAAGACCGCGCTGGTCGACGCCTGGGCGCGGCGCCACCCGCAGCGGCCGGCGTGGGTGACCTCGGTCGCCCAGCTCGTGGCCGGGGCCTCGGGCTTCGGCCAGGCCGAGGAGCGCGCCGCCCAGCTCCTGGCCGCGGCCGAGCGCCTCGACGCCGTGCTCTACCTCGAGGATCTCGGTGGCCTGTTCCGGGAGCGGCCGGAGGAGGGCGGTCACGACGTCACCGCGATCGTGCGCCGCTACGTGGTCGAGGGCCGGGTGCGGGTGCTGGCCGAGATCACGCCGGCGGGCCTCGAGCGCGCCGAGCGCCGCGAGGTCGGGCTGACCGGCGCCATGACCCGGCTGACCCTGGCGGCGATGACGCCGGCCGTCGCGGCCGAGGTCGTGGCCGCCCACGCCGCGCACTGGCGGCGGGCCGAGCCGCGGCGGCCGCAGCTCGCGGCGGCGGCGGTGCCGGTGGTGGTCGAGCTGGCGCGACGCTACCTGCCGTACCAGGTCTTCCCCGGCAAGGCGGTGCGCCTGGCCGAGGAGCTGCGGTCGGCGCGCGAGGGCGCGGTCACCGCCAGCGGCGAGCCGCTGGCGCTGGGCGCCGACGACGTCTACGACGGCTTCTCGCGGCAGAGCGGCATCCCGCCCCTGCTCCTGCGCACCGATCGCGCCCTCGTCATCGACGACGTCGTGGCGCGCCTGCGCGCCCGCCTCGTCGGTCAGGACGAGGCGGTGCGCCGGGTCGCCGAGACCCTGTGCACGGTCAAGGCCCAGCTCCAGCCCGCCGACAAGCCGCTGGCGACCTTCCTGTTCGTCGGCCCCACCGGCGTCGGCAAGACCGAGCTGGCGCGCAGCCTGGCCCACCTCCTGTTCGGCGGCGAGGAGCGGCTGGTCCGCTTCGACATGAGCGAGTACGCCGATCCGTGGGCGGCCGAGCGCCTCATCCGCGGCTCCGACGCCGGCGACGGCCAGCTCACGGCGCGGGTGCGCGAGCAGCCGTTCTCGGTGGTGCTGCTCGACGAGATCGAGAAGGCCCACCCGGCGGTGCACGACCTCCTGCTCCAGGTCGCCGGCGAGGGTCGCCTCACCGACGCTCGCGGCCGCACCAGCTTCTTCCACAACGCGATCATCATCCTCACCTCCAACCTCGGCGCCCACCACACCGGCGGCGGCACGATCGGCCTGGTGCCGGGCGGGGCGCGGGCCCAGGCCCGCGCCGAGGAGCTGCGCCGCTACCGGGCCGCGATCGAGGCCGCGTTCCGGCCCGAGCTGCTCAACCGCCTCGACGCCGTGATCGCGTTCCACCGCCTGGCCGCCGACGAGGTGGCGGCGGTGACCCGGCTCCACGCCGGTCGCCTCGCCGATCGCCGGGGGCTGGTCCAGGCCACGGTCGGCCTCGACCTGAGCGAGGCGGCGCTGGCGGCGCTGGCCGCCGGCGGCTACTCGGCGAGCTACGGCGTGCGCGCCCTGCGCCGCCACCTCGACGAGCAGGTGGTGGTGCCGGCGGCGCGGCTCCTGGCCCGGGCCGGCGGCGACGGCCACGGCGGCGTGATCGCGGTGCGGGTCGTCGACGAGCCGCTCGGCCTCGCGCTGCCCGAGGGCGCGCACCTGGGCACGATCGCGCCGCCGCCGCCGCCGCCGTCGTCGGGCGCGGCCGCGCTGGCGGTCTCGCTCCACCGCCGCGGCGGCCAGGGCGGCCGCCGCAGCGCGCGCGGGGTGATGGCGGTGGCCGAGCGCCGCCGCGTCGCCGACCGCTGGCTGCGCCGCGACGTCGCCGCCGAGGTCGTCGAGCAGGTGCGCTGGCTCGAGGGCCAGCTCGCCGGCGACGGCGGCGGCAAGCCGGGGCGCAAGCGGGCGGCGATCTCGAGCGAGCAGCGCCAGCAGATGCTGACCGAGCAGCACCGGCTGCGCACCGCGCTGGCGGCGGCGCGGGCGGCGCGCGACGAGCTCGCGGCGGCCGAGGAGCTGGCGCTCGAGGCCGCGCTCGCCGGCGACGACGTGGCGGCGGTGGCGGGCGAGGCCGACGCGCTCCTGGCCCGCTTCCAGCGGGCGATGTTCTGGCTGGCGGTGGCGCGGCTCGAGCAGCGCGACGAGCTGACGCTCGCGCTGTCGGCGCCGGAGCACGCCGGGCCGCTCGAGCGCTGGGTCGCGGCGGTCCTGGCCGCGGCTCCGGCGCGCGGCTGGTCCCTGACCGTCCACCTCCTGGGCGTGCGCGATCCGTCGCCGACGTGGCCGGCGTCGCGGGTGTGGGGGCCGCCGCGCCCGGCGGGCTGGCTGGCCGAGCGCCTCGAGCGCGACCACGACGGCGTGCGCAACCTGCTGGTGCGGGCGCGGGGGCCGGGGGTGGCCTGCCTGCTCGGCCTCGAGGCCGGCGCCCACCGCATGGTCGGCCTGTTCAAGCAGAGCCCGGCCCACCTGATCGTCCGCCGCCTGGCGCTGGCCGCGGACTTCGACGACGCCACCTGGCTGAAGCTGGGCGCGCTGGCGGCGCCGGCGCCGGCGCCGCGGGGCCAGGTCGAGCGCACCCACGACGCCGGCGCCGACCACGTCCTGGTCGGGGACCGCAAGGTCGAGGTGCCGTGGACCGACTACGGGGCCCGGCTCGAGGAGGTGGGGCTGGCGGTGATCGAGCGCGCCCTCGATCGCGAGGAGGCGGTGGTCGACCTCTACCCGGTGGAGCTCGCGGCCGGCGGCGACGTCGAGGACGAGGCCGGGCCCGGCGCGGGCGGGCGGCCGTGAAGCGGCGGCTCACCCTGGCGGTGTTCGAGCGCAAGGTCGAGGGCCGGCTGCGCTGGATCCCGCTGGCGCCGTGGACGCCGCGCCCGGTCTTCGTCGGCAAGAGCGAGGTGCGGCTGCGCGAGGAGCTGATGCGGGCGGTGCGCACGCAGCTCCGCGAGGTCTCCCCGGCCGACCAGGAGCTGTGGCATGCCGCGCCCGGCCTGCGCCTGCACCCGGTCCACCTCGACCTGGCGGTGCGCGGGCCGACGCCGGCGCGGGCCACCGGCCGCTTCCCGTTCGTGGTCGAGCCGCGCTGGTTCACCGAGGACGTGCAGCGCCTGTGCGCCTTCCACCCCTTCGAGCCCGCGGCCTGGTTCGACGCCGCCACCCTGGCCGAGG
Organism: uncultured delta proteobacterium; assembly: GCA_900696455.1. Taxonomy (GTDB): domain Bacteria; phylum Myxococcota_A; class Polyangia; order Haliangiales; family Haliangiaceae; genus UBA2376. The sequence goes on from CAADGB010000465.1 coordinate 5,368, forward strand.
TCGAGGAGCTGGCGCCGCACTTCGCGCGCCGAGCCTGGGCCGGTCGCGACGCCGACGCGCTGGCGGCCCTGGCCAGCGCCGGCAAGGAGCGGCTGCTCACGCTGGCGTTCGCGGTCGAGCCCCAGGGCCTGCTCGACCGGGTGGAGGCGGCGCGACCGCCGCGGGCGCGGGCCGGCGCCGGGCGCGGCCGGCCGCGGGTGCTGGCCCGCCTCGGCGTCGATCAGACCGCGCGCGCCATCGACGGCACCCTGCCCCTGGGCGTGCCGCGCGAGCCCTACCGCGCCCACCTCGGCCGGATCCTGGGCGGCCGGCCGCGGCCCGCGATCCTGGTCGGTCGTCCGGGATCCGGACGCTCGACGCTGCTGGCGCGGTGGGTCGACGATCGGCTCGAGGAGGACGGCTGGCACCTCCACCGCGACGCCGAGCGCATCCACAAGGTGTGGCGGCTGTCGGGCAAGCGGCTGGTCGCCGGCATGCAGTACCTGGGCGACTGGGAGGAGCGGCTCCTGAGCGTGGTCGAGGAGGCGCGCGAGCACCGGGGGATCTTGTGGTTCGACGACCTCCACCTGTTCGGCCGGCTGGGGGTGACGCGGCAGTCGGAGCGCAGCTTCGCCGACTTCTTCCGCGCCCCGCTGGCCCGCGGCGAGGTCGTGATCGTCGGCACCACCACCCGCGAGCAGCTCGCCCGCCTCGAGGATGACGCGCCGGCGTTCGCCGGCCTGTTCACGCGGGTCGCGGTCGAGCCCACCGGCGCCGCCGAGACCGCCGCCCTGGTCCTGGCCGAGGCCCGGCGGCTCGAGGCCGAGCACCCGCTCGAGCTCCACCCCTTCCTGCCTCGCACCGTGATCGAGCTGGCGGCGGCGCTGTTCCCGTGGACGGCGATGCCGGGCGCAGCCATCGACCTCCTGCGCAAGCTGTGCCGGGCGCGGGCGCCGGCGGCGGTCGAGGGCGGCGCCCGGCCCGAGCCGGCAGTGCTCGAGCCCGCGCTCGCCGTGGCCCTGGCGGCGCGCGAGACCGGCCTGCCCGAGCACCTCCTGCGCCTCGACGCGCCGCTCGATCCGGCCGCGGTCGAGGCCCACTTCGCGGCGCGGGTGATCGGCCAGCCCGAGGCCACGGCCTGCGCCGCCGAGCTGGTGCTGGCGGTGCGCGCCGGCCTCGTCGATCCGGCGCGGCCGCTCGGGGTCTACCTGTTCACCGGGCCGACCGGCACCGGCAAGACCGAGCTGGCCACCGCGCTCGCCGAGTACCTGTACGGCGACGCCCGCCGCCTGCTGCGCCTCGACATGAGCGAGCTGTCGGGGCCCGACGCCGTGGCGCGCCTCCTCGGCGATCGCTTCACTCCCGAGGGCCTGCTCACCCAGCGCATCCGCGAGCAGCCGTTCGCGGTGGTGCTGCTCGACGAGATCGAGAAGGCCCACCCCTCGGTGCTGGCGCTCCTGCTCCAGCTCTTCGACGAGGGCCGGCTCACCGACGCCGCCGGCGAGGTCGCCAGCTTCCGCCACGCCGCGATCGTCATGACCTCCAACCTCGGCGGCCGGGTGGCCGCGCCCATCGGCTTCGGCGACCGCACCGCGGCCATCCTGGGCGAGATCGCGCGCGCGGTGCGCGAGTTCTTCCCGCCCGAGCTGTGGAACCGCATCGACCGCGTCGTCCGCTTCCACCCCCTGACGCCCGAGGTCGCGGCGCGGGTCGTCGACAAGGAGCTGGCCCGGCTCCTGGCCCGCCGCGGCCTGCGCGAGCGCAACGTCTTCGTCTACGCCGGGCGCGCGGTGCGCGAGCGGGCGGTGGCCCAGGCCTTCGACCCGCGCTTCGGCGCGCGCACGGTCAAGCGCTGGCTGGAGGACCACGTCGCGGCGGCGCTGGCCGACGCCCTGGTCACGGCGCCGCCGGCGCGCCTGACCGTGGCGCGGCTGCGCGACGACGCCGGCGCGATCGCGGTGGAGCTCGAGAGCCTGCCCGAGGCCCGGCCGCTGCCCGGCGACTTCCCGCTGGCGGCCTGGCGCGAGCAAGCGGTGGCCGCGCTCGCGCCCGAGGTCGAGGCCCTAGCGGCCGCGCTCGACGACGTCGTCGACGGGCCGCGGCTCGCCGCCCAGGACGAGGCGGCGCGGGCCGGCGGCGCCGCCGAGCTGCGCTACTTCGTCGAGCGCTACCGCGACGAGGTGACCGCGCTGCGGGTGGCCCTGGCCGGCGAGCGCCGAGGGGACGCGCGGCGGCGGCGGTCCGGGCGCGCCCTCGACGAGTCCGACGACGAGCTGGTACACGACCTCGAGGCCTTCCCGCGCGCCAGCGTGGTCCAGCCCGGTGGCTACCGGAGCAGCGTCGAGCAGGTGCGGCGCTTCGACCGGCGGAGCGTGGCCAGCGGCCGGCGCCGGCCGCTCGATCAGGCGGCGACCCTGCAGGCGCTGGCGCGGGCCCGCCTCCTCGTCGATCACACCGGCGAGCTCGCCGAGCCCCACGCCCACGTCGTGACCGTGCGGCTGTCGACGGTGGGCGTCGGCCGGGGGCCGGGCTGGGACGCGATCGCCCTGGCGCTGACGCCGTGGGCGGACGACGTGGCGGCGGCGGTGGGCGGCGGCGCGATCGAGGTCGGGCCGGCGCTGCTCGGCGGCGGCGCCGGGCGGGCGACCCACGTCACCGCGGTCGTCCGCGAGCTGCTGGCGCGGGCGGCGCTCGCCCCCGAGCACGGCTCGCACGTCTTCCAGTCGCTGGCCGGCGAGCCCGAGATCGTCCGGGTGGCGGTGACGCCGGGGCCGCCCGCGGCCGGCGCCACGCCCGCGCCCGACCGCGGCGACGGCGGCGACGGTGCCGACGACTCCCCCGACGCCCGCGCCGCCACGGCCGCCCACGCTCGCGCCCTGGCCGCGTTCGACGCCGCGGTCGCGGCCGGCGCCGTCGCCATCGCCAACCCCGAGCCGCTCCTGCCGGTGGTGCGCGCGATCAGCTACGCCCCGCCGCGGCGGGTGGGCGAGCCGGTGGTCGCCGAGGTCGAGGACTTCGTCACCGGCTTCGCCGCGCGCGTGACCGCGCCCACCCTGGCCGACGTCGTCCGCCACTGCTGGCACGTGCGGTGGAGCCGCACCGCGGGCGCGGGCGCCGGCGACCGACGGCGCGCCCGCGGTGGCGATGGAGGCCCCGATGGCCCGGCCTAGCTTCCGCGTCTTCTTCACCGAGCACGACAACGGCAAGCTGTCGGGCGTGGTGATCCGGCGCCGCGCCGTCTTCCTCGACGGGCCGGCGCCGGCGACCTGGGGCGACAGCGAGGCCGACGTCCTGGCCGGGCTCGAGCCGCTGCTCACGGCGGCGGTGGCCGGCGGCGAGCGCGACCGCTACCTGTTCGGCGAGGAGCTCGAGCTGCGGCGGGTCGCGGTCGCGGCCCGGCCTCGCACCGCCGCCGGCGGCGCCTGGGTGGTGGGCTCGCGCACGATCCCGCTCCGCCTCGGCTTCGCGGCCTGGGCCGAGGGCGAGGTGTGGCGGGTGGTGGTGCCGCGCTTCGGCTGGAGCCTGGCGCTCGAGGACCTCGACGACGCGGCCGACGTCCTGCGCCAGGCGATGTTCGCGGCGATGCTCGGCGACGCCGCCGCCAGCATCTTCGACTTCCGACCGGCGCGCCGCGAGTGGATCGTGACCTGGGAGCTGCCGCACCTGGCGCGGGCCGACGACGGCGGCGACGATGACGAGGAGCCGCCGCCGCCGACCGTGGCCGCGGTGGCCGAGGACTGGACCCTCAAGCTCCGCCGCCGGCTGGTGGCGCCGCCGGTCGGCGACGTGCCCGCGGGGGCGGCGCTGTGCGCCGCCGTCGACCGCGCGCCGCCGCGATCGATCCTGCTGGTCGGCGACAGCGGCGTGGGCAAGACCGCGCTGGTCCGGCGCGCCGCCCGCCACCTCGCCGAGCGCAGCAAGGGCAAGGGCGCCGCGCCGCGCCGGCTGTGGGCGACCTCGGCCGGGCACATCACCGCCGGCATGGTCTACCTCGGCATGTGGCAGGAGCGGTGCCTGGCCCTGGCCCGCGAGCTGGGCGCCACCGACGACTGGCTGTACGTCGATCGCCTCGCCGACCTGCTGGCGCCGCAGTCCGACGGCGCCAGCATCGCCGAGCTCCTGGCGCCGGCCATCACCGCCGGCGAGGTGCGGGTGATCGCCGAGGCCTCGGAGGCCGAGCTGGCGCGCGGCCGGCGCCGCCACCAGGCGCTGCTCGACGCCTTCGAGGTGATCCGCGTCGACGAGCCGGGCGCCGACGTCGTGCTCGAGATGATCCGGACCCAGCAGCACCGCAAGGATCCCGAGGTCGACTGGCACCCGGCGGCGCTGCGGCGCCTGGTCGCGCTCCTGGCCGCGTTCCGCCGCGATCAGCGCTTCCCCGGCAAGGCGATGCAGTTCCTCGACTGGTGGAACCAGGACGCGCAGCGGCCGCCGCGCCAGCTCCTGCCCGCCGACGTCGCCGGCGCCTACGCCCGCTGGTCGGGGCTGCCGGTCGAGCTCATCACCGACGACCGGCCGACCGGCACGCCGGCGATCGCGGCGGCGCTGGCCGCCGGCGTCGTCGGGCAAGATCACGCCTGCCGGGTGGTGGCGCGGGCGCTGGCCCGCTTCAAGACCGGCCTCGACGATCCCGAGCGGCCGGTGGCGTCGCTCCTGTTCGTCGGCCCCACCGGCGTCGGCAAGACCGAGCTCGCCAAGCAGATCGCGACCTACCTGTTCGGCCACGCCGAGCGCCTGATCCGCGTCGACCTGTCCGAGTACATGACGCCGGGCTCGGTCGGTCGCCTGCTCGAGGTCGGCGGCGGCGCGACCTCGCTCGCGGAGCAGGTGCGGCGGCAGCCGCTGTGCGTGGTGCTGCTCGACGAGCTGGAGAAGGCCCACGCCGAGGTCTTCGATCTCCTGCTGGGCGTGCTGGGCGAGGGCCGGCTCACCGACTCGCAGGGGCGGCTGGTCGATCTGCGCATGGCGGTGATCGTCATGACCTCGAACCTGGGGGCGCAGGGGCGGGCCGCGGTCGGGTTCGGCGGCGAGGCGGCGCCCGACTTCAGCGCCGCGGTGCGGGCCCACGTCCGGCCCGAGCTGTTCGCGCGGCTCGATCACGTCGTGTCGTTCCGGTCGCTGGCGCCCGACGACATCGAGCGCATCGTCGAGCTCGAGGTGGCCCGGATCCGCAAGCGGCCGGGGCTGCCGGCGCGCGGCCTGTCGCTGTGGCTGTCGGCGGCGGCGCGGGCCGAGCTGGCGGCGCGGGGCTTCGACGCGAAGCTGGGCGCGCGGCCGCTGCGCCGCCTGCTCGAGGAGGTCGTGGTCGCGCCGCTGGCGGTCCGCCTGGCCGCCGACCCCGCGCTGCGCGATCGCCCCGTCGGCGTCGTGACCGCCGCCGAGGCCGGGCCCGCGGCCGCGTCCGGCGAGGTCGGCGGCCAGCTCGTGATCCCCTTGCCCTGGTAGCGCCGCGCCTCGGCGGAGCGTGTGAAGCAATCACCCGCTCAGGCCGCGGCGATCACGTCGGCGCGCAGCGCGTAGGCCTCGGCGAGCGCGGCGTCGGCGGCGGGGCGGGCCTCCGGATCGAGGTCGCCGAGGCGACGGAGGTGCGCCGCGAGCGCGGCGGCCAGCGCCGGCGGCACCCCGGCCAGGGCGTCGGCCGGCAGGTCGAAGTCGCGCGCGGTGCGGGCGCCGGCGAGCAGGACGTCGCGGCTCCACGGGTGGCGGCCGGTGAGCACCTCGAACAGCACGACCGCGACCGCCCAGATGTCGTCGGCGGGGCGCGGCGGCTCGCCGCGGCGCTGCTCCGGGCTCATGTACGCCAGCGTGCCCACCGCCTCGGCCGGGCGCCGGGACCGGGCGGCGTCGGCGCCGACCGCGCCGGCGGCGTCGGGCAGGTGGGCCACGCCGAAGTCGCCGAGCATGAGCTCGACGCCGGGCGTGTCGGGGTCGCGGCGGAACATCAGGTTGCCGGGCTTGACGTCGCGGTGGACGATGCCGCGGCGGTGGGCGGCGACCAGCGCGGTCAGGAGCTGGGCGTGGCGCTCGAGGGTGCGGCGCAGCGAGCGCGGCCCCGGCGACATCGTCGTCGACGGCCCCCGCTCGCGCAGGAGGTCGCGCAGCGTGCCGCCGGCGGCCAGCTCGAGCACGATGCGCCGCGCCTTCTCCTCCAGATCGAGCACGGCCACGACGTTGGGGTGGCGCAGGGACGCCATCACCCGCGCCTCGTGGAAGAAGCGGCCGAGCGCCTCCTGCTGCTGGGCGGCGGCGAGGTGGGGGTGGAGCAGCTTGACCGCGACGTCGCGCTCGAGCTCGGCGTCGCGGGCGAGGTAGACCACGCCGGTCGCGCCGCGGCCGAGCTCGCGCACCAGGCGGTAGCGGGCGCCGCCGGCGATCCCGACCACGTCGGCGCCGGCGATGGTCTCGCCGGCGGCCGGCGCCGCCAGGCCGCGGGCGGCGCGCAGGCGCTCGACCCGGGCCCGCACGTTGGGGTAGTCGAGGTCGCGGGCCAGCACCGCCTCGTAGTGGCGCAGCGCCAGCACGTCGTCGCCGAGCTTGCGGTGGTGCTCGGCGAGGAGGTAGTGGGCGCGCAGGGCGTGGGGCTCGCTCGCGGTCAGGGCCTCGAGGTGGGCCAGGCCGCGCTCGAGCTCGCGCCGCTCGTCGAGGCGGTCGACCAGGCGCGCGCGCAGCGTCGCCACCGCGTCGGCCGGCGCCTCGGGCAGGCTGATGAGCTTCTCCATCCACTCGGTGGCCAGCCGCTCGTGGCCGCCCTTCCACAGCGCGTCGAGGTGGGCGAGGGCGTCGGGCCCGGCCAGCTCGTCGTGGCGCTTGCCGTCGCCGGCGGCGATCACGAGCTGCTCGAGCCAGGCGTCGTCCTCGTCGCGCAGGACCGCGGGCTCGGGCCGCGGCGCCGGCGCGGTGGACGGCGGGGGCCGGCGGCGGAACAGGCGGGCGAAGAAGCCGCGATCGTCGGCCATCACGCCACCACGTCGATCTCGGCGCCGTCGATCGTGATCACGTCGCCGGCCAGGAGCTGGGCGCGACCCTGGGCCACGACGTCGTCGCCGAGGCGGAAGGCGCCGTCGCCGCGGCCCAGCCACGGCCGACCCTCGACGAAGATCAGGTCGCAGGGCAGGCCGTGGGCGGCGAGGTCGATGCGCTCGCCCGGCCGCGCCGCCACCAGCGTGCGCCCGCGGTCGAGGCCGTTCAGCACCGTGAGCGCCAGGACCGGCGGCTCGCCGGCGACCACGAACTCGATGCGGCAGTCCTCGCCCAGCTCGAGGGTGCCGCGATCGACCAGGGGCACGGCGCCGGCGATGGGCAGACCGCCGAGCAGCGTGCCGTTGCGCGAGCCGGCGTCGCGCGCGGTGAAGCGCGGCGCGTCGCCGATGTCGATCTCGGCGTGGCGCCGCGACACCCCGCCGGCGCGCAGCGGCAGGTCGCACAGGGCGTCGCGGCCCAGCGCCACCACCGGGCCGCAGCTCGCGACCACGCCGGGGCCGCCGGCGCGCGGCCGCAGCTCGACCTTGCCCGAGGTGATCAGGCGGGCGAGCAGATCGTCGAGCAGGCGCCGGCGGTCGCGCGACGGCGCCAGCTCGAGGCAGCGCTCGAGCGCGGCGCGGGCGTCGTCGCGGCGGCCGAGGCGCAGGTGCAGCTCGTAGTCGGCGAAGGCGTCGCGGGCCGCGTGGTCGCTCCGGTGCTTCTGCTCGTCGGCGGCGAGCGCCGCCTCGGTGAGCTCGACCAGGCCGCCGGCGGAGTAGGCCTGGGCCGCGCCCTGGAAGTCGCCGAGCTGCTCGAGCGCCTTGCCGGCGTCGCGGTGGGCGCCGCCGGCCAGGAGCAGGGCGGCGGCCTCGCGCACCTTCTCGTGATCGCGGGCGGTGGCCACGCCCTCGGCCAGCGCCCGGGCCAGGAGCGCCCGCCCGAGCGCCCCCGAGGCCCGCGCCCGCAGCGCCGGGTCCTCGCCCGCCCAGTGCAGGGCGTCGCGCAGGGCCGCGATCTCGGCGGCGCGATCGCCGGCGCGCGCCGCCCGCGCCAGGTGCATGCGCACCGCCGCCTCGAAGTCGCCGGCCAGGGCGTAGTGCTGGGCGGCGGCCTCGGGGTTGCCCGCCGCCTCGGCGGTGCGCGCCGCGCGGTAGTCGGACGAGAGCCAGCGGCGGAGGAAGCTCATCGAGCGCCGCCGATCATAGCCCAGCGCCGGTGGGCGGCGACCGCGGGGGCGGCGTCGGCGCGGGCGTCACCGGGGCAGGGGCTGGCCGAACCGGCGCTGGTAGTCGGCGGCGAGCGCCGCCCAGCCGGCGTCGTCGCGCTGGCGCGCCAGCGCCTTGCCCAGGGCGCGGTAGGCCTGGGCGAGGTCGGGGTCGGCGGCGATCGCGGCCCGCAGCGAGGCCACGGCGCGCGCGTCCTTGCGCTCCTGCAGCGCGATCACGCCGTCGAGGTACTGGGCCCAGGCCGCGCCGTTCCACGCCGCCACCGCCTGGGCGCACGCCTTCTTGGCCGCCGCCCGGTTGCCGCGGCGCAGGTGGAGGTCGCAGCGCGCGCCCAGGATGCCGGGCGCGCCGCGCCAGCGGGCCTCGGCCGCCCGGGCCCGGCGCTCGGCCTCGTCCATCTTGTCGGCGTAGATGAGGTCGAGCAGCTCGCGCACGGCCGCGATGTAGTCGCCCTCGTCGGCGGGCGCGATCTTCCAGCGCCGGGCGTCGGGCGGCAGCCCGTAGCGGGCGCGGGTCCGCGCCGCCCACTCGCGCACCGGGTGCGGGCCGCCGCCGGCCGCGGTCGCCCGCGCGGCCGCGGCCTCGGCCTGGCTGACCCGGCCGGTGGCCTGGTAGATCGCGGCCAGGCGTTCCCACACCGGCGCGCGGTCGCCGGCGCGCTCCTCGGCGCGCGGCAGGAGCGCGAGGGCGCCGCCGCGGTCGCCGGCGGCGAGCAGGGCCTCGACCCGCACCAGGATCGGCCGCGGATCGTCGGGCGTGACCTCGAGGGCGCGCCCGCACGCGGTCTCGGCCGCCGCCGAGGTCGGGCCGCTGGCGCCGACGTGGACCTCGCAGATCGCCAGCCGGATGTCGGCGGTGCCGGGGTAGGCGGCGACCAGCGCGTCGAGCTCGGCCAGGGCCTCGGCGGCCTTGCCCTGGCGGGCCAGGGCCTGCGCGCGCTTGAACTGATCGTAGGCGGCGGCCGGTACCGGGATGTCGGGCGCGCCCGCGCTGCCGCCGCCGCCGGGGCCCGCGGCCAGCTCCATCGTCGCCCGCAGGTAGGCGTGGAGCTGGCGCAGCTCGTCGACGACCCAGCCCCCCCACGGGTTGGCGTCGAGGTGCGCGACGAGGCGCTCGGCCAGCGCGCGCGGATCCTGCTGGGCGTGCGGCTTGAGCCGCTCGCTGATCACGAGCTGCGCGAGCTCGCGGCCGCGGTCGGAGAGCTGGCTCATGGTCACGTCGTACGTGCCGTACATGATCCAGCGCTCGTCGGTCTCGTGGACCATGCCCAGGGTGTGGCCGAGCTCGTGGATGAGCACCACCGCCTGCTTGTGGCGGCGCCGCGCGTCGTGGACGGCGGCGCGCTCGGCCTCGCTGGTCTTGGGGAAGGCCGCCGCGAGCTGCTTCTTCTCGTCGCGATCGGCGTAGCCGCGCACCACCAGGTGGCGCCCGAGCGGTCGCGCGGCGCCGAGCTGCTCGAACGAGATCGACGCGATCGACAGCGCCGACACGTAGCCGATCACCCACGCCACGTCGTCGGCGTCGTCGTGGGCCTCGAGCGCGGTCATGAGCTCGTCCATCGAGCGGCCGGCGGACCGCGACGACCACGGCGTGTAGCCGACCACGTCGAGGCGGATGCCGAGGGCGGGGGTCAGGAACTGGTTGGCCTCGTCGATCTGCTCCTCGAGCTGCGCCTTCCAGCGCACGGTCTGGGCCCGGAAGTCCTCGTCGACGTAGATCCGCACCGGCATCGCCCGCGGCTCACCCGTCCACGGGTTGGCGCTCTCGAGCGCGCCGGGCGCGAACTTGAACAGGTCGCGGCGCTGCTTGTGCTTGGTGTTGGCGCCGAGGTTGCCGCCAAAGAAGCAGCCGGTGAGGCCGGTGGTCAGCCCGAGCGCGAGGCCGAGCGCGAGGCCGAGCGCGAGCACGGGGCCGAGCACGGGGCCGAGCACGGGGCCGAGCACGGGGGACGACGCACGCACGCCCCGAGGCTAGCAGGCGAACCGCCGGCGATCAGGCCGCGATGCGCGTGAACAGCGGCTCGTGGACCTGGCTCGAGCCGTGGTGGATCATGACCGGCGTCCCCACCAGCTCGAGGCCGACCACGTAGTCGTCGCCCTCGTGCTCCTCGCGCAGCCACGAGATCGTGGCCTTGAAGCGGTAGGAGCGGCTGGTCGCGGCGTCCTCGATCACGATCTCCACGGCGTCGCCAGGCTCGGCGTACGGCGCCGAGCGGCACACCATGCCGCCGGGCGCGAGCTCGCTCACGGTCACCGAGTCGTTCAGCTTGCCGCCGCGCAGGACGGCGGAGAGGTCGACCCGCTCGCGGCGGAACCGCCGGCCCTCGCGCGCCCGCTGATCGGCCTCGCTCGCGGCGAACAGCGCCTCGAGCTCGGTCAGCCGATCGATCTCGTCGATCGTGAGCCCCGCACCCGCCGCACTCTTCCCGATCAACAGTCGGTAGTGGTAGACGTGCTCGAGCGCGGACATGCTCGGGGATGAAGCAAGGCAGGTGCCACGCCTCGCCGCCCCCTCGTCGGCACCTAACTGCGCGAAAGCTCCGATCGGGTGGGGAGTCCCGGCCACCGGTCTGGCCGGGTTTTGCGTCACCAGGGGATGTCCCCGTGCCTCAGCGTTGACACGCCGGCACCCCCCGCCCAAGCTCACGACGGTTCACCGACACCGCAGTCTTCCGATGGACCTGTTCGCTCGCAGCGCGGAGGCCCGGCGGCTCAACCAGCCGCTGGCGGAGCGCATGCGGCCGCAATCGCTGGCCGAGTTCATCGGACAGGAGCATCTGCTGGGCGCGGGCCGCCTCCTGGGCAAGCTCGCCCCCGGCCAGAACCTGCCCTCGCTCCTGCTCTGGGGCCCACCTGGGACCGGAAAGACCACCCTGGCGCGTCTGCTCGCCGAGGCGGTCCGCGCACACCTGGTCACCTTGTCCGCCGTCCAGGCCGGGGTGAAGGAGGTGCGCGAGGCGATCGCCGAGGCCGCCACCCGGCGCGACCAGTACGGGCGCCGGACGGTGCTCTTCATCGACGAGATCCATCGGTTCTCGCGCACCCAGCAGGGCGCGCTCCTGCCCCACGTCGAGGCCGGCACGGTGACCCTGGTCGGCGCGACCACCGAGAACCCGTCCTTCGGAGTGGTGGCTGCCTTACTGTCCCGGGCGCGAGTGGTCCGCCTCGAGGCCCTGGGGGAGGAGGCGCTGCTCCAGATCCTGCGCCGCGCCCTGGCCGATCGCGAGCGGGGGCTGGGCGCCCTCGAGGTCACCATCGCCGACGAGGTCCTGGCGGAGATCGCCGCCCTGGCCGGCGGCGACGGCCGGCGGGCGCTCGGCGTGCTCGAGGCCGCGGTCGAGCTGGCCCGGGGCGATGGCCTGCCCGCGGGGGTCGAGCGCGCGCACGTGATCGAGGCGGCGCAGACCCGCACCCTCGTCTACGACAAGGCGGGCGACGAGCACTTCGCGGTCATCAGCGCCTTCATCAAGAGCATGCGCGGCAGCGATCCCGACGCCGCCGCCTACTGGCTCGCGCGCATGCTCGAGGCGGGCGAGGATCCGCGCTTCCTCCTGCGGCGCATGGTCATCTTCGCGTCGGAGGACGTCGGCAACGCCGACCCGCAGGCGCTGGTGGTGGCGACCGCCGCGCTCCACGCGTTCGAGCTGGTCGGCCTGCCCGAGGGCGCGCTGTGCCTGACCCAGACCGCGGTCTACCTGGCGTGCGCGCCCAAGTCGAACACGGCGCTCACCACCTACGCCGCCGCCCGCAAGCTGGTGCGCGAGCGCGGCGGGCTGCCGGTGCCGGCCGAGCTGCGCAACGCCGCCACCGCGCTGGCGCGCTCGATGGGGCACGGCCAGGGCTACAAGTACCCCCACGACTTCGAGGGTGCGTACGTGCCCGCCGACTACCTGCCCGCGGAGCTGGTGGGGACGCCCATCTACCAGCCCACGACCTCGGGCTTCGAGGCCGAGCTCAAGGCCCGGCTCGAGGCCCTGGCGGCGCGCCGGCGGCGGTGAGCCGCCCCCCCCGTCGTCCGGGTCGTCCCCCTCCCGGGCCAGTAGCGGTCACGCCCATCCCCGTGATACCCCTCGGGGCGATGTCCGCCGCCCTCGATCCCACCCAGGAAGAGATGTTCCTGGGCATCGCGTACGCGCTGTTCATGAACCGGCTCCACGTCCTCCGCTTGACCGAGATCGTGCGGCTCGGGGTGCGGCCGAACCCCGACGACAACATGATGGACGTGCCGGAGCCGCTCGACGCCGAGCTCAAGCAGCAGGCCATCGACTACGTGCTCAAGTGCTTCCCGCAGAGCTTCGCCAAGAAGCTCGCGGCGTCGACCGCGAGCTGGCTGGCGCTGTCCTGAGGCGCGTGCGCGCGGTCGCCGTCCTCCTGGCCGTGGTCGCCGTCGCGGCCTGCGCGCGGACGTTGCCCAAGGATCCGACCGCGGCGGCGCTCTACCGCGACCTCGAGCGCCAGGTGACGGTGAAGGCGGCGGCGGGCTGGAGCGTCGACCGGATCGAGGTCGAGGAGGTGCTCGCCGGCGCCCTCGACTCGGTGTGCCGGGTGGATCCGCTGGCGCGGCGGTCGCTGGCGACCTGGCTCGACGAGCAGCTCGCGGCGCGCGGCGGCCCGGTCGAGGCGGCGTGGCGGGCCCGCGGCAAGCGCCTGGGCGCGGTGCAGGAGCTGATGGTGCTCCACCGCGTCCGGATGGTGCTGGCGCGGGCCGACGCCGCGGCGCCGGCCGACTGCCCGTTCTGGGTCGAGCTGGAGGAGCCGTTCCGCGGCCGCCAGATCTCCGACGGTCGGTGGCAGGTGACGCTGGGCGGCGGCGGCAAGGGCATGCTGGTGCACGAGGGCGACCGCACCGACTTCTCCGCCGGCGGCGCCGGCCGCCTGCTGTTCGGGCGCGTGCTCTCGATGCGCTCGGCGCTCTACGCCGGGCTCGAGCTGGGCGCGACCGCGGCCTTCCCCAAGGAGGACGACGGCAGCCGCGCCGGGCTGGTGCTGGGGCTCGACCTGGTGGCGCCGCTGGTCTATCGCCACACCCGGACCAACGCCTACGTCGAGCTGTCGGCCGGCTGGCTGGGCCGCACCCGCGAGGATGACCTCGAGCGCCTCGATCAGGGCGCGCACCTCGGGATCTCGGTGGGCGGTCGCGCCCTGCGCACGCGCTTCTTCTTCCCGGGCGCGGCGCTCGGGCTGTCGTGGGAGCGCACCTTCACCGGCGACGCCGACGTCACCACGCTCAAGCTGGGCGCGCGGGTCGCGTTCGACGTCGACCTGTAGGCGAGGCGCCGGCGAGGCGGTCGGCGCCGGCGAGGCGGTCGGCGCCGGGGAGGCGGTCGCCACGGCGAAGCCGCGGTACCGTCGCCGCCCATGGAGCTCCTCGCGCGCGCCCGCGATCTCGCCGCCACCCTGCCCACGCACACCGAGCGTCACGAGCGCGAGCGCCGGCTCGCGCCGGAGGTGGTCGCGGCGCTGCGCGACGGGGGCTTCCTCCAGGTGCTGTTGCCGCTCGAGCTGGGCGGACACGCGCTGCCGGCGCCGGCCTACGTCGAGCTGCTCGCGACCCTGGCGGCCGGCGACGCCGCGACCGCGTGGTGCGTGATGACGGCGTCGACCTCGACGCTGCTCGCCGCCTACCTCGACCGGGACGAGGCCCGCGCCATCTGGGCGGGCGCGCCGGCGCCGTTCCTGGCCGGGATCTTCGCCCCCGGCGGTCGCGGGCAGGCCGACGGCGACGAGCTCCGCCTGTCCGGGCGCTGGCCGTACGCCTCGGGCTGCCGCCACGCCGACTGGGTGGCGGTGGGCGCGCTGGTCGACGACGGCGCCGGGCCTCGTCACGTCGTGTGCTTCCTGCCGGCGGCCGCGCCCGGCGTCCAGATCGTCGACCACTGGGACACCCTGGGCCTGGGCGGCACGGGCAGCCACGATCTCGTCGTCGACGACGTGCGCGTGCCCAGGCGCCGGATCACCTCGGTCTTCGATCGCGCGCCGTGGGCCGGCGGCGCGCTGTCCCGCCTGCCGCTGTTCGGGTTGCTCGCGGCCGGGGTGGCCGCCTGCGGCCTCGGCATCGCCGCCCGCGCCGCCGCCACCGTCGGCGACCACCTCACCGCCGGCAGGGAGCCGCCGCCGTCGACGGTGCTGGCGCGCCACGGCGCCGTCCACGCCCAGCTCGGCGCCGCCCGCGCGTACCTGCTGGCCGCCGCGGGCCGGGCCCAGACCGCCGCCGAGGCCGGCCCGGTCACGGCGGCCGTGCGCGGCGAGCTCCGGCTCGCCGCCTGTCACGCCGCCGAGCAGAGCGCCGCCGTCGCTCGCGCCGCCTTTCACCTGGCCGGCGGCGCCGCCGTCCGCGCCGGGCATCCGCTGGAGCGCTGCCTGCGCGACGCCGAGATGGTCCTCACCCATCGCATGGTCGCCGATCGGGTCATCCCCGCCGCCACCCGGGCCGTGATCGGCGTCGGCGTCGTGCCGCCGGAGCTGTGAGCGCGCGGCGGGCGCCGGGCGATCAGCCGCCGACCAGGAGGCCCACGAGCAAGAGCCCGGTCACCTCGCGCGGGGCGCCGGCCGTGTCGCGCGCCGCGATCGTCACGCGCGCGCCGACGTCGAGCCCGGCGAGGCGCGCCCGTCCAGCCGCCAGCTCGACGCCGAGGCCGGCCATGGCGTCGCGCTGGCGCGCGGCGCCGGTCACCTGCCACCGCGTCTCGACCAGGCCCAGCCCGCCCTCGACGAACAGGCCGGTCGCCACCTCCGGCGTGCCCACCCCGAGGCGGTAGCGGGCGGCGAGCCCGAGGCGCTGGCGCTGACCGCAATCGAGCACCACGCCGCCGGCGCGGTCGCGGTCGCCGGAGGCCGCGGTGAGCGTGTACTCGGCGGCCAGCCGCACCGGGCCGACCTGGCGGCCGGCCGCGGCGTGCACCCCGAGGTCGCCGGCGCCGAGCGGCACCGTCATCGCCAGCCCCACCTCCCAGTGCGGTCGCTCGAGCGGCACCGTCCCGGCCGTGCCCCAGCCGGTCGTGCTCGCGGTCGCGACCACCGGCGGTGGGGACGCGACCCTCACGACCTCCGGCGCGACCTCGACCCGGACCTCGACGACGGCCTCGACCTCGACGGCCGCGTCGAACCCGGCGCCGGCGCCCGGCCCTGCCAGGGCGGTGGACACCGACGCCGCCAGGAGCGTGGCGATGGTCACGAGCCGGTGGTGGCGCGGGCGCATGCCAGCGGGACGCGGTCGCCGGCGCCGGTATTCAACGCCGCGGTGGTCGCCTCGGCGGCGCGCGGGCTCAGGCACAGCCGTCGGGTCCGCAGGTCGCGCCCTCGCGCGCGGCTTCGGTCCCGGCGTCATCGCGGGCGACCGCGGTCCAGGCCTGGACCAGCGCGGCGCGCAAGGTCTCCGCCGGCTGGGCGCCCGACACGCCGAGGCGTCCGCCCAGCACGAAGAACGGCACGCCGGTGACGCCGAGCTCGCGGGCCAGGGCCTCGTCGGCGCGGACCTCGGCCGCGAAGCGCTCGCCGTCGAGCACCGCGCGCGCGTCGGCCTCGTCGAGCCCGGCCTCGGCCGCGAGCGCGACCAGGGTCGCGGGCTCGCCCAGGCACGCCCCCTCGCCCAGGTAGGCCCGCAGGAGCCGCTCCTTCACCGCGTCCTGATGGCCGCAGGCCGCGGCCAGGTGGAGCAGGCGGTGGGCGTCGAAGGTGTTGCCGGGCCGGATGCGGTCGAAGCGCATGGTGATGCCGTCGGCGGCCGCGGTCGCGGTCATGCGATCGATCATGGCCTGGGCCTGGGCGGTCGCGACCCGGTACTTGCGTGCCAGGCGCTCGGCGTACGAGGACGACGCGTCGACCACGCGCGGCGCCGAGGGATCGGGCTCGAAGGAGCGCCAGCGGACGGTCACCTCGGCGGCGTGCTCGAAGCCGGCGAGCGCGGCCTCGAGCCGGCGCGTGCCGACGTAGCACCACGGGCACGCCAGATCGCTCCACACGTCGAGCCGCAGGGACGTCATGGCCGCGAGCCTAGCATCAGCCCCCATCGACGGCGTCGATGCGGGCGAGCCGGGGGCGCTTGCCCGGGTGGAAGCAGACGTCGGTCACGAACACCTGCGTGTGCGAGAGCATGCCGGTCGGGCCGCCGCAGCAGCGGGCGTCGCAGAACAGCAGCTGGGGCGGGTTGTAGCTCGTCGGACCCTCCGCGCGCCGGCGCTCGGCGGCGCGCACGAAGGCCTGGAACCGGGCGCGCGAGAGCCGCCGCGTGTCGACGCGGGGGCGGTCGCACACGCTGCACGCCGCGGCCAGGACCACGGGCCGGGCCGGATCGAGGTAGGGCGCGACGGCGGCGACGTCGCCGCTGTCGAGGCTCGCCAGGATCGTGGTGGCGGCCACCCGCAGCGGCGAGGGCACGACGCCCTCACCGACCGCGCGGCTGCGCGCACCGAAGCGGCACGGGTCCTGGTCGGCGGCGACCGTCACGTTGACCAGCGCGTCGAGGCAGGGCGCACAGCCGGCGTCGCGCAGCGTGCGCAGGATGGCCGCCGCCTCGACGTCGCCTTCGAGCTGGGCGACGGCGCAGGCCAGCGCCAGCCGCGCCGGCGCGCTCGACGGCGCCAGCGCGATCACCTCGAGCGCCGACCGCACGGCGCTCTCGTCGGCGCCGCCGATCGCGACCTCCATCAGCGCCTGCTCCAGCGCGCGCCGGGCCGCGGCCGGCAGGGGCCGCGCCGCGGCCGCGCCATCGAACGGCGGCAGCGTGGTCAGGAGGGCCAGCTCGTCGTCGGTCATGAGGTCGAGCGGGCGCGCCGCGGCGGGGGCGGTGGTGGCGGGTGGGCCGCCAGCGGGCGGC